>JBBDIY010000020.1:0-7024 GCA_040880185.1 Paenibacillaceae bacterium
GAATCACATCAAGACATTGTTGTTGCGGCAATTACATCAAACATGACTCAGAAGGGATATTCAATTCAAATTACTATAGATTGAAATACTAATTGATTCCAACATGAAATGTCACGAATTACAAGTAGGGAGTGGTACTCATGATTAAGTTTTCTGCCAATGAAATGAATAACTTAACGGAAACAGAAAGAAAAGCTATCGATAAGCTAAGAGCTCGTATATCAGATTCGTTTCGTTTACGTCAACTTGTCTTGTTTGGTTCTAAGGCAAGAGGCGATTTTGGTGAATGGTCGGATATCGATATATTAGTTCTAATTGAGGAAGAGAAAAACTGGGATAACCGAGAGAAGCTTTCAGACATTACATTCGAAATAAACTTGGAATACGATACCCAACTGACATGCATCTTGGAGAATGCAGATGATTGGTCTACGGAAGCGGATAGCATCTGGCTTCCGTTAAAAGATAACATCGTTCAGGAGGGAATTGCTCTTGAGATATAGCAAAGCATCAGATGTGATGTTGAAAAAGGCTGGACAAAAATTCGACCTCGCTGAGTTATCTTTTGAAAAAGGGCTTTATGATGGCTGCGTTAGTGCTTTGTACTATTCAGCTTTTCAGACGGTTACAGCTCTAATTCTTCTCAGAGGCGAAAGTGTTAGTAATAAACATACTCATGTAAGAGGATGGGTGAGTAAAAACTTGGGTCTGACTGGGTTGGTTTCGCCCCATCTAGTAAGGGCATATAACCGTTTAATGGACCATCGGGCTGAAGCTGATTACAGTGCATCAGTTTCATTTGAAAAGGAAAAAGTATCGGAATTAATAGAACAAGTAAGGGCATTCAATGAAGAGGTAAGCCTGATTATTAATAAGGAAACAGATGCAAATAATTAACCATCATAGAATGTAGGTATTCCTTCGAAAGATCACAGAAGGAGCTGAGGATATGAATGATGACAATGTTAAAAACCAAATAAATGATATTGCATTGCAGTATGCGGGTTTGTTAAAAGAACACATTGGTCTTCATAGTCTGTATGTATATGGCTCTTATGCAAGTGGTACATTCACAGATGACAGTGATATAGATATAGCTGTAGTGGCTGATGGATTTTCTGGCGATTTAGTTGAGGGCACATTTAAATTGATGAAGATAAGACGTAACGTGGATAACCGGATCGAACCACATCCCTTCTCCGTTGAGGATTTTAATGATGAAGATCCTATAGCCAAAGAAGTCATGCGTATCGGGATTCGCATTGTGTAATATGTTCGCGGGAAGTTTCGTTGTTGACGGATTTGTTGACGAACTCCGTCAACAACGGACATACTTCAGCCAACAGGAACAAAACTAAACCCATCAAAATCCTAACAGACCAAGGCTCAAGCCAACTACAACCAACGCCAACAAACCCATCCCATCCTATTGAGGGGGTGGTGCCTTCGGGTGTGAGGGTTCAAATCCCTCTGACCGCATTATACGTTTTAGAGCTTGGAAGCCTTGCTGTGCGGGGCTTTTTTCTTTGTCTTTTTTTAAGGGTGATTGAGTAAATGTTAGTAAAATACTTGCTTGGGGACGGTTTGGGGACGAAAATATTTTAATTGTATTGACCCATCCAGTAGCGCAAAGAGCACTAATTCTTAATGGTAACGATGGTTCTAGTATGCTTCATTAGACTATACATTCACTTGGATACTATTAGCACCACCAAAAAGAATCCTTGAGTCGTTTTCAATAAATCGCCCTATCGCTCCTTGTTCCAATCCTAAAACAAAGTTAATACGTTTAATGAATTTTGCTTTATCTTCGGCACTTGTAGCAAAATCCACTATTGTAAGAAACTCAAGCGGTCTAGGGTTGATAATCTGTGTCGAAAGCTTTAACCTTTCAGAGATCATTCTGTTAATATGGTCATCCCTAAAACTATATCCGATGATAAATAACTTGTCACAAAGTTGGTCCTCCATACTCATCTTTTTCATAAACTCTTCGTAATAAAATCTGAATGGCATTTCTTGAATCTTATCATCTTTTCGATCGCCTGCTATGATGGAAGGCACGATATTTAGATCGAAGATCTTATCAAAAAATCTGTTTTCCTGAATTGCTTCAGTACTTATCTTGAAATATGTTCCTTTCCCTTTTCCCATACTCTCTTTATTAAGATCTTTAAATGACGATAAGGATCCATGTAAGTGATAAAGTCTAGTGTTGCAATCTTCTGCTTTTTTCATAACTTTACGATTACCTGGATTGAAATAATAACGAGGATTATTACCAAGCAATTGCTGCAGGCCATGGCCCAGCTTGATGATGAAGTCCATAAATTCTTTACCTTTCCCAATTTGGAGAAGTATTGTCTCTAATAATAGATCATAGTTTAAAGTAAACAGATCAACTTCGTTTGTACCGTTCAGTATGGAGGTAAACCATTTAACAAAACCTTGAAGTTTGGAATCAATCAAAGAATGCTTAACATAACCATGGATAGTTTCAACAATCAATGCTGAAAATTTATAGTTAGAATCTCGTATGGATTTTACATGCTTCTCCAATGCAGTTGAATCCAAATTATTGACTTCACCATATCTTTTGCCATGTTTATCGTCTCTTAAGAGATCTTGGTAGTAGTGTAATACATCGTGAAGTTTCTCAACATGGGCAATGCATCTTTCAAAGTCGCCTCTATCATTATTATCCGAAATATAGTGTTCTACAAGTGCCTTTTGTTCAGCTGGTAGACGATTCAAAAACCTTTTGGTTATATTCGGCAGAGAAAGTTCGCGACTTAAAGCGACAGAAAGACCGTTATGGTGCTAGACTGATTAATAGACACAGATTATAGTAAATCCAATAGGGTTAAAAAGGAGACTGTGTCTATGAGTAAGATGGGGAAAGATGAAGCGTACAAAAGACAGACAGTGAAGCACATAAAGGAGAGTGGAAAATCAGTAGCAGAAATAGGCCGTGAGTTAAAGATTAACGCAAACACTCTATATGGTTGGGTGAACAAGTACGGTGGTGAGCCGGAAGTTGTTGCTGCACAAGTGTTTAAGTCGGAAGATCATCGAATAAGAGAACTTCAGAAACAGAACAGAGACCTGCAAGAGGAGAATGAAATCTTAAAAAAAGCGATGCACTTCTTCGCGAAAGACCGTCGGTAAAATATGCATTCATTCATAAATACCACTCCGAGTACCGACTGGAGAAGATGTGCAGTGTAATGGGAGTGTCTCGCAGTGGGTATTACAAATGGTTAACCCGACCTGAAAGCGAGCAAGAGCGTCAGCACAAAGAATGGAAAGATCAAATCAAAGAAGTTTACGATAAATCTAGACAGCTCTACGGAAGCCCCAAAGTCACACGACGATTGAAACAAACTGGCGTTGCAATCTCTGAACGAACGGTCTCACGTATCATGAAGGACAATGGTCTTCGCTCAAGAACCGTCAAGAAATACAAGGCGACAACGAATTCCAAACATGCACTTCCGGTTCAAGAGAACGTCATGAATCAAGAGTTTACAGCTACCCAGCCCAATGAAAAATGGGTGACCGATATTACCTATATTTGGACCCTTGAAGGATGGCTTTATTTGGCAAGCGTGATGGACCTGTACTCCCGTAAAATCGTAGGTTGGCATATGAGTGATCGTATGACCAAAGAGCTAGTTATAAAGGCACTAGAGCAGGCTTTTATACGCCAGCGTTCTGGTGAGGGATTACTACATCACTCGGATCGTGGGAGCCAATATGCTTCCCTTGACTATCAAAAAAAGCTTCAGATCTACAAGATGATTGGCAGTATGAGTCGCAAGGGAAATTGCTATGATAACGCTTGTATCGAGTCGTTTCATAGTGTCCTCAAGAAAGAGTTGATTTACCTGAATAAGTACGAGACGCGCGAAGAGGCAGCGGCAAGTATCTTTGAATACATCGAGGTTTTTTATAACAATGAACGTATTCATTCCTCGATCGGTTACCATTCACCTTCCGATTTTGAACTAATGTTTACCGGATCGATAAACTAAAAAAATAATCTGTGTCTACTTTCTTGACATAGCACCATTACCTATTAACACAGCAATCTTTGCCAATCGTCTTTCACCTCGTTTATATATGATTGTATAGTTCTCCTTCGACAAGGACAGCAAATTTACCTTTAACCTTAAATAATCGATTGGAATAAACAACGGGATAGTTAAGTATATCCAAACGGTAACTAGTAATTATATGGTCATAGAATATATAATTTGGACATGGAATATATTGGGGGCGAGACATAATGACACGAAATCCAGATGTTTACGCGATTCTTACAACACTTCGTGCAAGAGGCGTAATTGACTATAACGCTAAAATTGCTACAAAGATGAGTGGAACCACCGATGGACTTGTGTATACTCTTACAGTTAACGAGGAACCGAAATATGTTCTTAAAATTGATAATCATCAGAGTATTTCCTTTGTCGAACAATTACATCAAGCCTATATTAAGAGTCCGGTACTACCTAAACTCATCTATACCGATCCTGCTAAAACGTTCATCGTGTATTCATATATTACTGGTACAACACATAATAATCGTGGTTCAAAGGTAAATTGGTTAAGCCTTTTGGTCAAAGATCTATTGAATCATTATGAAATAAACCACCAATTGAAAATATGGGGAAGATTGGAGCTGCCACGTGAATCGTGGCGTGAATTTAACGAGAGAAGTTTGGAAGGTGCACGAAATAACGTGGGGAGTCTTCTGCCAATAGAGGATTATTATAAAGTAAAACCGTTAATTGAAAACATTTCAAAAGTTGATGATAAATATTTATTACATGGTGATACCGGTGTCCATAATTTCATTTTTCATGAATTCGGACTAGTTGGTGTCATTGATCCATCTCCAATGGTTGGTCCTGTTATATATGATTTTACATACGCTTTTTGCTCTTCTCCTGACGATTTAAACTTAGAAACGTTGTTTGCCGCCTTCGAGTTGTTCAATCACAAATCGATAGAGAGATTAAGACTTATTGAGGAAGTGACTTTTCAACTATATTGCCGAATTGGTATTTGTGCTAAAGTCCATCCACATGATATGGATGATTACTTAAAGGCATGGGATAACTGGAGAGCTCATCTTCTTGCATAAATAAGATATTTATGAAGCTTACTTCGTCACATCTCTATTTTGGATTATTGAAGTAACTGGCAGTTATGCTAAACAACATCGTTACACAATAATACCTAAATTTGCTGTTATAATTGATACTAAGTTGGGGGTGTGCTTGTGAAAACAATAAAGGTTTATCATTACGACGCATTCAGTAATATTCCCAATATGGGAAACCCAGCGGGGGTAGTATTGGATGGCGAAAATCTTACTGAAGAGCAAATGCGAGAAGTGGCAGAAAAAGTAGGGTTTAACGAAACGGCTTTCCCACTTAAATCCGATATCGCAGATTTAAGAATTCGCTTCTTTACCCCAGGTCATGAAATAAATCTTTGTGGTCACGCAACAATGGCAACTATTTATACGTTGATAACGAAAGGTTTGTTGGGTGATAAAACTGAGTTTACAATTGAAACAAAAGCAGGGATTTTACCGATAAGACTTAATTCAAAAGAAGGACTTTACATAACAATGAGGCAAGCTACTCCCCAATTTCAAGAATTCAATGGCTCACTTCAAGAATTAGCTATTTCTATGGGAATTGATGTAGGCGATATTGAGACAGAATTACCAACATTGTATGGTAGCACAGGGACGTGGACATTGTTGATTCCAATAAATAGTCTTGCTGCTTTCAAACGAATGAAGCCAATTAACAAGCTCTTTCCAAACATTCTGAAGGAAATGCCTAGAGGTCTATCCATCCTTTTTGTTTAGAAACATACGATTCCAATGCACATATGCACGCTCGCCATTTTTCATCTCCGTTTTCTGGTACTATTGAGGATCCAGTCACTGGTACTGCCTCTGGAGTAATGGGAGCTTATTATGCAAGATATATAAAGTCTGATTTTTTATTAAACCTCATGATTGAACAAGGACAGGAAATCGGAAGGGATGGCAGAATCGGAGTAACAGTAACAAACGGTGATAGTATAGAAATTACGGGCAATGCTGTTTATGTAAATGAGTTCGATGTCTCTATTTAATTCCTTGTTGCACTATCGGGAACGAGAGCTCAATGGACAAACAGGAGAAGGCTGCCGACAATAATGTTAGGAAGCCTTCTGTGCTAACTGGTAAATATTATAGGCTGAACTGAGGATGTCATATGAAATTTGGAATGCCTACCCTGGTAGAATATACATCTATTACTGAAAACGTTCAATTATGTAATACACTCGGATTAGACTTTATCGAATTAAATATGAACCTCCCCATTTGCATACCTGAAAATATAAGTTGCTCTGAATTGAGACTCTATAAAGAACAGTACGGAATAGATTTTACAATACATCTCCCAGAAGAAATGGATTTATCCTCTTATCACCCTTCAATAAGGAAAGGTCACTTAGAACGATGCAGACATACGATGGAATGGGCTAATTTATCAGGTATTAAAACACTTAATATGCATTTAAATAATGGGATTTATTTCACTTTAACCCAGAAAAAGGTTTGGATAAATGAACAGTATGAAGAAAAGTATTTAGATTTGCTTTATGAGTCGTATTTAGAACTTTACGATTTAGCTGAAACTTTTGAAGTTCAAATATGTATTGAGAATATAGGGAATTTTCATATTCCTTATATTCGAAAAGCTCTTGATAAATTAACTGTTTTCCGTAACTTCTACCTTACATGGGATGTTGGTCACGATGCAAAAGCTGGTTTTGTAGAAGAATCAATCTTTACACATTTTACCTGAATCCCCGTCATATTTATAACGAGGAGTGTCTAAATACCACGTAATAACGGGGATTTTCAGTATATTTGACTTGACAGAACACCCCTTTCCGCGTTATAATTATAACGTGGAAAGGGGTGTTCGAATGCCGTTAATCTATTTGAAAA
>JBBDIY010000021.1:0-12929 GCA_040880185.1 Paenibacillaceae bacterium
TAATCAATTTCACTGGTTACACCACCTTCACGCCCACTCAATGCCGAGAGGCTATCTAAAACTTATAAATTCTGAAATAGCAAGAAAAACCCCTTACTCATACTGAAGCCGTTCTCAGTATACCGTGAGGGGTCACTCATTCATAGTCTCAACAATTAATTCTAGTCTTCGAATTGATACAAAGCAGTACTGAGGTAACGTTCTCCATTGTCTGGAAGAATAGCCACAACACGTTTGCCTGCACCAAGCTCTTTAGCAACCTTAAGTGCTGCGAAGATAGCAGCTCCGGAGGAGATGCCTCCAAGAATTCCTTCTTCACGAGCCGTACGACGAGCAGTCTCGAATGCTTCTTCATTCTCGACAGTTACAACCTCATCATATATGCTTGTGTTCAATATCTCAGGTATAAATCCTGCGCCTAGTCCTTGAAGTTTATGAGGACCTGGCTTACCACCAGATAGGATCGGCGATGCAGATGGCTCAACCGCATAGATCTTAATGTTAGGGAAATTCTTACGAAGAACCTCTCCAGCACCAGTGATTGTACCGCCCGTTCCAATACCAGATACGAATCCATCTATCTTACCGTCTAATGAATTTATAGCTTCAACAATTTCCGGCCCAGTTGTTTCACGGTGAACCTTCACATTCGCTTGGTTAAGGAATTGCTGTGGCATAAAGTAATCCGGGTTCGCAGCTTTGATTTCTTCAGCACGACGAATAGCACCCTTCATTCCTTCGGCACCAGGTGTTAATTCTAATTGAGCTCCATAAGCACGAAGCAGGCTGCGTCTTTCAACACTCATTGTTTCGGGCATAACGATAATGGCTTTGTACCCTTTAGCTGCTGCTGACATAGCTAGTCCAATTCCAGTATTACCACTAGTTGGTTCAACGATGGTATCACCTGGTTTAAGCTTGCCATCTTTCTCAGCTTGTTCGATCATGCTAAGACCGATACGGTCTTTAACACTTGATCCCGGATTCTGGTACTCAAGCTTAACATATATTTCTGCACTGCCCTCTGGAACGATACGATTAAGTCGAACTAGCGGCGTATCTCCGATAACCTGAGTAATATTCTGAACAATTTTGGCCATGGTGATTCCTCCTAAAAGTTTTGTGTAGCATAATAATATTACTTCGAAAGCCTACACCAATAATTTATTCCGACTAAACAAGTCGGCTTTGACTATCCTAATCTTATCAGCGTTAAAAATGGTTGTCAATGAAAATGTTTTGCCCTCAGCTGCTCTAACTCGGCCTTCTCTAATATGTATTTCTCATTGCAGAAGTGGCATATGACTTCCGCTCGACCCAGTTCGTCAATTAAAGCGTCGATCTCGTCTTTACCAAGGCTGATCAGCGTTTTCTCAACACGATCTTGCGAACAGGTGCAGCGAAATAGAATGGGGGAACGTTCATAAATATGAACAGAATCAAATAGCTGATGAAGAATATCCTCAGGTCCTGCACCTTGCTCAATCAAGGTTGTGACTGGAATCAATGCAGCCAGCTTCTGCTCAATGATTGTTATTTCACTATCACTGAGTCCTGGCAGCAACTGGAGAATGAATCCCCCAGCTGCTCTAACCGAATAATCTGGGTTAACAAGCACCCCTAATGCAACCGCCGAAGGGGTTTGCTCTGATGTGCTGAAGTAATAAGTGAAATCCTCTGCTAACTCACCCGATACGATCGGCGAGGTTCCGCGATAAGGCTCCTTCATACCCAGATCCTTGGTCACATACAACAAACCATCACGTCCAACTGCGCCAGCAACATCCAGCTTACCCTTCTCATTAAGTGGTAGATCGATATGAGGTTCTGTCACATAACCGCGGACTTCTCCAGCTGCATTCGCATCAACAACGATTTGTCCTAGTGGACCATCTCCGCGAATTTGAATCGTAAGCTTCTCCTCACCCTTGAGCATACTGCCCATCATCACGCCAGCTGTCACCGTTCGGCCCAAAGCCGCAGTGGCCGTAGGCCATGTGTCATGCCGAGCACGCAACTCCTCAACAATGGTCGTAGATAAAGCTGCGAACACTCTTACTTTGCCATCCATAGCCATACCACGGACAATAATATCTTGGTTGTCGTTGTCGCTCATCGAATGCTCCTTATCTGCTATATTCACTGATTATCTATTGGTTACGCTCATAGATCATGAGCAAGCCCTGAAGTGTGATCATGGGGTTGATCTCTTGAATTGTTTTGGATTCGCCAGATATGAGTTCAGCCAACCCACCTGTCGCGATGACCTTCGCCTTGTAACCAAATTCCTCTTCCATTCGCCATACAATGCCATCCACTTGACCTGCAAAGCCATATATAATACCGGCCTGCATCGAAGAGACTGGATTACGACCGACGGTGCTCTTCGGACGAGCAAGCTCTATGCGCGGAAGCTTGGCGGCGTGACTATAAAGTGCCTCTGTCGATATCCCAATACCAGGTGCGATGGCTCCACCAAGGTAATCTCCTTTTTCGTCTATAAAGTCGAAGGTCGTCGCGGTCCCAAAATCCACTATAATGAGAGGCGGCCCATATAATTCAATCGCAGCTATGGCATTGCATATACGGTCTGCTCCAACTTCCCGCGGGTTCTCATAACGGATATTCAACCCCGTTTTAATACCCGGGCCTACAATGAGCGGAGATTTCTTAATATATCTCGTACACAACGTGTCTATTGTACGCATGATTGGTGGTACTACAGAGGATACAATGACACCTTCAATTTGGCTAAAAGTAATACCTGCATGCTGGAACAAATTAAACACAGTGATCCCATATTCGTCCGCAGTTGCTGTTCGGCTCGTGCTAAGTCGCCAGTGATGCAGTAAATTCTGCTTCTCATACACACCGAGTACAATATTAGTATTCCCAATGTCCATAACCAGTATCATACTTTAGACTCCTTACGCTCATTCAGGTCTAAGCTAATATCTAATGAACGAATAGAGTGTGTTAGGCTACCTACAGAGATAACATCCACACCTGTTAGAGCAATGCTCTTCAGCGATTGCATCGTAACACCGCCGGATGCCTCAACTACGATATGCTTAGCGACAGCTTTAATACGCTTAACTGCAAGAGACATATGATCTGGGGTCATGTTATCGAGCATAATGATATCTGCTCCCGCCTCAAGAGCCTCCTCGACCTGTACCATATTCTCTGTCTCTACCTCAATCTTCATCGTATGTGGAATTCGTATGCGAGCAGAACGTATCGCATTAATAATCCCGCCTGAAGCTTTTATGTGATTGTCCTTAATCATGACCGCATCATACAATCCGAAGCGATGATTATAACCACCACCAACTCGAATCGCATACTTCTCTAAGGATCTGAGTCCAGGAGTTGTCTTACGTGTATCCGCCAATCTCACCGGCAGACCATCCAAAGCCTCAACGAAGGACCTCGTCTTGGTTGCAATGCCTGATAAACGCTGTAATAGATTAAGCGCTAACCGTTCAGCAGCTAGAATACTCCAGGTTCTACCTGAAACTTCAGCGATGACCGTGCCCATGACTGCCAGTGATCCTTCTTCCACACAGCATGTAAATTCAAGCTCTGGATCAACCTCTGCGAATATAAGTGCTACGATCGGTAAACCTGCAACGACTCCGGTTTCTTTGACATGAAGTATTCCTTTTGACTGATGATCCCGAGGAATCGTCGCCATGGAAGAGATATCACCTGTAGCCATATCCTCTTGCAGCCAAACCGCAATCTGCGTCTTTATTTGGGCAACGTTCAAATCAAACATCCACAATCCGCTCCTCCACCATTCCTTGCTCGATATGCCATAACGTATGCTTTCGCCACATCAGATCATCCTTTTCTGGGAAGTCCTCGCGATAATGAGCACCTCGACTCTCTTGTCGTTCAAGTGCAGCTTGCGTAGTTAATAACGCACATGTGAGCAAATTCGCAAATTCATATTCTTCTCGTTTGGTTAGATGGATGTCCAGAACAGGTAGCTGTCTACGGAGTTCCTCAATACCCTTCTTAAGACCCTTGAGCGTTCGTTTCAACCCACCATATCGAAGCATGATTTTCTGCAGTTTTAGTCGTCTCTCGACGATGGCTTGGATAGGTTCAGCATTCCGATTCAGGTTGAACGAAAATTCGATATTAGCAGGTAATGGTTCTAGACGATTAATCGAATCTATGATCCTTCGACCGAATACGATAGCTTCCGAAAGTGAATTGCTCGCAAGCCTGTTAGCACCATGGACACCAGTAGAAGACACTTCACCACAAGCAAATAATCGTTTCAATGACGTTTCACCATGTAAATCTGTCTTCACACCGCCCATCATATAATGAGCTGCTGGAGCTACAGGGATCCAATCCGTTGTTAAATCCAACCCAAAGGTCAAACAATACTCGTAAATGGTTGGAAATCGATGCTTGACCATCTCGATGGATTCATGCGTAATATCCAAATAAACGAACGTCGATTTCGTCTTCTCCATCTCATCCACGATCGCACGTGCTACTACATCACGTGGAGCAAGTTCAAGCTGTGGGTGATAGCCAGCCATGAAACGCTCGCCTCTAATGTTGCGAAGCACCGCACCTTCCCCACGAACAGCTTCCGAGATGAGGAACCGAGGTGCCCCAGGATAGCATAATGCCGTTGGATGAAATTGTAGGAACTCCATATCTCTTATATACGCACCTGCACGATAAGCAATAGCAATACCATCACCCGTTGCTACTTCTGGATTGGTTGTATATCTGAATAACTGTCCTGCACCGCCTGTACATAATATCGTTGCTTTACCTGCCACGAATACGCGTTGTCCATCAGATTTCTGAACAAGTGCGCCACAGCATTCATCCTCGTGTGTAATCAGATCGATCACAAAGTGGTCATTCCATATCTCGATATTCGGATGCGACGATGCTTTCTCTGACAGTGCTCTGATAATCTCTGCGCCAGTCGCATCTCCATGTGCATGTAGAATTCTACGTTGACTATGCGCTCCTTCTTGGGTAAGTGCATATTCACCATTCTCAAGATCGAATTGTGTTCCCATCAATACCAAGTCCTGCACACCAGCTGTACCTTCATGTACCAATACATCAACAGCATCAGATGAACATAGACCCGCACCAGCAATAAGTGTATCCTGTCGATGATAAGCAGGGGAATCCTCGTCTGATATAACTGCAGCAATGCCACCTTGTGCGAATTGCGTGTTACTATCGAGCAACGATTTCTTGGTAATCATAATGACCTTATGGGTTTCTGCAGCTTTGATCGCTGTGAACAAGCCAGCAATACCTGCACCAATTACAATGACTTCCTTATCATGCCGTGGCAGCTTCGACAAATCAAAATCGACTAAATATCTAATGTTCATGACGATGACACCTGCAGCATACGCTCTAAGGAAATTCTTGCTTGATCGGCAATGTGTGGCGGAACATATATTTCCGGCTCCATGTTCTCTAGACAGCGAACTAGCTTCTTTAGGTTATTCACCTTCATATTCGGACAAACCAAATATTTGGTCGCGAAATAAAATTGCTTGCTCGGGCTATCTAAACGTAACTGGTATCCCGTACCATCCTCTGTACCTACGATAAATTCCTGATGTTCCGAATCACGGCAATACTTAATGATCGATGTTGTGCTACCGACATAATCTGCAAGCTTAACAACCTCTGGACGACATTCCGGATGAACAACGAATTGTGCGTTCGGATGTAGAATTCTCATCTCTTCAACGTCCTTAATAGTAAGCATGTCATGAGTATTGCAATAACCCTCCCAGATAATCATCTTCTTATCCGTTTGTTTGGAAACCCAATCACCGAGATTCTTATCCGGTACCCAGATCACTTCATCACCTTCAACGGAATTAACGATCTTCACCGCATTGGCCGATGTACAGACGATGTCCGTCTCCGCCTTAACCTCAGCAGAGGAGTTAATGTAGGTAACTACCTTAGCATTGGGATATTGTCGCTTGAGCGCACGAAGTCCATCCACATTAACCATATCGGCCATTGGACATCCTGCTCGTTCATCAGGAATAATAACCGTCTTATTCGGAGCTAGAATCTTCGCGCTCTCACCCATAAAGTGGACACCGCAGAATACAATGACATCTGCATCGGTTTGCGCAGCCTTCTGTGCGAGCAAGAAAGAATCTCCACGGAAATCAGCTACTTCCTGTATCTCATCTCGTTGATAATAATGTGCAAGAACAATCGCATTACGTTCTTTCTTTAATTGTAGCAGTCGTTCCTTGAGTTCTCTATTCTGTTCAGCTTTACGTTCCAATGCGAGTTTTTCCATGACTTCCATGATGATAACCCCTCTCAGCGAATTACAGGATGTTGAATGCCCAATATTATATCATTACGATCGGACTTGTCTCGCACTTGTCCAATACTTATTGTGCTCAATTGAGTATGAACTAAATTTACACAACCTTCAGAGTAGTGTCAATGTACAGAATCCTTAATATAAGCGGTCCCTAGCTGTATTCAGCCAGTTGCGCCGAAGTTACCTAGTTCATTCGGACAATCGTGCAGCATGAAGACCAAAAAACCGGTCTGCGTTAAGCAGAGCCGGTTTCAACTTCGGGACGGCGAAGCCGTTTATCCTTGAATTATTGTTTAGAACCATCTTCGTTATTATCGTCTTCCTTATCAAAGCCTAGCTTATTCGATTCATGATCACCATTCTGCGGTTGGATGTTAACCTTCACATCTTCGCTGGATGGAGTCGGTGCTACAGTTGGCGTTATTGACGCTTCTCCGCTACCATCAGGAGCTGGATCTGGCTCAACATGCTTCTTCGGTTCTATCTTGCCATTCTCAATTAATTGTCTGATCATATCGACATCCAGCGTCTCGACCTCAAGCAATGTGCTGGCGATGATATGTACCTTGTCCGCGTGTTCGGTCAAGATCGCTTTCGCTTTATCATAACAGCCCCGAGTAATGTTCTGCATTTCCTGATCAATCTCATAAGCAATGGAGTCACTATAATTCTGCTCATGCCCTAAGTCGCGACCAAGGAATACTTGGCCTTGTGAACTTCCAAACTGCATCGGTCCGAGCTTATCGCTCATCCCGTATTCCATGATCATAGCCCGTACGATACCCGTTGCTTTCTTGAAGTCATCGTAAGCGCCTGTTCCGACTTCTCCGATGAATAATTCCTCAGACACACGACCAGCCAGCAGTCCAGAAACACGTTCAAGCAACTCTTGTTTGGTTATGAGGAAACGATCTTCCTTCGGCATCATCATGACGTAACCGCCTGCACGACCCCTTGGTACGATGGTGACCTTCTGAACCATATCGGCATTCTCCATAAAATATCCGACAATGGTATGTCCTGCTTCATGATAAGCAACAATCCGCTTCTCACGAGGACTAATAACACGGCTCTTCTTCTCTACTCCGACGACTACACGATCGACAGCTTCTTCAACTTCCTTCATGGAAATATCCTTACGGTTTCTTCGAGCAGCCAAGAGCGCAGCTTCATTCAGCAAGTTCTCTAAATCCGCTCCGGTAAACCCTGTAGTAAATTTCGCAATTACATCTAATTTAACATCTTTAGCAAGAGGCTTATTACGAGCATGTACTTTCAATACAGCCTCCCGACCAACCAAATCAGGACGATCTACGGTTATCTGACGGTCGAAGCGTCCGGGACGAAGTAAAGCCGGATCGAGAATATCAGGGCGGTTTGTTGCAGCAACAATAATAATTCCTTCATTGGCACCAAATCCATCCATCTCAACTAACAGCTGATTCAATGTTTGCTCACGCTCATCATGGCCGCCGCCTAATCCAGCACCACGTTGACGACCAACAGCATCGATCTCATCAATGAAAATAATACAAGGAGCGTTCTTCTTCGCATTCTCAAATAGATCACGAACACGTGAAGCACCAACACCAACGAACATCTCTACGAAGTCCGAACCACTAATACTGAAGAACGGTGTACCCGATTCACCAGCAACTGCACGAGCAAGCAAGGTTTTACCTGTTCCTGGAGGACCTACTAAGAGTACGCCTTTAGGTATACGAGCACCTACAGCTGCAAATTTCCGTGGATCCTTTAGAAATTCGACAACTTCTACGAGCTCTTGTTTCTCCTCATCTGCACCAGCTACATCATCGAATGTAACTTTCTTCTTCTCCTCATTATATAGACGGGCACGGCTCTTGCCGAAATTCATGACTTTCCCGCCGCCACCTTGCGATTGATTCAGCATGAAGAAGAAGAGAACAAAGATGATAATAAAAGGAATCATAGTCGTCAATAGGGTAACCCAAACACTATTACCTTGCATCTTCTCAATATTAATTGGCACACCACTCTGTTCAATCGCCTCAACAAAGCTATCTGTTACTGGGCCACGTGTGGTAAAGCTCTTGTCCGAGGTTGTATACTTACCTGTCACTAAGTATGTATATCCGTCGAATTTCAGTGAAGTAATCTCAGATATTTGATTGCTAGCTAACGAAGCTCTAAATTCATCATAACGGATGTCTTCACTCTGATCACCTTGTTGGCTGATAAAGCGAACAATACCAACCGTAACCAAAAAGATTATGATGTAGAACCCGGTATTACGGATGATTCTGTTCATCCCCTACCTCCTCTTTTGCGGCACACTTAAATTATTCTACCACAGCATATAATACGTTCACAATAGTACGGGAACAAAGGGAATTTCATGTTGGCTAAGATTTATAAACCTCAGGTTTTAGAATTCCAATAAAAGGTAAATTACGATATTTCTCCGCATAATCCAGTCCATAACCTACGACAAACTCATCTGGTAACACGAAGCCTTTGTATTCTACTTCAATCCCTGTCGTACGTCGTTCAGGTTTATCAATCAAAGCCACAACGGCTACGGAGAGCGCATTGCGTCGTTCTAGTACATCAATTAAATAAGTAAGAGTAAGCCCGCTGTCAACAATGTCTTCAACAATGATTACATCTCTGCCTTCAACCGACACATCTAAATCTTTGATAATCTTGACAACCCCGGATGATTTCGTTGAGGCTCCATAGCTTGATACCGCCATAAAATCTATTTCAATCGACATATCCATATGTTTGACCAGATCAGCCATAAAGATGAATGCGCCCTTTAACACACAAATCACTAGTGGATTCCGACCCCGGTAATCATGTGTGATCTGCTCGGCCAGCTCTCGAACCTTCTCCCCAAGCTGTTCCTCTGTAAGCAAGATCTGTTCAATATCACTGTGCAACAAAAACCCTCCCTGATATAACTTTATAATAAACAACTTATGAAAATAACTACCATTACATTCTTATTGATGAGTGCTTGTTGAGTTTAATTGCATTCGTAGAAGATGGGTAGTGTGGCTGCTAATCAATCCATGCCTTGACCGCCCTATACCAGGAATCCAGAGAATACGACCTTCTTGATCCACGATGAGGGGAACCCGGTCTCGCCAATCCCGAGGAATCTTCAAATCGATGAATATATCCTTTAATTTCTTGGATCCATTTAACCCTAACAGCTCTATTCGATCCCCACTGCGCCTTGAACGAACAACAAAGGGAAATGAAATCTGCGTGGCATCAAAGCATGCTTCAAACTGCTCATGAGCTAGGTTATCTATGATGAAACCCATATCCATACGACGAGACTCAAGATGGATATTCAATAAAACTTGAGCTTCAGCAATCCATAAATCACGATCAGAGCTTTCAATCACATACTCATAATTACACTTCAACTGCTTCTCAACTAGACCCGGAAGCCATTCAATATGATTATAATCTCTAACCATACGAACTAATGAGTCGATCTGTAAAGACCATGACGGTTGAGTTTCGTTGTCAATCGCCAACCGGATCGATTCAATCTTCGTGAAATCGCTAGAATAATCGCCTCCAGCAATATGATTTAATATTAGTTTAATCAATCTTCTTTGTAAAGCAACGGGCTCAGCAATCCATGACTTTCTGGATACCTTACAGGAAGTATCTGTGAAGTGTACGATACGACGGGCAGCGTCATTCGTCTGTTCATTCAGATAACGATCCTCTTCACGAACGATATCCGCCAATCGGTCTACAGCTTCTGGAAGCTTGGGGTTAATCGCTAACAGCTGCGGAATAATATCCATACGTATACGATTTCGTGTATATTTGCGATTACCATTACTGCTATCTGTATAGAAGCGAATTCGCTCAGATTGACAGTGATGTAGTAGTCGTTCTTTGGGTATACGTAAGAAGGGGCGAATCAGTTCCATATTTTTTTCTGTTCTTCTCATTAGAATACCAATTAGACCGCTAGGCGATGCTCCTCTCAGTAAATTCATGAGAACAGTCTCGACTTGATCATCGGCATGATGAGCTAATGCTATTGCAGTAGCACCTGATTGCTCGGCAATATCATGAAGATATCCATAGCGGAGTTCTCTTGCTGCAGCCTGCACATTACCTCCATGCTCGCGAACATAAGCGGGTACGTCAATAGCAATGCCACAGAAGGGAATGCCAAGCTTATCGGCATATTGCTCTACCGCCTCGGCTTCAAGGTCCGACTCCGCTCCACGGAACTGATGATTCACATGTGCGACAATCAAACGATATTGTTGATCTAACGATAAACGATGCAGAACATGCAACAGAGCCATCGAATCCGGACCGCCCGAAACTGCGACAACCACCTTGTCCCCAGCGTGTAGTAGCCCTTCTTCGCGAATGATTTGTGCGGTTTGTAGTACAAGATCCATCTGCCTATCACCTTCCATCCCTTACCCTGAACATACTTTAAGCATAGAAGTCACTTCAATTAAATGTTACATATATGGATATCGTCAATATTAATACCGAAACAACCGCGAGGCCGCCGAGCCAAGGAATTTTAATGTCTTGCTTCGGTACAATACCTATCGTATGCATCCTATTCTTCCATTCCTCTAGCACTTTGGCAGAGTCTGTATACGTGCCATCGATCATACCATGAAGCACCGGAGCTACGATATGACAAGCAGGACATCCTTTAATAGCTTCATAAAGTTCCGTCTTGGAACGATTATGCGGAAGCAGCACTTCAACTTCGCCCTTCCCTGGGAGTATTGCTCCTGCTAGCTGCATAAAGACGATACAGAAAGCGAATAGGTCGTAACCGCTGTCCGCAGAGCGGCTACCACAGTTCCAATATCCGCGATCATACAGCTCTGTGAATTGTCGAACCGATTTCCCAAATGGACTGGCTCCACCGTAATCTATTAATTCCACCTGTCCATAAGCTGACACAACCACATTGGATGGCTTCACATCACAGAATGCAAATCCACGCTGATGGATCGCACTTAATCGGCTTAATAAATAGTAGCCTGTCAAGTATAGCCACTCGGTTCCCTTCTTCTCTATAAACTCAGATATCGAGACCCCTTGCACATATTGCATTACATAGAACGAGCATACATCCTCACCATCCATATAATCATCAGCATCAATGAAGAACGGTCTTCTATTCACGATGGGCGCTAACTTCTTCATGAGATTAATCTCAGATTGGAGATCAGAAGCGCTATAGCCAACCTTCAATGCATATTGGATTTGCTTCCCATCCTCGTCACCAACAGCTAAGTAAACATGCCCATTCGCGCCTTCACCCAGTTTACGCTCAATGAGGTATGTGGATTTATTCCACCTGCCGCGAATGATCATCCCTGGGAGAAGCTCCGTCTTACTTGGAAGAGGCTCCTCATTGCTTGGGAAAAGCTGCGTATTATACGATATAGTCACTTAGCAACCCATCCCTGTTATGTCTTGGTTGTGCTTGAATCTTATCCTTACTGTATGTACCATTATATTCTTGTATCATATCTCGAACAACTTCCAATATTGCAGGTCCTGACGGAGTTGTCCCTCTCATCTCTAAGTTATAAAATAACTCTCCCATTTTTGCAAGCTGATTCGTCGGATGTAGCAGTTTTTCGCATGCAAGTTTATGAGCCGAAGAAGCAGGAAATCGGTAAATAGAAATCTCATTAGCGCCCTGCCTTGCCTGCAAGCTTAATCCTAAATCGTGGATAGCTTCGATTACAGCACTCCACTTGGATTTCATACTCGCACTCGTATCTAGAAGCAGGCTCATTCGTAGAGACACTGTTTCGACCATCTCATCCATAACCTCAATGACTTGTGCACGTTGCTGAGGAGATAAGACTTCGATCGGGTCAGTGGTCGGTTGATTCATCTGCTTAGTCGTCATAATCTTCTTCAATTCCTCTTGCACTGTCTGTCGTATCGTACAAGCGACCGTCTGTCTTGTCATCATCTGAATCGTCTGAGAGAGCTGATGCGCATGTACTAGCCGGCTTAACCCGCCGCCTGCCCTAGCAATCTCGCCTACTTCAAATGCACCTCTCTGCCCCAGATCGCCATGATCGAGAATGCCAATTACATTCACCACAATTCCTTCCGCATAAGCATGCGCTGCCGCCACGACAGGACTCGTCCCCACGTTCGAACAACCATCCGTAACTAGAATGATCTGTTTGATCATATCCATCTTAGCTCCTTCACTTATGGAATACTAGCATTCATATATAACTCTCATCTATGATTAGTTTCTCCAAAAAAGTGAAGATCTAACAGTCCCAAGAGCCTTCACTCATGTGCAAATAATCACAAGGTTAACCGGCTTTGCCATCCCAAGAGTTTTAGCAATAAAACTCTCTTTGTACCTGAGGATCCAATGACCGGGGACTCCACTTGCACATTTATTGTGCAAGTTACTTGGAACTCCGTCGGCTCCGGCTCCACTTGCACATTTATTGTGCAAGTTACTTGGAACTCCGTCGGCTCCGGCTCCACTTGCACATTTATTGTGCAAGTTACTTGGAACTCCGTCGGCTCCGGCTCC
>JBBDIY010000021.1:13137-34901 GCA_040880185.1 Paenibacillaceae bacterium
GTCGGCTCCGGCTCCACTTGCACATTTATTGTGCAAGTTACTTGGAATTCCGTCGGCTCCGGCTCCACTTGCACATTTATTGTGCAAGTTACTTGGAATTCCGTCGACTCCGACTCCACTTGCACATTTATTGTGCAAGTTACTTGGAACTCCGTCGGCTCCGGCTCCACTTGCACATTTATAAAACGTCCCTTCATCGGGATTCGGTATCCGGCGTAAAAGGACGTTCAGCTGCTAATTAAGAATGGACGATTGACCACTTATTCTGGTCGGCCCTAGCTCACGGTCTTAGGCCGCTCCACACGAGGGAGCACGTTCCAACGCACGGTTGACCATTCCGGTTTGTACTTCTCAATCCGTGTGACGATCACGGTCATGTCATCGATGATATCCCCGTGATGATGGCGGACAACGGTTTCCAATAAGCAGTCCGCGATATCTTGTGGTGTCTCGGCTTGAATATCTTGGATGATTCGCCTCATCCACAGCTCTTTATTGACCGCAGGTCCTGGCGCATCATATATCCCATCCGTCATGATAATCAGAATATCTCCTGGCAGAAGCTGCACGGATACGAGGTCCACGTCGATATCTTGTAGAATGCCCACAGGTAGATTGTTAGCCATAATCGTAATGATTTCTTTCCCTCTTTTTACAAAACTGGGTGTAGAGCCTATCTTGAGAAACGTCGTTTGCGCCGTATACATATCTATTAATGCTAAATCTATCGTGGTATACATCTCATCTGCAGATCTGAGCAGGAGTACGGAATTCACAGATTTAATCGCTAGCTGCTCGTCCATACCAGATTGGAGAAACTGTTGCAGAATCGATAATGCCCCACTGCTCTCTAGCTTCGCTCGTTCTCCATTACCCATACCATCGCTCACAGCAACTGCAAATTTCCCATTACCCAGCTCTGTGATATTGAAGCTATCTCCACTTAACAATCCACCACCCTTGGCGGCACCTGCAATTCCCGTATCAATCTCATACCCCTTGGCCGAGCCAAAGGTCACAATGCTATACCCTCCCCCTTCTGGCGCGAGTTGTTCATTCTTAACGACAATGCTCTCCTTCAGGATATCGGATAGTAACGGGGCAATGATTTTGCGGCATTCGTCGAAGCCTCTTGTATATTGGTGAACAACCTCAATTTCTACGTTACCCTCATCGAGCTGAATCACCTCTATGGCTTGAATCGATAGCCCCAATTGCTCTAGAGCATCACGAATTTGTTCTTCTTGAATATAGAGAGCTTGTCCCTCCCGTTTAATCTCTCGAGCGAGATCCTGCATGACCTTGGACACACCAGACAGCTGGTCGGCAACTAACCTGCGACTGTCATAGATTTGTTTTTTCCAATGCATATCATGCTTGTAAACTTCATATTGACGCTTCATTTGCTCCATAATCTGCTCCGTCTTCACACAAGCTTGCCGCCACTCGCCACGAATTTCTTTCTTACTAATCGTTGGTTGATCCTCAATCGCGCCCATCATCTCCGTCATGAATGTGTACGTGCGATAGAATTTCTCATCCCAGCACTGTGTACGCTTCCAACAGGAATAGCAGGACTTACGTGCAATCTCGTTCATAAAATGATTAACATCCTCATCCCGTTTCATCGACTCACCCTCGTGGGCGAATTGCTTGAAGCTTGCCGCAAGTTGTCTGAATACCTCAGAGAACTGCTCAACACGGTTTGCTGTTATAACGCGTATGCGCTTCGCATAATCGTGCTGCGTCCTCGTATGCTCTTGTGTACCCGGGATAAATCGGGCAAGCAATTGAATGATCCCTCTAGGTGTTAGGAAGAAGAGGCAGATGGCGACCGAAGATTCTAATATAGACTGTACTACATTACGTTGATCTCCCATATACATGGCTAGTATCGTAGAACCAATAATTAAACCGATCGCGGCTCCAAGTCGCTTGCCTTCCTTCAAGAGCCCTGCTAGCATACCAGCAAAGGCTAGAACACTCATCTGCGGAATGGCTTTCACATCAGCCAAGCTTAAGATCAAACCTGTGATCACACCGACCAACGCACCCATAGGTGCACCTCCTACGAGTGCTAAGAGCAGCACGAGGTAGCGTGAGAGCATGTGCTCCACCGATAACGAGCCAATATCCCAACCCACAGTCCCGGTCATGACAGAGGCCACAAGAATAACCATGCAGATCATTTCCTCATTCTTGATTCTATGATTCTTAAAGGAAAAGCTTAATAACGGAATGGCTTGCAGGAATACTAAGGTTAGGATAACGGCTAGCGCGGATTCGACGACGGCCATCATCAGATAGTACCAAGACAAGCCGGATTGAAGTGAATAGGCGAACAAATTGACAGCGAAGGATGAGAATAAAACCGTCACAGGCGCGTAAGAAAGCTCCGATCTTTCGAAAGCCTCTAATCCTTTCTGACAGCTATAGAAGACGGCCATCTGTGCGAGAATGAATCCACTCTGCGGCTCCACCGACAGGAGACTCCCTATGAACAACGCACTTCCAACCCATAATAACGACTCTCTCCGCAAAAAATAGACAACAGCAAAAAAAGCAACAGCGAACGGAGCCAGCTCCTCCAAGATCATCGCCCTTCCTAGCAGGAAAGCCATACCCACCAATAACCATGTCCATCGCCTGCTCCAAACAGGCTGCACTAGCTTACTATCCATAAATCGCGCCTTTGCTTGATGGAGACCTTGACGGTCAAGGCTTGTCCATCTTCGAACTGCGTTTTCCGTTGACCTTACGTTGAACATCGTTGAAAGACACCACCTGCATTCATAGTGTCCTTTATTATAAATTTGTGTTTCTATAAAGTTTGTCGCAATACCCCGTCATTCCATATTAATTTTCCGACAAATTCTGTATTGGGCAGTCTCGGGAAAGCCATTGGATGGTAATTTTACTGTATAATCAGTGACTCGGGGTACTCGGACCTCCATTGGATGGTAATTTTACTGTATAATCAGTGACTCGGGGTACTCGGACCTCCATTGGATGGTAATTTTACTATATAATCAGTGACTCGGGGTGCTTGGACCGCCATTGGATGGTAATTTTATATAATCAGTGACTCGGGGTGGAGTACCGGAAGCCAAATGTAGAGTAGAAAATCTACCTTAGGAGTCTGCCTAGTGCTGTTTTACGTCAAAAAAACCGTAGCAGCACAATGTGCTCTACGGTTTTAAATTTATATATTGATTAAACTTTTATAGGGAATGTATTGTCAATATAAGTTAGTCTCTTCTTCCGCCCCTGCCACCGCGCTTAGACTCGGTGCTCTTCTTCAGGTTTGAAATTCGTTCCTCGCTATCCTTTAGGAATCGGGATACTTTGTCCTCGAAGGTTGCTTTCACTACGCCACCTGCAGGTTTGAAATTACGATTGCCGCCACGATCTCCACCGCGGAAACCGCCACCACGATCTCCACCGCCTTCACCGCGCGGGAATCCACCACCACTACTACTACGTGGGGGGCCTGGAGGTCGTTCTGGACGTGCAGGTCGTTCACTAACAGGTTTATCTACAGCTTGTCGGATGGAAAGTCCAATCTTACCGTCTTTGTCCACATTAATGACTTTAACCGTGACAACGTCTTCAATCTTCAGATGATCGTTGACATCCTTCACGTAATTGTCAGCAATTTCCGAGATGTGAACAAGTCCTGTAACACCACCAGAAAGATCGACGAATGCTCCAAAATGTGTAATACCTGTAACTTTCCCCTCGAGCTTGGTGCCGACTTCGATTGACATAAAAGATGCATTTCCTCCTAAAAGTTTTTGATGAGCACGCTAGTGGTCGATAAAACTACTTCGTAAGCATAAGCTTAGTTTTGTGTAGCTCGATTATAAGCTTAGTTGTTGGATGACCATAAGCTTAGTTTTTGATAATTACGCGATAAAGTATTGATAATTGCCTACTAACAATGCAGATTATACATGATGTTGAATCCGTTGGTCAATATAGTGTCTAGCAGAAATTATTCCCCATTCGATTCAGGTGAGATAAAAAGCGTCTCTCCCTCACCAACCATCTGAAAATCCTTTCTAGCCTTCTGTTCAATATATTCATCATCATTTAATCTGGTGATTTCCAGTTTAAGTTGTTCATTCACTTGCTTCGTCTCTGTCAGCTTCTTCTCCATAACGAGCATGCGGTCTACTTTCTCACTAATGAGATCGGCCTGATTCCAGAAGGTTACTCCAGCCCAAGCTACAAAACATAGAACGAACATAGACAATAGTCTACGCCTTCTACGTGAACCCTTCCTACTATTCAGATGTAGTTGTTCCTGAGTACTAACCATAAGTAAAAGGGATTCCTTTCAGCAGGGGTTTAGAACCATCGCATGATCATTTTATAGACATATCTCATACATTGTATCATAAATTTTCCTAGTAAAATAGAGATAGTCAGCAAAAATCCAAGAATGATTTGCAATAACCGATACAGATATAATAACGGTCGGATCAACAGTGTATATAGAATACGACCTACACCTCGAAGCAATCGAAGGAAAAGTGTGAGTACTCCATTAACAGTTAATCGAACGATACGGCTTAATAGATAGAAATAAATGATGACTCCTACGAATAATCCGATAAATACAAACATTCGAACCTGTCCGTCATTCGCATAGACGAGTACTTGAAAAACGAAGAGGGTCGCTACAAGCCAATATCCGATATCCATGAGTGCTGTGGTCCACCGTCTTAGCCTAAACTCATGGGCAAGCACCTCTATAATATCGAAGCCAATCCCGAGCACGACCCCACTGCCAGCCATCAGATACAAGGTCAGGAATTGTACATGGAGGCTCATTTGAACAATTTACCCAGTAAACCTTTTGATTTCTGAGGATTACCCGTATCGAGGTAGGCCAGTGCATCAATCAATCCTTCTATGGCGACCATACCCTGCTCTAAATTAAAATTTTTCATATGCAAATTGCTACCTTTAATCGTTAGGAATCCGCTATCCGTCTCGAGTAGAAATTCTTCACTGTCGAAGCTTTCCACATTCAACACACCCGAGATTTCTAGGACCTTCCGGTTCAACATCTTGATTTCCTGTCGTTTGGGTTTAAGTGGATCCATTATGACGTCCCCTCCTTAAAGCTTGTATTCCTATTACCTTATGGGAGGGGGGGCTTGTTTAGAACTACTGAGTATCGCTTATTGTGCATAGAAAAAGGACCTCGTTAGAGGTCCTTGGTCGTTAATCGGTTGATGTTACCGATTGTTCCCTGATGACGGTATACATCTCAGTGGATTGCTCCTTGCGAGGAGATTCGTGGAGAATCTCTACGCGCACGGTGACAAGCTTGTTACCGTATCGGACGGTGATTTCATCCCCGACCTTCACGCCACTGCTCGCCTTCGCTTCCTTCCCATTAATCTCAACTCTTCCTTGATCGGAAACGTCTTTAGCGACAGTTCGTCGTTTGATCAATCGGGAAAGCTTCAGGAATTTGTCAAGCCGCATTATTTTACTGCTTCTTTAAGTTTGTTCCCTGCTTTGAAAGCTGGAACTTTGGAAGCTGGAATAGTGATAGCTTTACCCGTTTGTGGGTTACGACCTACACGACCTGAACGTGAACGAGTTTCGAATGTGCCAAAGCCGATCAGTTGAACTTTTTCGCCTGAAGCAAGCGCGTCTGTTACTTCGCCTAGAAATCCGTTCAGTACGGATTCAACATCTTTTTTAGTCAATCCGCTTTTTGTGGAAATGCTGTTTACTAAATCTGTTTTGTTCATTTTTTTGCCTCCTATGATTTTGGTTCTTGCCTTCGAGCCTGCAGAAGCCCTTGTCCCTTATAGGTTTTTCGGGGCCTCACTTGATGATCTTACACGCAATATGTATTCTTGCTCAATAAGGAAAATCCTGCTACTGACGCGAATATTTTTATTTTTATTCAAAAAAACACTCGAATAATGGATATAATAGTAAATATATAGGATATTTTGTCGAAAATCAGGTTTTTTGCTCTCCTAATTTGGCTTCCTGCCACCATCGCTCCATCTCCGCTAAATTCGTGTCAGCAAATCCTTTTTCAGCTCGTTCTAACTGTTGTTCGATATATTCAAACCGATCCATGAACTTACGATTTGTTAATTGAAGTGCTTGTTCTGGATCAACATGACAGAATCTTGCAGCATTCACGGCGGCGAATAGCAGATCACCTAATTCTAGCTGAAGAGCGAATTTCTGTTCCTCTGTTTGGTTACAATTATCATCTTGTACAAGCTCTCTTACTTCAGCTATTTCCTCTTCTACCTTATCTAATACATCCACAATTCGATCCCAATCAAATCCAACCTCCGCTGCTTTCTTCTGCAGCTTATAAGCATACATGACTGCTGGCAATTCCCGCGGAATTCCAGAGAGCTGGGACACTTTAACAATCGATTCACCCTTAACCTGTTTCTCTATTCCCTTTATTTCCTGCCAAGCTTCTAATGCTTCAGCGGAATTACCCGCTTCCCGGTCACCGAATACATGGGGATGACGGCGTATAAGCTTCTCATTCAACCCTGCAATAATATCCCAAACGGTAAATGTACCTTCTTCCTCTTCCATCTGTGCATGAAGCATAATTTGCAGTAATACATCTCCAAGCTCTTCACACATGGCGACGGGATCATCATCGTCGATCGTTTCAAGCACCTCATACATCTCTTCGATGAGGTGCTTACGAAGACTACTATGCGTCTGCTCACGATCCCACGGACACCCTTCGGGGCTACGAAGAATCTGCACGATTTCATGAAGTCGTTCGAATGTACGATTGCGTAAGTTCGGTTCATCCGCCCGGGGGATGTAAATAATCGATAGATTGCCATATGCCTCGATCCGGTCAATTTCATACAAGGGTAAGGTTTCAATATGCTCTTCACCTTGTACACCTAGGGCATGAGCCACCACGATTGGATAATCGTCAGGATATACCTCCATGAGTGCTAACTTGACATCAGAGGCTGTGAAGGAATCGAATACCTGACCGATAATCGTATGAATCTGCGGTCGGATCCACTCTGATTTCAACTCTGCAGCATCTAGAAGCGCAAAACCCTCAATGGGATCAAAGCCCAGACGTATAAAAGCCTGATCTAAGAAGCTTTCTCCCCCTATAACATCGACCTTAATTCCCTTCTCTGCACCGCCAGCTATCAATTGCTGTACCGTTGACTCAGCCACCATGGGATGACCTGGAACCCCGTAGACGATCGGATGGTCGCTTCTAGCAGCTTCTGCGAATAAGTACGCAACGATCGCTTCATAGGTACTGCCGAACGAGTCATTCCCTTCATACAAATAATCAAAGGATTGAAATGCAATGTCCTCAGATCGCAAATAGCTGACCACAGGGTGCTGTTCCGTTCTTACAAACAGTTTGCCAGCTGACTTCAGTTTTCTCCAAACACCCAGCGTGAGTTGATTCTCGTCCCCTGAGCCTAATCCAACAATCGTAATCGTTCCACTCATATGTATGTCCTCCTTCTGGAAATTAAAATGTCGTGACTAAACTGTAAATAAACTGTCGTGACTAACAAGGGAGTTTATTGGAAGTCGATCCTTATCGAGTAACAATGGAGTTTAATTGGAAGTCGATCCTTATCGAGTATCCTATTCTAAAATGATGGGTTCGTAAATCATATAGTTGAACACTATTCTACAGAAGATTTGGAGTGAATGTATATGTTATTCCCTGACTTTCAGTTACACGGCAAGGTTGCAATGGTAACAGGCGCGAGCAGAACGCAGTCCAACCACCATCAAGTAGTGACTTTATGAGTCACGAGCGATTAATCGAAGTTTTCTAAGCAACGGGAGCAGCCTTCTCTCTGCTCCCGGCACATGTGCGAATTCTTGGGGTGTGAGCACGCCCAAGCGGATCAGAACGGCCATGTACACGGCCATTCCCAGAATAATCGCCAATCCACTAATGCATGTATTGAATATTCTTCCCGAGGTAGAGGCAACGCTAATCGTAGTCACAAGAGCAGGTGCTCCAACCACGACAATGAGTAAGAGGACGGACATGAATGCGAGTGCTATACCCGTTCTCACCACATAGATACCTAGATGGAAGGTTACACCTACCGCTCTTCGGATAACGATCACATTCAAGACTGTTGCAACAGCAAAGGCGATAACGGCCGCCAAGGCTGCGCCATCAATACCCCACATGGGAACGAGCAGGAAATTTAACAGCACCTTGACCACTGCCGCAATGAGTAAATGGATGGCAGGAATCGTCACGGCACCTATACCCTGCAGCACGCTGGTCGTCGTAATATTGACGGTACTGAACATCGCTGTAAAGGCTACAATAGCAATAGCCATCGTTCCCTGTGTATTCTCATAGAGCATAATGTTCACGGGTAATGCAGTAATCGCCAGCCCGACCGATGCAGCTGCACCTACAAGCCAAGTGAGGCGAATGGATAGCTCCGCCCGATGTCGTACGGAACGCCAGTCGTTCGATGATCTAGCTTCAGCAATTGCCGGTACAAGTGCAACGGAAATCGAACTGACTAGCATCGCCACCATCTGAACCAACGGCAAACCTCGTGCATAGATGCCAAACTCTGTCATCACATCTAGATCACTCATGCCTGGCTGATGTAACAGTCGGGGTAATGTGAATGTGTCGACAATGCTCATGAGCGGGACTGCTAACGTACCCAAGCATACGGGGATGGCGAACAGTAGCAATTTTCGCGTTAATGTGCTGAACCGTTCTTTCACTTCGAGAACGCTTGATGCTTGCACAGACCGCCAACTGAGCACCTGTAACCGCTCGTGTCTACGCCAATACATGAGCATAACGAGTAGGCCAGCTACTGCTCCAGTTACGGCCCCGAACGTTGCTCCTGCCGCTATCCAGCTCGCCGATATCGTCCAGGATGTGAGTAAGATCAAGACCGTGATCATCGTTCCGACACGGATAAATTGCTCCACGACCTGCGAAACAGCTGTCGGGACCATATCTCGGCTTCCTTGAAAGTAGCCGCGGAGCGCCGCCATAATCGGCACAAACAAGAGGGCGAAGGATACACTCTGTAAGGCAGGCACAGTCTCTTCATTCCCAATCCAACCAGCAATGATACTCGCCCCGAAGAATAAAAGGGCAAAGCCAATTACTCCGCTTATTGTCAGTAAGATAATCGCTACCCTGAGTACTTGCCTTGCCGCAACGATGTTCCCTTTAACCAGACTTTCTGCTACAAAGGTCGACACTGCAATCGGAAAACCTGCAGTTGCCAAGAATAGAATCAATATATAAAACGGATAAACCGCTGTATAAATGCCATAAGCTTCATCCCCAGCTATATTCTGAAGTGGTATCTTCTGAAGAGTGCCTAAAAGCTTAGATATGACTGCTGCCGCACCGAGCAATGCCGCACCCTTCACCCATAATGCTCCTGCTATATTCGTATTCCCTCGCTGCTGATCCACGATTCACCTCATCTCGCCAATCCATGCGGCACGTAAACCGCGACTAATCTGAAGCCATTATATACCAGACAGGCCAAAGAAAAAAAGCCACCCTTACACAGCTAGTCTAAAAACTAGTCATGGGGGAAGCCTGTTTGTAGAAAAATTCAACGTAAGCATCTTCAGCTACTGCTCCATCTGCTTACCTAAGAACCCTGCAGCGGTTTCAGCCATCTTCACTTCCATCTGGCCCATCTTCACGGATTCATCTTTGGTCAACAGAATAACTGAGCCAATTGGGTCTCCCCCGGTAATAATCGGGGCGATGACGTATGAATGATACTTTTCTTTCATATCCTTACAGATTTCCACTTCCGTTGGCGATGTTTCTAGAACTGTTTTACGATTCTCCATACAATTCTCCACGATTATCCCGACTTGCTTGTCCAAATATTCTTTCTTCGAACCTCCGGCAAGAGCAATCATATTGTCTCGGTCAGTAATCATTGTAATATGATTGGTGCTCTCGAATAATGACTCCGCATATTCTTTGGCGAAATCGCCTAATTCACCGATAGGTGAGTATTTCTTCAAGATGACTTCTCCATCACGGTCTACGAATATCTCTAAAGGATCACCTTCACGAATTCTCAGTGTACGGCGGATTTCTTTTGGAATAACGACTCTGCCTAAATCATCGATACGACGAACAATTCCGGTTGCTTTCATACTCATGGTGCCTCACTTCCCTTTTTTAATATTGTACTTGAGCGGTTGGAATGGATTGTGTTCAGGTCTACGTCCATAGTATTCATCCGTTCCCATATACTTATGCAATAACCAATCACAGTTAAAGTGAAACATCACTCTAACACATACAATTCGTGGGCAAGCCAAAACTTGGGGGGGTATGTCGAAAATAAGAAAGGCCATCCCTCAGGTTTTTAACCTTCTGGGACAGCCTACTTGGGTTACTTAGCCTTCTCGGTCTTCGTGTCTGCTCCGTCTAATGTACCCGATGGTACCTCAGGTGTCACAGGTGTGTCTGCCTTAGGAAGATTTACCTCACCGATAATTAGCTTTGGTACTTCTTTCTCGATGTAATTCAAGAAATATTCATTGATCATTTCGGATTTCACAGTATTCTTGACTACCTCATACTCATTAGTACGAGCTTCCACAACCACAACGTGGTAGCCGTATTCCGTTTCGATTGGCTTGCCAATCTCATTAAGTGGTTGATTCAACGCAGCATTCTTAAAATTCTCCACCCATTGCGATACATCAGCATCCTTGTAAATACCACCTGTATCTTTATTCCTATCATCGGAATACTCAAGAGCAAGCTTGTCCCAATCACCCGTGCTCTTCAGCTTCTCATATGCTTCATTAGCCCGTGCAAGTGCTTCTTCCTTGGTACGAATATCTTTACCTTCTTGATCCTTGAGAGCTACAAGCACATGACGAACAGTTGCTTTCATATATGCATTCTTGTCTGCTTTTATATTATCATCATACTTCTGTTTGATTTCTGCATCCGAGTATTTAGCACCTAGGACGGATTGCAGCTTGTACTGCTTGTATACATAATTTTCTAGATCATCAAAGTCAATCCCATTGTCTTTCATGAACGTATCGATCTGCGTCTTCTGTTCTGCATTCGCCTCTAAGCTGGTCTTCATATTATCGGAAGCAGCTTTGGCTTGTTCCTTGGACTGTTTCTCAACTTCTTCAGATACATCCTTAGATAGGACACTTTCAGCAATATATTGGTTCAATACCATGGTTTGAAAATCTGGCATCATTTCCAAATACGCATAATTCTGATCTAACAGCTTCCTTGCACCGATATATTTGTTAAAATCACTTACTGTAACTGTTCCACCTTCATATGTGGCAATGATCTTCCCCGAATCCTTACCAGCATCCTTACCAGCATTCTCAGCATCATTCTTACCTCCGCAAGCGGATAATACCATGATAAGCAGGATAGCAAGTCCAAGCATTAATAGTTTGTATGAAAATCGTTTGTTATTTGGCAACATTGTGTAGTTCTCCCTTCGGTTTAATGACCTCTTCAAAATCAATCATGAATTTCTCTAGTAGCTCGAGCTGTTGATCCGAGGACATTCCTTTTCCTTTAAGTGTAATATGGATACGTGGTCCGTCAGCCAGTTTGATCCGGCCTCCCAATCTGGAGCCAAGTGCCATTAGATTCTGTCCATGGATTGTACTTAATCGGCTATCGGCAATTTTGATAATAATATCTTCACCCTGCTGCTGAATCGACTCGATTCCATACGCTATTCCATAAACCTTCAGCTTGGCAACCAGTAACAAACGCGTTACTTCTGCAGGTGGATCTCCAAAGCGATCCTCAAGCTCCTCGTATAAATCTGCCGCTTCCTGTAACGACGAGATCGCTGCTGCTTTCTTATACACTTCAATCTTCTGCATACTATCATAAATATAGGCAGAAGGTAAATAGGCATCGATATGGATACCGATCTGCACATTCCAATCCGTAGTTACAGGTATATCTTCGTTGTCCATGGCGGCTTTGCGGAGGCGAATCTCCTCTGCGAGCATCTGAGAATAGAGATCGAAACCTACTGAAGCAATGAACCCGTGCTGCTCAGCACCGAGTAGATTGCCCGCTCCACGAATGGCTAGATCGCGCATTGCGATCTTAAAACCACTACCTAGTTCAGTAAATTCCTTAATAGCCTGAAGTCGTTTCTCGGACACCTCAGAAAGCACTTTATCTTTCTGATAGGTCAAGTACGCATAGGCGATTCTATTAGAACGACCAACCCGACCTCGAAGTTGGTAGAGTTGTGAGAGCCCCATCTTATCAGAGTCATACACAATCAAGGTGTTCACATTCGGTATATCTACCCCAGTCTCAATGATCGTCGTGCTTACTAACACATCGAATTCACCATCGAGGAAATCAAGTATCGTCTTCTCTAACTCCGCCTCACTCATCTGTCCATGTGCAACAGCAACACGGGCTTCCGGCACTAGAGCGGATATTTGCTCGGCCATCTGATGAATACCCATCACTCGATTAAACAGAAAATATACTTGGCCATTACGTGCCAGTTCTCGTTCAATCGCTTCGCGGACAAGTGACCCCCCATATTCCACAACATAGGTTTGAACCGGGAAACGATTTTCTGGTGGTGTCTCAATGACAGATAAATCTCGGACTCCAAGCAACGACATGTGTAATGTCCGTGGAATTGGTGTTGCTGTAAGAGTGAGCACATCTACATTCGCTTTAAGCCGCTTCAGCTTTTCCTTGTGCGATACACCAAAGCGTTGCTCCTCGTCGACGATAAGCAGGCCCAAATCTTTGAACTTAATATCACTCGATAGAAGTCGGTGGGTCCCGATGACAATGTCTACGGTTCCACTCTTTAAGCCCTTAATCGTATCCGTCTGTTCCTTCTTCGAACGAAACCGGCTAAGCACTTGGAGTGTCATCGGAAAACCGGAGAATCGCTCTCTGAATGTCTCATAATGCTGCTGAGCGAGAATCGTGGTCGGCACTAGAATGGCGACTTGCTTGCCTTCGATCGCCGCCTTGAAGGCTGCCCGAATCGCCACCTCGGTTTTACCATATCCGACATCTCCACAGAGAAGGCGGTCCATCGGTTGTTTTTTCTCCATATTGGTCTTAATCTCAGCTATCGCTCTTAACTGATCCGGTGTCTCCTCGTAAGGGAACATCGCTTCAAAATCAGATTGATAAGGGGAATCGTGGGAGAATGCATACCCCGGAGCCTCTTGGCGATCGGCATAAAGCTTGATTAGCTCATCCGCAATATCCTTGACCGAGCTATGCGCTTTAGACTTGGCACGCTGCCAATCAGCGCCACCAAGCTTATTGACCTTGGGATCGCGATCCTCGGAACCGACGTACTTCTGCACCATCTCAATCTGATCGATCGGTACGGAAAGTCGATCCCCACTCGCATATTGAATATGAATATAATCCTTGTGAATCCCCCCTACGACGAGGGTGCCAATGCCAGTATATTTGCCAATACCGTGATTAACATGAACGACGTAGTCACCTGGCTTGAGCTCGGTATAGCTTTTCAGCCGCTCCGCATTCTCGATTTTCTTATCTACACGTCTTACCTTTCGTTGCTTCTGGGTGAATATCTCACCTTCGGTGATCACAACTAGATGTACAGAAGGCAACTCAAAGCCTGCTTGTAGATTGCCGTCCACAATTTCCGGTAATGGAATTCCATAATCTAATAACACACGTTTAATATGCTCCATACGGTCCTTACCACTAGCTAACAGCAATACCTGCGAGCCCGTTTTCTCCCAACGTTCCATCTCCGCCTTTAATACATTCATCTGCCCATGAAAATTCTGCATAGTACGACAAACCATATTCAATATGTTCTGAGGCTGGGTTTGCGGAATTTGCCTGAGGAATAAGGACAGGAATACCGTTTGAAATGGTTTGGTGTGGAATAATGAATCATAACTTTTGGATATTACACACGAAGGCAATATTCGCCCTGCTTGGAGTAGATCCGTAACCATCTCCGCTTCATCGCGCTCGAGCTGCTTCGATGTTTCTATCAAACGAAGAGGCTCGTCTACGAATAATAAGGAGTCTGGAGGCATGAAATCAAAGAGCGTTTGTCTCTCTGGGTATAAGAAAGAAATATACTTGAATATATCCTGAAAATATTGCTGCTCTCTTAATTGCTCTACTTCCTGCCCTACCGTTTCCTGTAATCGGAGCTTGGCTTGCCGATCGGTCATTCGTGACAACTGCTCCGCAAGTCGCTCTGATATATGCTGTGTTGCATTCGTGAAACGCTGCTTATCCGCGATAATCTCACGGCAAGGAGGCAAATTCACCTCAACAAGCTTATCTATGGATCGTTGATCCTCCACGGAGAATGATCGGATGGAATCAACCTCATCGTCAAACCACTCCAATCGATAAGCATAATCTGACGTGAGTGGATATACATCCACGATGCCACCTCGAACGCTCATCTCACCTTTGCGCTCAACACGTTCAACCCGCTCGTAGCCTAATTCCGATAGGCGGAGCATCACACTCTCCATCGGGATCGTATCGCCCGCACGCAGAAAAAGACGCCCTGAAGCAAAAATCTGCTTCGGCGGTACGAGTTTGCGAATACCTGCGTATGGCGCAACAACAATCCCTCGATAACCTTCGGCTAGTCGGGTGAGCACTTCAATACGCTGAGCTAGAATATCGGGGCTTGAGAAGGCGGATTCCGTCACCATTAGCTCATTAGCCGGGTATAACAGTGCCTTCTCTCCAACTGGCAAACACTCATTGAGATCCTCTACAATACGCTGTGCCGCAAACATGTTATGGGTAACAATCATCATCGGTCGTTGTAATTCGGTATGGAGTGCCGCCATTAATATTTGCTTGGATGAACCCGCTAACCCAGATACGAGTTGTTCTTTCATACCCTGGCGTATACCAGATAGAATAGAGGTGAAATCTTCATCCTCCGAGAAAAGTCGAAGTAACGAATTCATGTAATTTGTTAATCTCCTCTCGCCATCAGATCATGCGATAGCAAGTCTGTGAAAACGGTCTTTAGATCAATTTCATAAGCCAGTATGATTTTTATTGCAATGGATTTACTTGTAAAGACAGCTCGGGATAGCTCTCGAGTGTCTGTGAACAATAATCACAAACGACCTTCACTGTCACTTCCCCATTCGGATTATACGCTATTATATCTCTGCGCTCATCAGGGGTCAAGAAATGAAAGCCTAGCTGAAATTCGTTGATTGTGTCGTCTTTAATCTCACCCACCATCGTATGACAGTGACGACAAATGTATTGTACAGTCATGTGTATGCCTCCCGGAGTTAACCTATGCGTACTCTCCTAGTATGACCCATCACTGTACAATCTAGCCAAGGATAAACGACTTCGCCGACTTTCTTATTCGCTAAGGAAGGTGAAGCGAAAACTTAACCTTTCTTGTCGTTGAATTTGGCCATCGCTTTGTCGAAAGGATGCTCTAAAGCGAATTCTATAGCTTCTATGGTTCGATCTAATACTGGTAATAAATGCTCAGATTCGGTTTTGATGAAATTAGCTAACACATAGTCTGCTATATCATAACCCGGAGCCGGACGTGAAATACCAATTCGAACACGATTGAAAATTTGTGTACCCAGATGCTGCACAATCGACTTAATGCCATTGTGCCCGCCCGGACTCCCTTGATATCGCAATCGAACCTGTCCAAATTCCGTGTCCAAATCATCATAAATGATAATTCCTTCATCGATCGTTGATTTGGTATAATCCAGAAAGGCTCTAAGTGATTCACCCGAAAGATTCATATACGTTTGGGGCTTGATTAGAACAACCTTCTCCTTACCAATTATACCTTCCCCAATGATCGCTTTAAATTTGTTCTGGGTAACCGCAATGTGATGCTTATCGGCCAAGCGGTCAATACACATAAAACCAACATTGTGTCGATTGTTCTGATAGTTCTTGCCTGGATTACCCAGACCAACAATCCATCTCATGCCAGCGGCTCCTTAAAAAGAATATGTAACATGATGCAACGATTGCTCATGATGTGTTGTCTTTAATGTTGAGGTGAACATACATGTATGAGAACGGACAATTATTAACAGATGACACGCATTTCTGTGATCATATTGACAGAGATGTACCTATTCAAATTTATCGTAATAACCTGCATAATGACATCGGTTTTGTCCAAGAAATTACTACGTTGTATGTGAAGATTAATGATACGTTCTATCGACGTGATCAATTCCGCTTCATATCTAGACCAGGGTACTAGCAGCAGGCCGTTGTGCCTTCTTCGGTCCCTCGAATAACTTACTTACGGACAATTCTTCATGTACAAGAATAATAGCTTCACCCACTAAAGGCGCTACGGACAATATCTTAATCTTAGATGTTGGATTTGGATGGGTAATCGGAATCGTATTCATCACGATTACCTCGTGAATCGGCGCCTTGTCTAGTCTCTCCATAGCTGGTCCAGACAGTACAGGATGGGTGCAGCACGCATAAATCCTCTTTGCCCCTCCCTCCATTAATGCATTCGCTGCAAGTACAATTGTTCCTGCTGTGTCGATAATATCATCGATCAGGATACATGTCTTGCCTTCTATCTCCCCGATAATATTCATCACTTCACTAATGTTCGGTGCAGGTCGTCGTTTATCGATGATCGCTAGCGGTGCTGATAAGTCATCTGCTAGTCTACGAGCTCTAACCACACCCCCGTGATCTGGTGATACCACAACAATATCCTCTAACTGCTTACTCAGAAAATATTGTGCTAGAATTGGAACTCCAACCAGATGATCCACCGGAATATCGAAGAACCCTTGAATTTGCATCGCATGTAAATCTAATGAGATTAGACGATCAGCGCCAGCCTTCTCTATGAGGTTGGCTACGAGCTTCGCTGTAATAGGATCACGCGGGCGAGATTTACGGTCTTGGCGAGCATATCCATAGTAAGGGACAACCACATTAATGGTTTTGGCAGAAGCACGCTTTAATGCATCTACCATGATGAGTAACTCCATCAAATGATCATTGACCGGGGCGCAGGTGGATTGAATGACGTATACATCACAGCCACGAACGCTTTCATCTAATTGGATCTGTATCTCACCATCACTAAACCGTACCACTTCAGAACGGCATAATGGTAAACCAATCCATTCGGCGATTTCAGCCGCCAGTTGTGGATTGGAATTACATGTGATCAATTTCAGCTTGTTATCCCCATAAATCTTCATCTCAATGATCGCTCCATTACTGTTATGAATTATTTTTCCTGTATTCGCGCTTTTAATCTGGCAGCATATCCTGGCTTATTCATCTGTCTCGCACGACCAATGGCTAATTCATCATCAGCGACATTCTGAGTAATCGTAGAGCCGGCTACAACGTAGGCACCTTTACCAATATGAATAGGTGCAATCAGATTACTATTGCTACCAATAAAAGCATTGTCATCGATCTGCGTAAGATGCTTCTGTGCACCGTCGTAATTCGCCGTTATTGAACCACAGCCCATGTTCACATTCTTCCCAATATGAGCATCACCAACATAGCTTAAATGCGGGATTTTACTCCCTTCACCAATCGTCGAATTCTTAACCTCGACAAAATCACCAATCTTGACATTCGCCGCTAATTTAGCACCAGGACGCAAATAGGCGAATGGACCAATACTCGAGCCCATCCCAACTTCCGCATGGTCAAGCACAGACTGCTTAACCTGAACACCATCATGAAGAATACTATCGTTAATTTCGGTTTGAGGGCCAATGACACAATCCGATCCGATCGCGGTAGATCCACGCAAATAACAATCTGGATATATGATCGTGTCAGCGCCAATGATGACATCAGCATCAATATATACGGCGTCAGGATGAATGAATGATACGCCATTAAGCATGTGTTGCTTGTTAATTCGTTTACGAAGAATGGCTTCTACCTCGGCAAGCGCAACACGGTCATTCACACCCGTAGCTTCTGCAGGGTCACTCATACAATAGCCTTCAATATGCTGACTTGCTCGATGTAGAATATCAATGACATCCGTCACATAATATTCACCTTGAGCATTATTATTCGTTACTTGGTGAAGAGCTTCGAACAGCTGACGATTATTAAAGCAATACGTCCCTGTATTAACTTCTGTAATCATACGCTCTTCTTCCGTACAATCCTTCTCTTCGACAATACGTGAAACTGCACCTTGTTCATCACGAACAATACGGCCGTACCCAGCTGGATGCTCCATCTGTGCGGTCAGTAGAGTACCTGCTGCTTGTCGCTCGGTATGAATTTGAATGAGATTATGAATCGTCTCTTCTGTAAGTAAGGGGGTATCCCCGTAGAGGATCAGAGTAACTCCTTCTAAGTTTTCTAATATGGGTGCAGTTTGAAGAGCAGCATGACCTGTACCGAGCTGCTGCTCCTGTATCACATATTCAACCTGATCTGCCAGGGCATTCCTTAACATACTTGCCTCATGACCGACAACGACAACCATTCGATTGACTTGTACCTTGTGTAGCATATCTACGATATGTTTCACCATGGGCTTGCCACAAACCTTATGAAGTACCTTATGTAACTTGGACTTCATTCTCGTACCTTGTCCTGCCGCTAGCACGATTGCATGAATATGCAACAGCGCCACCTCCTTAACCCAATCGTTCATTTAAATCATATCTTACTTTACAACAAAAGAAAAGGGAGCCGAATGGCTCCCTTTCAAGTTGTTAGTTAAAATCAAGAGACTTCTTCGATAACCGTATCGGAGTCATCCGTAAGTGCACGATCATACTCTGCTAGTACTGCTGATTGAATCTTTTCCCTTGTTGCTGAAGATATTGGATGAGCGATATCCCGAAACTCACCATCTGGAGTTCGTTTACTCGGCATGGCTACAAACATTCCATTATTGCCGTCTATGACACGAATATCATGTACGACAAACTCATTATCGATGGTAATGGAAGCTATCGCTTTCATCCTCCCCTCCGAGTTAACTCGGCGAAGTCTTACGTCAGTAATTTGCACTTTATGTCACCACCTTTACTTATGGAAAAAAAACGACTTGGCTATATATTCCACATTTGCATCACAAATCCTTCTTTAAAATGTAAATTTTTTGCTTACTTTCGCAAATCCGCGATCAATTCAATTTCAATGCCAACATCCTTCGGAAGTCTCGAAACTTCTACCGTTGATCGAGCGGGTTTATGGTCCCCCATATAGCTTGCATAGATTTCATTAATCTCGGCAAATTGGTTCATATCCTTGATGAATACCGTTGCTTTTACCACTTGTTCGAATCCAATTCCAGCTGCGGCTAGTACCGCTTGTAGGTTGCGGAACACTTGATGGGTCTGTTCCTGAATGCCACTTGATACCACTTGTCCAGTTAAATCCAACGGAATTTGTCCTGAAGTGAATAATAGATCGCCCACACGCACCGCCTGGGAATACGGTCCAATTGCTTTGGGTGCAGCCTCTGTGGATAGGGTTGTTAGTTTCATCTTCTCATTACTCCCTTATATGAAATAGTTGCCTGGTTGAACTGCAATTTTCCGGGTCTTGGCATCCATGTCTGTTAGCTTAGCTAGGGAGATATAATCCTCCACTAAGTGCTCCTCGTTATCAATTTCTCCCGATTCAACGAATACGCCAACACCTTTAACTGTGGCCCGAAACTCTTGGAGCAGGTCCATCATACCCTTAATCGTACCTCCAGCTCGCATGAAGTCATCAATGATGAGCACACGTGATTGTTCTTTCAATGCTCTACGCGCTAGAGACATCGTCTGGATTCGCTTTGTTGACCCTGACACATAGTTAATGCTTACCGCAGAGCCTTCTGTCACTCGGTTATCTCGGCGAACAATAACAACAGGCAAGTTCAGGTATTGCGCAGTCGCATATGCAAGTGGGATCCCCTTGGTCTCTACCGTCATAACTACATCTAAATCTCGAGCGGAGAAAGCTGCTGCGAACATCTTGCCAATCTCATTCACAACAACGGGCAATCCTAGAATATCAGACATATAGAGGTAACCACCCGGGAGAATCCGTTCCGGTTGGTCTAATTGAAGACAAATTTTCTGAATAGCCTGCAAGGCGTAAGCCTTTGATATCTTTGGAATGTATTTAACGCCACCTGCTGCACCGGCCATGGTCATTAACTCACCAAGCCCTTCGCTCTCGAAAACCTCCTTAATAATCGCAAGGTCTTCACTGATGGATGATTTGGCAGAGCTATAACGGTCTGCGAATGTAGTTAGTGGGATGAGTGTGTGTGGGCGAAATAATAAATACTGCGTCATTTCAACTAATCGTGCACTTCTCCGAAGTTTTTTCAAGAATTTGCCCCCTTATATGCAGAAACCCGAATATTATTATGTAAATATACCATTTTTATACGTGATTTCGCAATGAACGAACAACATATACCTCTTTGCAAAATCCGCGCAAGCCATTATATATCCGATGAACCTTGGATTGCTTGCTCACTAGCCCGAACACCGTTGGTCCGCTACCCGACATAAGAACGCCATCCGCACCTAATTTAATCATGGACTCTTTGATCCTTCTTACTTCCGGATACAGCTCTAAAGTAACTTCCTCTAACACATTGCCGATCGAGCCACACATCCTATGGAAATCCTGATTCCTAATAGCTGTAAGTAATCCCTCAGTATTAGGGTGGTTCTTAATGGCTGATATTCTAACTTCTCCATACACATCGGATGTGGATACATGAAGGGGGGGCTTAGCAAGAATAACCCAGCATTGCGGTGGAGATGCTATTGGCTGAAGCTTCTCGCCTCTCCCCCTAGCAATGGCTGTCCCTCCAGCTACACAGAACGGGACATCTGAGCCAATCTCTTCACCAAGTTTCTGCATATCTGCTATAGATAAACGCAAATCCCATAGCCGGTTTAATCCACGGAATGTAGCTGCTGCATCAGAGCTGCCTCCGGCTAATCCAGCTGCCACAGGTATATGCTTATCTAAATGGATATGCACACCACTTCTGATGCCGAAACGTTCCTTGATAATTCTCGCTGCTTGAACTGCCAAATTCTTATCATCTAATGGAATGAAGCCTACCTGACTCGTTATGATAATAGAATCTCTAGGTAACGGCGTGAACTCCAATCGATCAGCTAAATCGACCATCGTCATGATCATCTCTACTTCATGATAGCCATCTTCTCGTTTATGTAAGACATCTAATGACAAATTTATCTTTGCCGGAGCTTTCTCGAATATTCTCATAAGCACCTTCTCCATCATCTCTCTCGGTAATTATCTTATATTAGCATAATCTTGGATGGTACTGTAAGTGGTTACATCTTTCAGAATTAAATCCCCTTCGCTCAGCATGAAAACCATCAGAGGAAAAGCGAACCGCCCCCCAGTGTAGAAGCTTGGGTGAGATTGCTCGCTGTAGAGCGGGAATTCCGATTTGCCACATATCCAGTTGAGGAAGTTTCTCCAGTTGACCACTTGCCACTGCACCTCATTACTACTCAAACTCCCATTCTAACGGAAGAATTTTCCGCTGCTCCTCATAAGTAACCTAATTTTCATCCGGTAGCGGAAATTTCTTCCGCTACCCACCTGCCACTGCTCCACATTACTCTCAAACTCCCATTCTATCGGAAGAATTTTCCGCTGCTCCTCATAAGTAACCTAATTTTCATCCGGTAGCGGA
>JBBDIY010000021.1:35001-35635 GCA_040880185.1 Paenibacillaceae bacterium
AATTTCTTCCGCTACCCACCTGCCACTGCTCCACATTACTCTCGGTCCACCTCGGAAACTTATAAATTCTAATATTTCAAAAAGGCTAAAGCGAATGATCGCTCTAGCCTTGTCCCTGCCCAATTCTCTACGATCGCTTCATTGACTGTTCAGCCATCTGAATTGCACGCTTCACCATGTTGCCCGCATCCTTGGTAGTTATGGATCCCCAACCATCCTTCTGTACGGTATCATAGAATCCTAAATCCTTAGCTAGCTCCGTCTTGAATTGCTCGGACATGACGCCTCGGTTTCTTCGGCTCATACTTCATCGCCTCCTACGTGTTAGGCTAATGTCTAGGTGGGTTGTCAGGGACATTATGTAGTATTCGATATTCCCGCGGATATCAATCATGATAAGTAAAATTTGCTTGTTGCTAACCCGCGGAGCCAATTGAACGCTCACTGCAAAGTAGAATCAGTCATATAAAGTATTTTGGAGCAGTATAGCCGCAGTAGAGCGTCCAAACCGCCTTATCGAGTAACTTCGGAGCAGAAAACTTGCAGTAGAGCGTCCAAACCGCCTTATCGAGTAACTCGGGAGCAGAAAACTTGCAGTAGAGCGTCCAAACCGCCTTATCGAGTAACTTCGGAG
>JBBDIY010000021.1:35735-43360 GCA_040880185.1 Paenibacillaceae bacterium
AACTTCGGAGCAGAAAACTTGCAGTAGAGCGTCCAAACCGCCTTATCGAGTAACTTCGGAGCAGAAAACTTGCAGTAGAGCGTCCAGACCGCCTTAAAGTGTATTTTTCGGAGTGGTTATTTCGGTTGCTGGTGTGTAGCAAAAAAAACAGCACCGGAGTTTCCGATGCCGTGCTTGGTGTACATTATTGAACTTGTGCATACATAATTCGAACTTGTCCGTCATCATTACATACGGTTACTTCGACCGATTCTGTCAATATGTCCGCATAGCTGTAGGATACGCGCTTGAAAGCGTGTTGCTCCTGGTCCAGCTTAACGATGAATACAGAAGGGTAGGTTTCTTCTAAAACGCCGGTACGCTCAATTGTCTTGCGACGCCCGCCGTTAGCTTTCAACATGATCTTACGTCCTACATGGACTTCCAAGCTACGCTTGATTTCCGTTAGAGCATTCCTGGTCATTGTCAGCTACCACCTCTTTCCTCGTTAATTATACTTCGGATGAGGTGATATGTCAAATCAGGAGCAATATTATAAAGAGTTATAAAGCCGTTGTCAACGGGGTAAATAGCCCATTTGCCGATCTCTTTCTCCATAGAAATCATAAACATTCACAGTTTGTTCACATAATTGAACTTAGGCAGACCTATTCGATAGCTCCCTCGGGTCTCAATGCCACCTATACCATCGATCCCGCTCACGGTATGTCGGATAACCTCGTAGATGTTAACGGTCCCTCTAATCGAAGTATAAGCCATGGTTGCAGCGATATATACAGGATCTAGTGCATGTATAAGTATTCGAGCAGGTGAGCTGGCAAAGTTCGCTCCTGCCTGTAGTAAAGCCTCAAAATGTGATTGACATGCACCCGCAATAATCGTTAATGCATCCCGATTACGTTCATAGTGCCGAGCAGTCTTCACAGCGTTAACAAAATTCGCTGAATTCTTATAGCTCCCAATATAGCTTTTATCATAGCTGTCACGCGGTCTAATTAAGCCATCATGCCCCGTAATAATCAATATATCCGGTCTGACAACAGGCAACAGTTGTTCAACGGCATCAGGCATTATGGACTCCTGCACGAAGTGACCTTCTGCGGGTATGTTCAACCGTTCATAGACCTCCATGCTTTTACGAAGGTAGGTGGCGTCCCCATCAAGATGAAGAATTCGACCAGGCAGCTCAAAGAACGGATGACCATCCTCTGAAGCCTGATCAGCTTGCGCTCTCCTTACCTCTTGATAAAATTCTTGGAGCCGCTTCGCGTCTATCGCTCTGGTATTCGCTATGATGGCCTCTCTGTGCGCTGGATGCTCTTCTGCCAATCTTAGATCTGACAGCTTGGCATCTGCTAACAACCGAAATTCAATTCCTCTTAAGATGGCTACCTCACGCTGAATGCTTATCACCTTGAAGATGATGTCATCACCGTAAGACTTACGGGAAACACGGTCCCCTTGCCTCCACATCCTAGCATCCCTCCTGCCATAAGACCATGGTCTCGTGTTATCCTATGGGCAGGGCTATAATTTGGTGCATCCTTCGTCAAGAAAGCTCTCCAAGCTCCTCTTGAATCATCTCTGCAAGCATGGCGAACTCGGCAATGGATAGCGTTTCTCCGCGACGAACTGGGTCAATACCACATCGGCTTAACACTTGTGCCAGCTGATCTTTATGGTCTCTACCAAATTTGGAGAGCAGGTTATTCCACAATGTCTTGCGGCGTTGTACGAAGCAAGCTTGCATGACCTCAAAGAAGAACAGTTCGTCCTTAACTTCTACAGGCGGTTTGGAGCGAACGGTCAACCGAATCACAGCCGAATCAACATCGGGTCTTGGAATGAATACACTGCCTGGTACAATAGCTACTACCTTCGGATCACAATAGTATTGCACAGCCACACTCAAGCTGCCATATTGCTTCGTACCCGGCGCAGCACACATTCGTTCAGCTACTTCCTTCTGTACCATGACTACAATATGCTCTAACGGCAGCCTCGCCTCCAAAAGCTTCATGACAATGGGTGTTGTTACATAGTAAGGGAGATTTGCAACAACGCTTACGTGAGATACTTCTTGAAAATTGGCCTGGAATAGCTGCTCCAAATCGATTTTCAGGATATCTCCGTGGATCAGCTGGACATTGGGATAAGCGGCCAACGTTTCTTCGAGCACAGGGAAAAGCCTTTGATCAATTTCTACGGCAATAACACGACCTGCAGATTCAGCTAGGTGTTGCGTAAGCGCACCGATGCCGGGTCCAATCTCTAATGCTCCTTTACTTGCATCCAAATCAGCTGCAGCGACGATATTACGCAGAATATTAGGATCAACTAAGAAATTCTGTCCCAAGCTTTTCTTCAGCTTGATATCATATTTTTTTAATAATTCATTGGTTTTTGTCGGTGTGGACACTTTATTCATCATTCATAGCCATCTCCATCCATCTCTGCTAATGCAGCATTCAATTGTTCCAGGGTGATCGCGAACATCGTACATCGCTTAAAAAATTGCTTGCCATTACAATAACCTATTCCAAGAATATTACCTATTTGTAATCTACGCTCAGCCGCACGAGGATGACTAATAAGCCCCGCTTCGATCAGATGCTCCCATCCGATGTCCGTCTCCATCCCGGAGAATTCCGTTCTCACTCGTTCCAAAGCTCTCTGTATAATCGTGGGACTGGCATTCTCTACACCGATATCATCCCTGAGCGTGGCTTCTTCGACCGTGATAAAGGCATGCTTACAGCCAGGTACTTTGTTCGAGATGATCTTACGAATCCGTTCACCCGCATGATCGGGATCGGTGAATATAATAACTCCTCTGCGTTGTTGCGCAAGTCGAATTCGTTCAATGGTGCCACGATCTATCGCTGAACCACCTGTTTCAATTGTATCCGCATGAACAGCTCGACGAATCGATGCTGTATCATCCTTCCCTTCAACAACGATAACTTCTTTAATCATAGCTATTCCTTTCCAATCCGTAATGATGCTGATGTGACCCGTACCCTTTCTTATTCGCGAAAAGAGAGAAGAACCCTTTGGGCTCTCCTCTCTGCATATGGAATACCTCTCATTGTAGCCATGTACATGCCATTTAATTCGCTTGTGGTTTGTTCGGACCTACTACGTAGACCGTTGCTCCGCGCTTCTTGCCAAAATTATTAGCAAAATCGCCGTCTTCATAGTATATATCGATATGCTTGCCATTAACACCACTACCCTTGTCCTCAGCACGGCGGAAACCATAACCCTCAATATACACCCACCAGCCCATAGGAATGACCTTAGGATCTACGGCAATTGTACGTCCTTCTGTTACTGTAGTACCTGAGAATGTAATGCCATATTGCGAGTCCTCTTTTGTCTTACCTGTTGATTGGAAGCCAGCATCGTATGCAGTCAGCACGACATTAGACAAAATTTGTTTGACTGAGAAGGTCACACCTTTTTTCGTAATCTTCTGGACAGCCGGGCTTGTAGCAGACAATACGGTAACTGGATTCTTCGTGCCAACTGCTACCACCTTGTCCACACTTACCGCAGCAAGAGTCGTATCCATCACTCGCTCGAAGGTTAGGATGCCATCTTCGTACGTGGACTCTACCGTTTCGATCAATACCCCTTGCTGACCTTCATTCACAACCGACTCTTTACCCTTAGCTAGCTTCGTATCCTTCGTCTTCACAATCTTAAAGGGGAGTTCCTTCTCCACTTCTTTGTAGGCCTTCTCTACCCGAATAATACGCACTGAATCTCCAGCTTTAACAGGCGCTTCAAGTACTGGGACGGTTTTGTCGAACATACCCAACTGGATATTCAAGTCCTTGAGTGCATTGGAAACCGTATTCCCTATCGTATGAACAACTAGTTGTTGACCATCAGCAACGATAGCTAATGGGTGCGTATGCTGAATCAGGATCGTATCTCCATCCTTCAGCTTGCTATGTGTAGGTAGAGAAATGCGGTCGTGGACATCAAACACAATCGATTGCTCATCCAGCAATTTATCCAGCTTCCATTGTCGAGTCGTCACGGTTTGTTCCTCACCGTTAACAACGAGAGTAACTTGTTTGTACGTTGTGCCATATAGCATGAGAAGGAATATAAAAGTCACTGCAACGGTGCATAATGCAACCCCGCTAATCCATTGCATATTCTCATGTTTCCAGATTCTTATAGAAGACATACTGGATGATCGTCTTTCATGGGGCTTTTCAATTCCAATGTTGCCCAATGTTAATCGGTCCTCCTTAAAGTTGTGCAATCGATTAAATGACATCGAAAGCATGTGCTGCACATAATAAAAAGCCGACGGAACAACACAGTCCGCGGCTAAGGGTAGAGTAAAAATAATAAGCACGAAGGTCGTTCTCTCAAGACGCTTACGAGGTTAGCTGACGGATTCGGACTTGAAGAGCTTGCCCTATTAGCTGTTTAACGCTGGTAGCTAGATCGCGTTATACAACCAAAATTCACCCCTAATTTCCAGGTCGTAACACGAAGTCCATGTTATCCTCTGGTGGTTCCCCCGTTCCCCTATTCAAGGAACTCAGCGATACTGATTGATTGAATATAAAGTTCTAAGACTAAGTCTAACGTTCATGAACAACGGATGTAAAGAGAATGAAAACCCCGAAATTCAGTAAAATTATTCCGTATCTTGGAAGAATCGAGCATTTGACTGACCAAATCCAACTATTTGGCCCCCTACCTCACCCAGAACGCTTAGTACTGCAAGATGCCACTAAAATCCAAGTAAATTTATGGCATTGAAGGTAGTTAATTGTATGATTTCATCAACATTTACCTGCTTAATTTGCGCTGCTGCCTCAGCAACAAGCTTAACATGGGCAGATTCATTCCTTTTGCCACGGAATGGATGGGGTGCAAGATAGGGTGAATCCGTCTCAATAAGCAGACGATTTAAGGGTACTTTAGCCAGAACTTCCTTAGGCTGTACCGCATTCTTGAAGGTAATCGGGCCTCCGAAGGAGATGTAGAAATTCATGTCCAGGCAATCCCGAGCAATCTCCCAGCTCCCCGAATAGCAATGCATGATCCCACCCACATCACAAGCTTTCTCTTCACGCAGAATACGAACAACATCTTGATGAGCATCCCGATTGTGGATGATGATCGGTTTGCTTAGCCTCCGAGCCAAACGAATTTGTTGACGGAATACTTGCTGTTGTACCTCTTTAGGGGATGTATCCCAGTAATAGTCCAATCCGATTTCTCCAATAGCGACAACCTTCGAATGTCCACAGAGCTCCTCAATCCAATCTAGGTCTTCTGGTTGCATGTTGACAGCATCTTGTGGATGCCAACCAACTGCAGCATAAATCATCTCGTGCTTTTCCGCTAAAGCGATCGTTGTAGGAATCGTTTCCCGATTGAAGCCGATATTTACGATCTTCCCAATTCCAGCTTGAATAGCCCTTTCTATGACTTCCTCGCGATCTTCATCGAATACGGCTGAATCCAAATGGGCATGAGTATCAATCATCATAAAGGTCTCCTCTTAAAAGTTTTTGATGGCTGCGCAAGCAGTCGATAAAACTACTTCGAAAGCATATGCTTGTTATTATTGTACGGGGTAATATAAGTGGAATAAACCACCATGTGGACCACTGATCGATCGAACAATGTCTGATTTACGCGAAATTTCCACAATCTCGTCTTTCTCTGTTAATAGTAGAATCGGTGTCTTCTCTTTCGCTTCTCCTGGTCTGTATACATCGTAGAACATATCTGTCGGGGAATCGATATCCATATAATAAAGCGGATCATAACCTTGATTAATGAGCTGTTGTCTCTGCTCGGCGACCTTCTGATCATTCAAATCCTCAATCTGCAAATATTTGAACAAGCGCCGGTGGAGGAATCGTTCGCACAAGTCGACCAGTACCGGATCCTTCTCTAATGTCCATTGCATAATCGTCATCTGCATGAAGGATTCATCTAATATGAAGTAATCATTCGTCGTAAGTTTCCTTGCGAATAATTGCGGTAGTGGAGAGATCATAAATTGGAATGGGTATTGATCTTCATACAGCGCTTTGGCCCGTTCGAAAATTTTCCTCAATACAATTTCTGAGCTTCTCGTTACAGGATGAAAGTACACCTGCCAATACATCTGATAGCGTGACATTAAGTAATGCTCAACCGCGTGCATGCCACTTTCTTTCACTACAATTTTCCCTTTATAAGGTCGCATCATTCTAAGTATTCGCTCTAAATCGAATGCACCGTAATTTACTCCAGTGAAATAAGCATCTCGCAATAAATAGTCCATCCGATCGGCGTCCATCTGACTGGAGATGAGACTAACGACAATCGGCTTATGATACGTCTTGGCAATAACCTCTGCGACTTTCTGCGGGAAATCCAATGAGACTTGGGATAGCACACGATTGACTTCCGTATCCTCTAGAACCATCCGACATGACCATTCTTCATGATTCACACCGAATGTCTTCTCAACCGAATGAGAGAAAGGACCGTGACCAAGATCATGAAGTAAAGCTGCACACAAACATAATAGCCGTTCTTCTGTCGGCCAATCCTCGAATCCGTTCCGCTCGAATTGTGTAATGATCTTCCTCGTAATTTCATAAACGCCTAAAGAATGGGAGAATCGACTGTGCTCTGCACCATGGAAGGTGTAGAAGGAAGTGCCTAGCTGTCGAATACGCCGTAAACGTTGAAATTCCTTCGTATTGATCAGATTCCAAATGGTCGTAGAATCAACATAGATATAATTATGTACTGGATCCTTAAACACCTTTTCTTCCCTCAACTGTTCATTCACTTCATTCGCCTCAATTCGACAGGATTCGACTTTATTCCAACTATTTTGTCGATTTTAATCTGTATCATTCTCCCATATATTCCTTTCCTATATAGTGAAACTATGGTAATATTATATAATAACTTTGCTTTTTCATGCGTAATATCTGCTTTTCTTGTCCTCAGAATATACCAAAACGATCTTATTTACCAGATTTCATAGGGGTTGTCAACACATTTACACGCTACCCAGTTTTGCTCCTGTCCTTATTGACTATTATGGTAATCGTTGGTACGATAGGAATTGAAAAATATGTCGAATTATGACGAATATAACACAGGGGGTTTACAGAAAAAATGAAATCCACAGGTATCGTTCGTAAAGTAGATGAATTAGGTCGTGTTGTTATTCCGATTGAGCTTCGCAGAACGCTAGGTATTGCTGAGAAGGATGCATTGGAAATCTACGTTGATGGCGAACGCATCATGCTGAAGAAGTATGAGCCGGCATGTATATTCACTGGCGAAGCTGACGACTTAATTTACTTTAAGGGTAAGATGATCAGCAGAAGCATTGTAGCAGAGCTAGTAGAATTAGCTAATCAAAAATAAGTATCAAATTCCCGTTGATTTATGTTTCGAAGCGGTGACAAATGCTAAATTGTAGTATATAATAGAAATATAACTACCCAACCTTATTAATTCTAACCTTTTTATATCTCCTTTTGCCCCATCCGAAATAAATTTTGGATGGGGCCTTTTTTTGTCGTTACTATTCACAGCCCCATAAAAAAAGACATGCAGAACAAGGCTAATTTCTA
>JBBDIY010000022.1:0-40114 GCA_040880185.1 Paenibacillaceae bacterium
TTAGCAGTAATGACATCATGAAACTCCTTGTCTTTTCTAGGCTATTGCACCCAGCATCTAAAAAGAAAACCTTTGAAGGCAGAAACCTTTACTTCGAAAAAAACAATTATTCTCTGGATCATGTTTACCGCTGCCTGTCTTTTTTTAATAAGCATAGTTCATCACTTCAGGTATGGCTAAACGATCGAATTAAGCATCTGTACGGGCGTAGCACCGACCTTGTCTATTATGACGTTACGAATTATTACTTCGAGACAGATACCGTTGATGATTTAAGGAAAAAAGGAGTATCGAAAGAACATCGGCCAAACCCCATTGTTCAAATGGGCTTGTTCATGGATAACATGGGTATTCCCATCACCTTCGAATTGTTCCCAGGCAATACGAATGATTGCCTAACGTTCAGGCCGGGCCTTTCCCGCATTCAAAAGGAGTATGATCTTGGCAAGATCATTGTTGTTGCGGATAAAGGCATGACCACTGGAGACAACATCTATTACACCCTTTCAGGAAAAAACGGCTATGTTTTCAGCATGTCCGTACGTGGTTCCGATAAAAATTTCAAAAAGTATGTGATGGATGAAAACGACTATGAATGGCATGGAAAAGAGTATAAAAGAAAGTCACGTCTTTATCCCCGAACCATCTTGGTTACTTCTAGGAACGGCAAAAAAATAAAAAAAGTGGTCAATGAAAAACAAGTCATCTTCTATAGTGAAAAGTATGCCAAAAAAGCCAAAGCGGATCGTGAAAAGACCATTGCAAAGGCTATAGATATCATGAACAGTCCCGGCAAGTATTCACGAGCTACTTCCTATGGTGCTGCTGGTTATATAAAAAACATCACTTTTGATAAAGAGACGGGTGAAATTCTTTTGCCACAAAAGCTTCTGGAGCTCGATATGGAAAAGTTAGAAGCGGAGGAAGCACTTGATGGCTACTATGCGATTATAACAAGTGAATACAAGGAATCTGATGATCATATCATTGACATTTATCGAGGATTATGGCGAATCGAAGAATCCTTTCGCGTTACCAAAAGCGACCTTGAAGCACGTCCTGTATATGTTTCCAGAGTAGAACATATACAAGCGCATTTTCTGACTTGTTTCATCGCCCTAACCATGGCTAGGATTATTGAACTCAAGTTGGATCATAAGTACAGTATTGGACGTATCCTGGAGAGTCTGGCTGAATCAACATGCACACATATGAAACAAAACTATTACTTATTTGATTATTTTGATGAGGTCCTTGAAGATATCGGTTCCACTTTTCAAATTGATTTCTCAAAAAGAGTTCGTTCTCTTGGCGAAATAAAAAAAATTTTAGCGGCTACTAAAAAAACTTAAAATTCGCTATGATTTCCTGAAAAAAACGACAGCCACAACCCCTTTACTCTGGCAAGGGATTATGGCTGTTTTTCATCGAATTCACTGCAAAAGTCAGGAGATAGGGCGTTCTATATGATCCAGCGACGAAAACCGTCTCTTTTGTCCGCTCTCTTCTGGCATCAAGAGCGGACGGTAAACGAGAAATCGTCATGAACGGGCCGCACAACAGTATGTACACCGTCATTGACGTACAAGGCAAAACATTTACCGACCTGAGCGGGCACTGAGCGAAGGGAGACGTACAATTGCTAGCGTCGAAGCTAATAGTACAAGCTGTATCGGACAGCAGTTTCGCGCCTAACACAGGGGTTACTCGAGCTGAGTTTGCCGCCCTGCTCGTTCGCGCTTGGTAATTGGTATCGCTTCGGATCGTTTTGCTCCGAATGAGCGGATTACCCGCGAGCAGATGGCGGTCATGATCGACAGAGCGTTAACCCTCGCAGGAAACCAAGCAGGTTCGGCGGTCCAACAAGGGGAACCTGCGGGTCAAGCAGATCAACTGCTAGCCAAGTTCGCGGATCACACATCGATATCCTCTTGGGCGCAGGCAGCCGTCATGCTGAAACGGTTCCTGCAGTACGTGCGGTTTATCGATTACGAATTGGAAACCCGGCTTGGCGGAATGTTCGTTAGCCGGGTTTTCACAATCGAATATATAAAAATTTTGCTACTTACATGCTGTGTGGTTTTGATACATGTCTTCTTTTAAGGTTCTGCCCAGTCCATTTACGGTCATGTGGTTGTTGTAAAAAATGACTAGAATAAACGAAACCATTAAGAGAAGATGTGGAACTGCTATGAAGGTCGGCGGAAACAGTCGGTAGATTGCACATATGGTGTCTGATTGTTAAGCCAATTCCGATCTCATTCACCTTAGCGAGCATTCGTTTCATAATTTAGTGCATGGCCTTTTCGTCATCGATAATAATGACCCTCAAACTACTCCCCACCCCAGACTAAAGCTAAGTATAATCTAGTCCAATGCTGGGGAAATGACAGAAACTTCCTCATTTTCGGTGGGGCAAAGCCTCTATAAACAAACGGCTAGCAAAAAACAATCGGATACTGCCAACCGCTTGTCCGATTGTTTTACTTACGATGAATAGGTGATTAAACGAAACGAGGTTTCTCTAATAGCCTTTTTGTCTCGATCCATCTTGGTTCATTTCAAACACTTATTAATTCTTCAACAAATTTCGCCGTTACTTATGGTATGGTTCCCCCCGCATAATCTTAAAAGCCCGATAAACCTGCTCCACCAAGATGAGCCGCATCAGCTGATGCGGATAAGTCATCCTGCCAAAGCTCAGCCGCATATCCGAACGCTGAAGAACCCCGTCGGATAATCCGAGGGAGCCGCCTATCACGAATGATACTTTACTCCGTCCATATGTACCTAGCTCCGCTAGCTGTCCAGCTAGCTGCTCCGAGGACCACGCTTGTCCATCCAATGACAGAGCTATCACATACGCATCCGCGTTCAACTGCGCGAGAATGCGCTCACCTTCTTTCACCTTCACTTGGCGCTCCTCAGCAGCACTCATTGAATCAGGAGCCTTCTCATCAGCAACTTCACTCATCTGCACCTTGGCATAAGGACCTAATCGCTTTATGTATTCCTCTATGCCTTGAACCCAATACTTCTCCTTCAGCTTCCCTACGGCAACGATCTGAATATTCACGCTAGCTCACCACGTAAGCAGCAGGTGCTTCACAATGCGCACATTTCTGTGGTAATTGCTTATCAGCTAACCCCGCCTGCTCCAAAGTTAACAGTTCTGGCGCCTTCTCATAATCGTCCACGATAATATCTAACGCTAATTCCACATGGTCCCCACATACTAGTTGCATCCATTTTACTCCTTCAACAATCATGTTTATCCGTTCCTTCAATTATCATGTTATCCGTCACTTCTATCATCTCTAGCCCATGAAATTGTTATTCCTTAGCTTCCAGCTCTACCAACGTCAATATCACCGATCCGCGCCTACTCTCACGATAGAAACCAACCTCGACTTGGTCACCAATCTTCTTCTCAAGGTACAGGTATTTCCGCAAATCCAGCGTCGTACCAACTGCACGATCATCTAGCTGGACAATAACATCACCTGTCAGCATACCCGCTTCCCCAGCAGGCCCCGTAGCTTCCAGAACAATAACACCTTGCTTCACATCGTCTGGCAGCTTTAAGGATTCCGTCCCGCCCATATATGAGCTCAGATCCGTCGTCGACACGCCGATAAAAGGTCGCTTCACCTTGCCGAATTCCAGCAAACTATCAATGATCGGTATCGCTTGATTACTAGGAATGGCGAAACCCAAGCCTTCCACACCCAAGTCGGTCACCTTCAGGCTATTAATACCGATGACGGAACCATCGAGATTGACGAGTGCCCCTCCACTGTTACCCCTATTGATCGCGGCATCCGTCTGGATCAGATCAACCTCCCAGTCCATCTGTCCATCCCGATTGAGTGACACAGGTACGGTACGCAACGGCACGCTGATGATCCCTGCGGTAATCGTCTGCGAGTATCCAAGTCCAAGCGGATTACCTATCGCAATCGCAGATTCCCCTGCCTTCAGGCGATCGGAGTCACCGAATTTAGCGACCGTAAGAATATCCTTACTATCAATTTGCAGCACGGCCAAATCCGTGACGCGGTCAGCACCGATTAACTTCGCTTTACGTCGCTCACCATCCGTGAGCACGACTTCAAGGGTCCCCGCATCTTCTATCACATGCTGATTCGTTACTACGAATGCCTTCTTATCCTCTATTCTAAAAATAATCCCCGACCCCAACCCAAACATTTGCTCTTCCTGCCCCTGCGTCTCCTGCTCCTGAGTTCCCTGAATTTCCCCCTGCCCAGAGAAATTGATTACACTAACGATAGCAGGCTTCACTCGATCAGCCGCTAAGATCACATTCTCATTAAAGCTTGATGAGCCCTTGCCATCACCCGCAGTCATAATACTAATTCCACCGGAATTCACATGATTGAGGAAGAACGGTAGAATGAACAGCCAGCCTACAGCTAATAAGAGCAACGGAGTTAGTATGAGAAAACCAATTTTCTTCATCGCAAAATTATTCGATTTATTGGACTTCCCACCATTGTACAAATTCCTCAGTCGCTTGCCAGGCTCGTTAAGCCCTTCAAATTCATCATTACTCCAAAAACTCATGTCCGTCACTTCTCTCTATCGTTATGAATTTATCAGCATAAGGAATAATTGTCGACATTCGAACCTACAATGGTAGTAACACGATTAACAATTTAACAAACTCTATTACTATTCTACTAGGCATATGCTTACGAAGTAGTTTTATCGGCCGCTCGCGCTTCATCAAAAACTTTCAAAAGGAGCTATAAACATGAATGGAAGAAGATCCCATATCAATCCTATGGATGAGGTTCATATGATTGCCAAGCTAGCAGACTTGAAGGAAGCGCATTACAAGCACTCACTCTTGATCAGCGCCTTAACCGAACTTCTGATCGAGAAGGGAATACTGACGACAGCCGAGCTACAAGCAAGAGCTACTCGACTTGAGCTGCTCGATAGCTTAGATGCCCTATCCGGACAAGGTTTACAGTAAATTTGAGAGTGTCAGATTAACTTCGCAGTTGGATATATGGAATTAACCGCTTTGGAAGAGGTTATTCCACTCATCCGGTTCTTTGAAGTCACAATAGCCACTTTTCGAGTGGTTAATCGAACATTAGGATCACTTTTTTGCTAAATTACTCCTATTAGCCACTCGAAAGGTGGTTATTAGATACTAACCGATAATAACAGGGTGATTAACCTCTCCAAATAACGTTAATTTAAGAATACATGATTCTCTATAAGACGACAAAGCATTCGCCTACAATCAGATTAGTCACCTGCATCAATCCATCCCCACCGCATCCCATAGCGTAGGTCTATCATAGTAGGTTTCCATCAGCCTTAGCTTGCGTTCCTGCAGGCTGAATCCCTTCTCCTCTAATACACTATGCACGGTGAGCTTGGCTAAATCCATCACATTATGCTCACGACTCAGATGCGCAAGATATACCCGCCGCAGCTTACCTGCTTCAACCATATCACTTAATGCAACTCCTGCAGCCTCATTGGATAGATGCCCAATATCGCTCAGTATCCGCCGTTTGATATTCCATGGATATCGACCAATTCGCAGCATATCTACATCATGATTCGACTCCAGGATCAGCACATCAGAATCAATGACCTTATCTCTCACCCTCTCACTCATGTAACCAAGATCGGTAGCAAAGCTAACCTTCAACGACCCATCACTGAAGCAGTAACCAACAGGCTCTGCTGCATCATGTGAGATGGCGAAGGATTCGACCCGCAAGCTGCCGAATGCCACAACGCTCCCCGTCTCCATGATGCATCTCTGTTCGTCCGCAATTCCATCCATATGGTGATCTATCGCCTTCCATGTATTCTCATTGGCATAGACCGGCAGCTTGTATTTGCGTGCCATCACACTAAGTCCCTTGATATGGTCCGAATGCTCATGTGTCACTAAGATCGCTTCCAGCTTCTTCGGATGCCATTCCCTGGATTCCATCATCTGCTCCAGCTTCTTCGTGCTTAGACCAACATCCATTAACAAGCTAACCTCATCATTCGCGACGATGGAGGCATTTCCCGTTGATCCACTAGCTAATACGCAGAATCGTAAACCCATATTCCCTACACCATTCTTTCCTATTATCCTATTCGATCTCTCTATTCCTCAACTGCGCCCGTAATCGCATGCACGAAGAATCGATCTCCCTGTTCTGTCACAATCCGCCAGTATGGCGCTAATACGCGAGTCTCTGCATCAAAGGTCTGTCCATGATAACCAAGCTCAACATCAACAATATGTGATCCAGCCTTCAAGTACTTCTCAACGAGTAATTCAATCGCCGTAAATCCCGTGAGCACCTTATCTTCCTTGTCGGCCTTACCCGAGAGGACTTCGGCATGCATCTGCTTATATGTCCGGATGACACCCTTCACCTCACCGAGCTCTAGCTTCACATCGAACATCGGATAGATGTCATGCAGCTGATGCAGCACATGGATGTCCCCTTGCGTATCAAAGTCATCCAGTTGATAGCTCGCCCCATCAGGAATCTGTTTGCTGATTGCGTTCTTCAATGAGGTCTTATCCTGAAGCTCTGTTACTTGGAATGGCGTTGCCAATACAACGATCGACGGTTCTCCATCACTTGGCATAACCCTCACATCAATTTCTCGCAATTTTGGAGTTTCCTTCGGCACCTCTGTAGCTAATACGATATCCTTCGACGCCATAATCTGCTCGAATTCCGGAGTCGCCTCCAATACATCCGAAGTATTCCCCGTCGGACTCATCTTGTCATACCATAACTGATACCCAAGTAATAGATTTAATAATAGAAAAGAAATCAACAATATTGTCTTCGCCCGACTCCAGTCCATGATGAGCTTCTCCTATCTCAGGGTAATTCCTCCATGACGCCATTATCTAATTCAACAGCCCATACCGGTACGAACTCCACATAATCTGGGGTGATCTGCGACCGATAAGCCGGGTAGATCGCCTTCACCCTGGATAGGTTGTTGTATGCAAGCAGCCTATCCTCTAATCGTTGTCCACCGGGCAATACCTTCTCAGCTCGATTGTTCGGTACGGTATCCATAATAATTAATGACCGCTCATATTCCGAGATCGTCCCTCCCTGCAAGGTGGCGCTAATATGACCGAATGACTGATTATCCTGATCAATAATCGGATAGGCAGCCGGGTACACAGGCATATATTGTCGGAAAATAAACCGTTGTCCCTTATCCGTCACATTCGGATCGATAAAATCGATACGGAACTGCCCATTCCAGCCCCCACGTTGATTAATAAACTGCACAGCTGCATTCAGTTCTTCTCTCGTATCCGATGTATCCTCCTGAGATGCAATCGGGTCCGTATAACTCATCCATAATTGACTCGACTTAATCTGCAGCCCTCTTTTGCCATCTGAATAAATTTCAGTTCCATCTCGTGTTGGTAGATTCCTCGTGATCCCTGGATCAGGGAAAAGAATGTTCTCCATCTGCTCTGTTGTAATGCTCGTAAATTTGTAGATCAAAGCATGCATCGTGAGGTCTTCAACGGGAATATATAGTTTATTTCGTACAATCTCATACCTTGGCTGGAGCTCACTAAGCCTGATAAATTCTAATACCTGCTCTAGTGATATATCCGATGTAATGACCTCGTATACCACAGTCTCGGTTTCATTAACCAAATAAATATCGACTTTATTACTTACTTTATTCACATTGAGCCACATGGCTGATATCCGATCTACTTGCGTAAAGAAATCAAGCTTAAGCGGTATGAAGAGATTGAATACACTTAATGGAACACCGCTTCCGAAGCGGATCTCAACGCCATTCTCTTGATTCTGCTTTCTTAATAACGATGCGATGCTTGCTGAGGTTCGAATACCCTCCAACTTGGCTGTTCTAATCTTATCATAGATCATGTCGAAGAATGTATGCTCCGGGTATAGAACGCTATGGTTTACACTATCTTTGTGTAAGACAATTTGCTGTGGGTAGAATAGACTCTCTGAAGCTACTTGCGTGCCAATTTTCTCCGTCTCGACATAATCGCTTTCTAGAATAGGCTCGAAATTCGATGAATGATAGGCCAGCAGATAACTTTGTAGCAAGCTCGAAGCGACCAACAGAACGAGTAGTGTTGTCTTACTTTTCTCTATCACGATATGTCCCTCCTGCTTGAACCAAGTAGTGTAAATTTAACCAACGTACCCACGTTCACTTCGGATTCGATGGATATTACACCGCCATGAGCCTTGATTATTTCCCGGGCAATGGATAAACCAAGTCCAGTTCCACCCTTTACTCTAGACCTTGCCTTATCCACACGATAGAATCTATCGAAAATATACTCAATATCCCGCTTAGGTATCCCAATGCCGGTATCCTTTACGGATAGCTCTATAAGCATGTTATTAATTCTACGGGCTCGCAGCTCAATGGATCCACCGTCTGACGTATACTTAATTGCATTGAACACCAGATTGTCGAGTACTTGGTCGATCTGATCGGGATCAACCCATACAGGGTCGAGCGGTTCCTCAGTCAGCACTTCAATACTCATCGATTTCTGCTGAAGCTGGAAGGCGAACCGATCCGCCACCTCCTCTAGCATCTGCTTCACATCCGTCCATTCCTTAACGATACTCGCTTGCTTAGAATCCAGCTTGGACAAATGAAGGAGGTCCGTAACTAATCGGATCATCCGTTCCGTCTCATTCCGTACGACACCGATAAACTTATGCGAGAGCGTTGGATCATCCAGAGCACCATCATCAAGAGCTTCCATATAGCTCTTAATAGTAGTGAGAGGAGTCCTTAACTCATGGGATACATTAGCAACGAAATCTCTGCGAGCTTGCTCTAGCTTCTCCTGTTCAGTAACATCCTGTAGAACAGCAATCGTTCCCGTAATCCCCATGCCCCTGCGATGGATCGGGGAGAAAGTCACACGTGCTCGCATCGGTTCATCCTCCACACCACGATCCAAGTCGAAACGTACCGAATTCTCTTCCCCGAGCACATACCGATCAACCTTGTCCTTCGGCAATCCTAATAAATCAGCCATATTGTTAGCCTGCAATTCATTGAGATCACCTGTCTTTAGCATATTAGTCGCTTTTAGATTCATCAAGATGACCTTACCGAGGTCATCAGTAGCGATAACGCCATCACTCATATTCGACAGAATCGAAGACAGCTTTTCCTTCTCTTCTTCGTTCTGTTCCAAAGCTTCCTTCAGACGATCCGTCATATTATTAAATGCGCTTCCCAACTGCCCAATTTCGTCCTGGCTTAGCACCTTCACCTGTCGATTGAAATCGCCGTCTGCCATCGCCGTCGCTTGCTTCGTAATCTCCTTAATCGGATGAGTAATCGTATGGGCTAACACAATGCCTAACAATGCCGTCAAGGCAAGTGCAATAATCGTTCCCGAAAATAGGATGCGATTGATCCGGTTAATACTCTTATACATGTCCTCCATCGAAGCGACCATATATACAGCTCCAATGACCTTCCCATTACTCCCAACTGGCATTGCGATAACCTTTAATCGATTACCCGCCTGATCAACAGCCATACCCGATATATTCCTTACACCCTGCAGTGCACGACTTACCTCCGTATCTGTATTCTTTTGCCCAACAATGGACCGCTGTTTAAGTGTTGTTGTCGATACAATCTTGCTATTCGCATCAATAATCTGAATTTCAGCATTACTGATGGTATTCAAGCTTTTCACGAATGAGTCCAAATCATTATACGTTTGTTCTCTCTCCTCATCATTACCATCCTTAATAGATGCTAAGTAAGGTTCAACAAAATTGGCCATCAGACCGACCTGAGTCGTCATATTCTCCGAGGAAGTGGCCAAGAAAGAGCTCTCCAATGTTCGCACAAAATAAACACCAATCACCTGCACCGCGATCAAGATGAGTAGCACATAGATCATGATCAGTCGAAATTGAATCGTTTGAAAGAAACGTATTTCTTTCATGAGCTCAATATCCTCCTGTTTTGGGATTGCGCATCAGGTACCCTAAGCCCCGTCTGGTAATAATATATTCCGGTTTGCTTGGGTCATCCTCTAGCTTCTCACGAAGACGACGTATCGTAACATCCACCGTTCTCATGTCGCCTAGATATTCAAAACCCCAGACCGCTTGTAACAAGTGCTCTCGGGTCATGACTTTACCACAATTTTTGCCCATATAATAAACAAGCTCAAATTCACGATGTGTTAAATCTAAGGGTACATCATTCTTATATACAACATACATTTCATTGTCTACTAACAGATGATGAATGCGAATACCTTGTGGTACCGAGGAGATCTCTTGTAACGAAATTGCATTCGTTTGGCGACGTAAATGAGCCTTCACTCGAGCAAGAATTTCTCTTGTACTAAAGGGCTTTGTTACATAATCGTCGGCCCCCATCTCAAGCCCTAACACCTTATCAAGCTCAGAATCCTTGGCGGTCAGCATAATAATGGGTATGTTCAGCTTCATGCGTACCTCTCGGCATACATCTAAGCCATCTTTACCAGGAAGCATCAAATCGAGCAAAATTAAATCTGGGTTTTCGGAATAAGCTAATTGCACAGCGGTCTCTCCGTCGAATGCACAGATGACCCGGTAGCCTTCCTTCTCCAAATTAAATTTAAGAATATCCGCAATCGGCTGCTCATCATCTACGACTAATATTGTTGCTGCCATCCTGCCACCGCCTATGATCTACAGAATCTATCATTCGCTTCTACTTATATTAACATATAAGTTCAAAAAAAAGGTACCCCTCAGCCCTTAGGCTTGCAGGATACCTATATGGTAAATATTATTTTCTCAAAAACTTAATTGGATTCTGAGCTTCACCATCAACTTGAATTTCGAAGTGTAGATGTACGCCGGTGGAATGTCCCGTACTACCCATAACACCAACCTTTTCGCCTTTCTCTAATACATCGCCTTTTTTGACAGAAATTTTACTCAAATGCCCATATAAGGTTTGATACCCATTCTTATGGTCGAGTATGACGCAATTCCCATAGGTACCATTGACTCCGGCGAATATAACTTTACCAGTATCAGAAGCCATAATTGTCCGGTTTGATGAGGCCATATCGATACCTCTGTGTACGGTACCCCAACGTTTACCATAGCTACTCGTCAGCTTAGCCCCAGTTACTGGCCAGGAGAATTTACCTGTGCCTTCACCTAGCAGTCGTAATGTACCTTTGGCAACCTTAGCAGCTACCGGCTCTACAAGCACTTCTTCATTCGACAGTACTTCTTTGAACAATACACCATTAATAGATGTTAGTTCATAAGACACACGCTTGAGACCATTCTTCCCATTAGAGAGCGTCTTGGATTTACCAGTCCGCAGCTCTGGATCTTGTACATAGACGGTATCGAATTGAATTTCTTCTTCATCCGTTAATTGTTCAATCGTACGTACAGCTAATGTAGGTTCGAAGCCTTTGACAATAACCTCGTCACCAATTCGGATCATATCATCAACAATCCATGAATTCATATCATAAAAGTCCTGTGTAGAGATATCAAACTTCGAAGCGATACATGAGACACAATCGCCGTCTTCTACGATGTAGGTTTGAGGCTCCTCTCCCATAGCTTGAAGTATTTCTAGAACATTATCAGGGTCTACAACATCTTCCGGCTTGATATTCGCAATCGGTTCGATCTTCACATCTTGTGCAAATTCAACGGACTTGACTTCCCTTACTTTAGGGCTAGAAGATTCCTCTGTGGATGCCGAGAGTACAGTTACCTTCGAAGCTTCCTTCTTCGTACCGGAATAAATATCCTTGAATTCATCTAATACCTGCTTCGCTTCTTCTTCATCCTTAAGGATGGCTACAACCTTCTGATCAATTACCAGCTCTACGCCAGTCACATGAGCCGTCAGAAGCGGTTTCAAGCTCTTAACTGCTGCATCATTATCAAACTCACCCTTGAATGCCTTTTCCTTCTGATATTCAATATTCGTTTCGTCTAGGACCATATGTACATCGGGGTTTTCCGATTGCACTTGCGTATATTTGTCCTCTTTAGCTTTCTCTACGACTAATGGATCACTGACAACTCCGATTTCTTTACCCTCAACTATTACATGGTAGACACTATAGGTATTGTTAATAATGTATTGGTTTCCTGTCGCTGAAATACCGATGAGTAATGCGAATGCCGCCGAACCCTTGGCAATAGCAATCTTGTTGTCCTTGATCCATTCATAAATCCACGATGGCATTTCTTTATCTATTCGCGTTAATTTGACCTTGGCAGTCAAGTCCTGTAATTGGACCTTCGTCTTTCGGATCCAATCTTTTCCCTTGAAAACTGTCATAATCGTCTCCTTTACCCGCAAAGTTGTATGGATCCATACCCGTACACCCGTACTCTATAAGGGATATGTCTCTCAAAGAACGCTGACCTTTAAGCCCCGAAGGGAGCTAAGTCACTCAGTCTTTTACTACCTTACCATAATGGAGACACAATTTTCAACGATTTATGTCGCTAGACTTAATACTTATTCAGTATAGCAAGTAATTTGGTGACCTCCTCCTGCTCTAGATAAGCATTCATCACATCCTCTAAATCGCCTAATTCTTCCTCCGTAATTCCATCCTCGAGCAGGAAGGACATCTTCTGAAGCTCCTTCTGCGGAAACTTGGTAATCACAATAGAGAAGATCGCCGACTTGTCCTTATTGGTCAATTTTTTGCGTTTTTCATTGAATTCCTGAGCAGACATCACTAAAGTATCCTTCAATTCGCTGGAGGTTGGGGACTGGTTGCTCGATGGATTTATTGGATCGTTGGTTGATGGGTTCGTTGATTGATTCGTCAGATCATTCGGATCAATAGAAGGTTCATTTGATTGATCATTGGCTGATTGATCGGTTGAATCATCAGATTGTCCATTGGTGGACGGATCGGATTGCTGCAGGTCTTCCTGTTCAAGCTCATTCACTGACCCCTGATTGAATACAGGAAGCCCGATATCATCCCCTGAAGATGAATCATCTCGATTCAAGAACTGCAATGGATTCACTAACTTAGACATATAATCCTCTGCATCAATAGAGGGCTTTATCGTATCCGCCACGTTCCACTGCTCCAGAAACTTGTTAATATATAGATCTATGATATATGCAGTCGTGAATACGGAGAGAAACGAAATCAATAATACAGAAAGCAGAAGCTTGCTGAACCATCCTAATACTCTCATCCAAGCTCCATCCTCTCGCGAAAGCTACCTTATCTGTTATAGCTCATAACTTGCGGTTTTACCTTATTATTGACGAAACCTCCATAATTTCATACCCTCTTATATTCACAACCTTTGATTAGTTGTGAATATACAACTATTTTCTCGTTATTCGACTTCTAATCAAATATTATTGTAATAATACAACTAAATCTCCATGACAGTGATAATTCCTTAGCATGTCGATCATTTAATTGTATTATGTTACTATTTCCATCTTCACCATGCTTTTATAGAATTTAGATGTAATACGTCACTATTTAATAATTACCGCTGTTCGTTCATGCGAATATTTATGGTAATCCTTTAATTCCATTCCGTTAACGGAGAACGATAGCTCAGCAATATCTGCGAAGATCACCTTTTAATTTGTATTGAAATTGCCACCGATAATGGCACTCAAAATTGACATATTTCGCAAAAAATCTCCAACAGAGTATGTTGGAGATTCTAAGTTCTATGAATGGAACGTCTGGTTGAACTTGTGTATGATTTCTAATATATCTTTACAACCTGGTTTGTCTGGTCGCGATTACGGCCAACCGAGAAGATCACAATCGGTATGCCGGTTAGTTCGGATATGCGTTCCACATAACGACGAGCGTTATCAGGTAAATCAGCAAGGGAATGGGCTTGGGTAATATCTTCCTCCCAGCCTGGAAGCTCTTCATAGATCGCTTCACATTGGTTGAGCACACTTAAGCTTGCAGGATAGTAATCAATGATTTCTCCTTGATACTTATAAGCGGTACATATCTTCACAGTTTTCAAACCGCTAAGTACATCTATCGAGTTTAGGGATAAACCCGTAATCCCGCTTACACGTCTTGCATGACGAACAACGACACTGTCGAACCAACCTACACGTCTTGGACGTCCTGTCGTTGTACCATACTCATGACCAATCTCACGGATGCGATCACCAATTTCATTATTCTGCTCCGTTTGGAAAGGTCCATCGCCAACTCGACTTGTATAGGCTTTCGCTACTCCAATGACTTGATGAATCTTAGTTGGTCCGACACCAGCACCAATACATACACCACCAGCTGATGGATTAGAAGAAGTAACGAACGGGTATGTGCCATGATCGATATCGAGCATAACCCCTTGAGCGCCTTCGAATAATACCTTGCGACCATCATCGATTGCATCGTTCAGTACAACTGAAGTATCTGTGACGTAAGGACGGATTTGATCCGCATATTGGGTGTATTCCTTCAAAATCTCATCTGCATTAAGACCCTTAGCTCCATATACTTGTTCAATCCATTTGTTCTTCGTAGCTACCGAAGCACGAAGCTTGGGCTCAAAAACTTCTGGATCGAGTAGATCTGCAATACGAATACCACTACGAGCGGCTTTATCCATATAACAAGGACCAATACCTTTTAGTGTTGTGCCAATTTTCTGTTCACCCTTCTGTGCTTCTTCCAAGGCGTCCAGCGTAATATGATAAGGCATAATCACATGAGCACGATCACTGATTTTCAAATTCTGTGTGCTGTACCCATTATCATGAATATATTTTATTTCATCTAACAAGGCTGCTGGGTTAATAACCATACCATTACCAATAACACATATCTTATCGTCATAGAATATTCCGGATGGAATCAAATGTACTTTATACTTCTTGTCTTTAATGATAATCGTATGTCCTGCATTGTTACCACCTTGATAACGTGCTACAACATCCGCCGACTCTGCTAAGAAATCGGTAATTTTCCCCTTACCTTCGTCGCCCCACTGTGTTCCAACCACAACAACAGTTGTCATCGAGTTAACCCCCATATAGTGTCTTAAGGACACCACAAATGTAGCCACTTTAGTTCAAAGCGGCATTGTTAGTGTAGCAGTAGACCGAATTATTGTCAATAAAAACGAACGTTCAACTGCAATACTGATTAATCGTTCGGATATGTGAAGAATCTTGGAAATTTTCCGTGTACCTCAAGTATGCAATCTCATTCACGAGGTTGTTTCAAGGGCTAAACGAATCGATGATCTAAGATCATTTATGCACTTAATTTACCGAACTCCCGTTTAATCGGCCAATCTAAGTGCAGAATTGCTCTTAATAGCTAGATTTCTGTTTCCAACACATCATTTAGGTGCATAAATGGATTTAATAAATCTTACAACCTCAAAAACCATTCTTCTTGTCAGTCAGACAGGCACCTAGTGCCTGCAGCTCTATTCCGATAGCTTACCATCAGACAGGCACCTAGTGCCTGCAACTTTATTCCGATAGCTTACCATGAGACAGGCACCTAGCCAAATTGCCCGACGGCGGAGTCCTGCATCGAATGATCCACACTTACAAATTTATTGAAGTTTTTAAGGAACACCAATTCAACCGTACCGGTTGGACCATTCCGTTGCTTAGAGATAATAATTTCAATGATGTTCTTCTTCTCTGTCTCTGGATTGTAATAATCGTCCCGATAGAGGAAGGCCACGATATCGGCATCTTGCTCAATTGAACCTGATTCCCGGAGATCGGACATCATCGGTCGTTTGTCCTGACGTTGTTCCACGCCCCGACTTAGTTGGGATAGTGCAATAACCGGCACTTCAAGCTCCCGTGCTATCGCTTTTAGTGTCCTAGAGATTTCCGAAACCTCTTGCTGTCGATTATCACCGCCACCACTCCGCCCATGAATAAGCTGCAGGTAATCGATGACGATCATGCCAAGACCACGTTCCTTCTTCAATCTCCTACATTTCGCTCGAATATCAGCTACGGTAATTGATGGGGAATCATCAATATAGATTTCTGCTTCCGATAATGAACCAATCGCCATCGTTAGCTTCTCCCAATCATCTGACTCCAAGAACCCTGTACGCATGCGGCCTGCATCCACATTAGCTTCCGCACAGATCATCCGTTGCACCAGCTGTGACGCGGACATTTCCAAGCTGAAGATCGCTACCGATTCCTTCGCGCGGACTCCGACATTCTGAGCAATGTTCAAGGCGAACGCCGTCTTACCAACAGAAGGTCTTGCCGCTACGATGATTAGATCATTGCGTTGGAATCCTGAGGTCATCTTGTCCAAGTCTGGAAAACCCGACGCAATCCCCGTCGTCCCGCCTTTGTGATTGAACAGAAACTCTACTCGTTCGAATACTTCCATCAACACATCGCGTATTGAGATGAACCCATCGCCACGACGGTTAGATATCTCTAATATTTTCTGTTCCGCATCACTAATTAATTGATTTACATCCTCTGCACTCGCATACCCGCTACTAACGATTTGCGTCGCAGCCCGAATAAGTCGGCGTAACATCGCCTTCTCCTCGAGAATCTCGGCATAGTAGCCTACATTCGATGCTGTAGGTACTGCGTTAGCCAGTTCCGTTAAGTAACCAACTCCGCCAACCTCTTCGAGTAGCTTATGGTTCTGTAAGTCCGTTGTCAGCGTGATCAGATCAATCGGTTCATTCTCATCGTTCAAGCGCAGCATGGCCTCATAAATACGTTGATGAGCAGCGCGATAGAAGTCCTCGGGCGTAAGTCGCTCCATGACGGTAAGCAGCGCTTCTCCATCGATGAGTATCGCACCAAGAACAGCTTGTTCTGCTTCTATACTCTGCGGCTGTACACGGTCTGACATCGCTTCCCTATTCATGGCTTTCTTCGCTAACTTGGACCTTTAGCATCGCCTTGACCTGTGGATGGATTTTGATCGGAATCTCTGTCGAGCCTACGGTACGAATCGGATCATCCAGCACTATTTTGCGTTTATCGATATCAATTTTGTGGAGTTTCTTCAGCTCGTCTGCAATATGTTTGGTCGTAATGGAGCCGAATAATCGTCCGCCCTCCCCAGCCTTGGTCCGGATTACTAATGTGATCCCCGCTAACTGATCAGCCAAATTCTGAGCGACTTCCTTCTCCTTGTCCTTCTGCTTTTTTTCTACTTCATTCATATGATCTATTTGTTTAACTGTGGAATCATTAGCTGGGTTTGCCGACCCCTGTTTAATCAAGAAATTAGCATAGCCGTCTGGTACATTCTTCACTTCGCCCCTCTTGCCTTGACCCTTAACGTCCTTCACGAAAATAACCTTCATTCGAATAACCCCTCTTCCGTATTCATTTCTTGTAACACCTGGAGTAGCTTCTCCTCGGCTTGTTGCAACGTGCCTTCAATCTGTGCAGCCGCATTCGTAAGATGTCCACCGCCGCCTAGCCGCTCCATGACGACTTGGACATTAATATCACCCATGGAACGGGCACTAATCCCGATTAAGCCATCTGTACGCTCTGAGATTACGAAGGAAGCAATAATCCCTGTCATATTCAATAAGGTATCTGCCGCTTGCGCCACGAGCATCGGGGAAAATTTACGTCCCGCCTCTCCAGCAGCAACTGCGATATTCTCATAAATAATCCTCGCATGCTTGATGATATCCGCCTTCTTCAGATACTCATTGAGATCTTCCTTTAACATCTTCTGGATGAGTGCGGAATCTGCGCCGTTACGTCTTAAGAAGGAGGCGGCCTCGAATGTCCGTGCACCCGTGCGAACTGCAAAGCTCTTCGTATCTACAACCATACCCGCTAGGAGCGCTGTTGCCTCCAATGGTTCCATGTGCATATGGTCGTGAAAATATTGGAGTAGCTCCGTAACCAGCTCACAGGTAGATGAAGCATAAGGCTCCATATAGACGAGCACAGCATCGTTAATAAATTCTTCGCCACGTCTGTGATGATCAATAACAACAACACGTTGACTCATCTGTACGAGCTTAGGCTCACTAACCATCGAAGTTTTATGCGTATCCACTACAACCACCAATGTTCTTGGTTTAATGAGCTGTAATGCTTCCTCTGGACTAATAAATCGATTTCTCATCTCTTCATCTTCTTTAATTTCCTGCATCAAACGGTAGATCGAGGGGTTAACGCCCTCTAGTACAATGTAACCTTCTTTGTCACTCATTTGCACGGCCTTCATTACACCAATTGCTGCTCCGATGGCGTCCATATCGGGAATCCGATGACCGACCACTAATACATTATCGCTTTCGCGAATCAAATCACGTAGAGCATGTGAGATGACCCGTGCCCTTACCCTTGTTCGCTTCTCTACCGCGTTACTTCTTCCACCATAGAACGATAAGCGCTGACCTACCTTGATCGCAGCCTGGTCTCCGCCACGTCCGAGCGCAATATCTAAGCTGGATTGGGCCAATGCTCCTAACTGAATTAAATCAGGAGTTCCCGCACCTATCCCCATACTTAACGTGATCGGAACCTTGTACTCAATCGTCAAGTCACGGACATCGTCGAGCACCTCGAAGCGAGTTAGTTCTAATGCTTTTAGCGTTTTATTATTCATTAGAATAAAGTAGCGATCTGCTGCCAATCGTCTCAGATATAGATGATGCTTATTCGACCATTCTGACAATTGCCCAGTTACTTTGCCGAGCATCACGGCTCTTGTCTGATCATCCAGACCTTGAGAAGCTTCTTCTAGGTTATCTAACATAACGATACCAAATGCAGGCTGTTCGGACTCGTATAACCTCTGCAAATGAACATATTCCGTTACATTGGTGAAGTACAGAAGTCTTTCCTCCGCCTTGATGATAAGTTGATATTGATGCTTACCTATCGTCACATCCAATTTGCCGTCCTTATCTTTATTCTGCTTCAACATGGGGAATAGCTCGATTAGCGGTTCGCCAACAACCGAATCCTTCTCCATCATCTTGGCAATGAACGGATTATGCCACTCCACGACCTTCTCCTCACTGTAGAGAAGAATACCTATCGGCATCTCGTGAATAACCTCGAAGCTAGCACGTTTGACACGATGGGATAGTGTGTTCACATAACTGTCTAGATCCTTACGGAAAGCCTTCTCCGCCATAAGTGTAAGGTAAACACTTGCAACGAATAATACTAAGCTTATTCCGCCAAGTCTCCAATCATAGATCATCAGAATAATAACGAACAAGAACGTGACGACATGCGTCCACAGCATATGCTGACCATGCCATCGATTAAGTAAAGACTTCGGCATTCTTTCACACACCTACCCTACATAATAAAGCTTAAATACTATGGAACGATTATGAATGGTTACCCGACTTATCCCTTGCCCACTTGCGCATAGGAAAAGCTACATCAATGACACCGATCCACGCTAATAAGCTAGGTATAAACGGCAGTAGAATGAGCGCCACAATCGGTAATGCACGGTTCCACCCCTTTATATCTGCGATGAAGAAAAGAAAGCCTACGGCCTGTAATGCAAAAGCATAGGTTAATAAAGGATGCGAGTTGAGTACAATGACACTCATGGTCGAGCCGGTATCGATTTCAGAGATCATATTCAACACCAGAACGATCACATAATACCATACCATCGAACGCGGAAGCATCCATTCCTTCATCGGCTTCAGCTTCGGCACAGGCTTCCATAGACGCGACAAGAGCTTTCGACCTAACCAATGCGTAATCATTGTATAATACACCGCGATCATAATGATCATCATAGGTATCATACTAATCAGAATGTCTATATATGAATCAATCTGATCCTCATCTTGAACAATGGTATGGATCATCGACATGAAGTTCGCATCTGATTTGAGCAACTTCGTGAATTCATCTGTAATATTAAAACCTAGAGCACTACTGATCAGCAACAGTAGTAGCATGACCGCAATAAGAACAATAATACCCGTAGTCACTGCCGTCCCTGATGCAATCCCTTTGCGATACTGGATACCCATCGCGACACTAGGAATAAGGAATACCATCGAGACGAACGCCAGAACGATACCGCCATTACCGATAGCGACAATAAGAATCGCCGCAATCACAGTATATATGATGATGAACCTTTTCAAATCTAACATAACAAAGAGTAGCAACAATGGAATCATCATCAGATTGATTGTAATCAAGCCTAGAGGTGTAACAAGAGATAAGAGCATCAAGAGATAAAGAACACCCCAGATGATCATGTTCTTCGATGACGTAGCCAAAACGAGCTTTCACCTCCAAGAATTACGGCAACAATACCATTAGAAAAAGACACTTTGGAGTTGATTATATCACAAACGTCAGGCATAATGGTTTTTCTTCTCATGTTCAATCATCAATTCAACAACAATAGCCTCTCTCCGGGTGGAAAGAGACTACAGTCATCATCTTATCTAGGAAGCACCCTCAAGCATACTATCCTCATCATCAAGCACTAATCTCCGTACAATCAATCGAGATATCCGCATATGATCAACTTCTTCAATTATAAAGTCCATATCATTCGATGAAACCATCTGTTCTTTTCTCGGTGGCATCTCCACCTGCGAATACACCCATCCACCAATCGTATCGAAATCATCGGTTTCGATATTTGTACCAAAGTAATCATTAAATTCTTCAATTAATAATAATCCATTAACCGAATGCGTTTCGTCGTCAAGCTTTTGTATACTCGGCGCAGTATCATCGAATTCATCATGAATTTCACCAACAATTTCTTCAATAATGTCCTCCATTGTAACTAAACCCGAGGAACCACCATATTCATCAATGAGCAGAGCCATCTCTGTTCTTCGTTTCTGCATGAGCTTCAACAAGCTATTAATCGACATTGATTCCGGAACTGTTGTAATCGGTCTAATGATCTCGGCCAGATTATCGAGTCCGTCCCAACGTTTGAGAATATCTTTAATGTGCACAAAACCGATAATATTGTCTTTATCGGGAGAACATACAGGGTATCTCGTATGCATCTCTTCGACTGCGATCTGCTTATTCTCTTCGAAGGAAACATTCGCATATAAGCAAACCATTTCCGTACGAGGAATCATAATTTCTCTGGCGTGTGTTTCGGAAAAGTCGAATATATTGTCCAGCATCGCCATTTCGGAGTTATCAATGTAACCTCCCTTATGACTTTCTTGCATCAATACTAGTATTTCTTCTTCCGTATGCACCGATTCATGCTCGGAATTCGGTTCAACACCTGCACGGCGTAGCATCCAGTTCGATGAACCATTCAAGAACCAGATGAATGGATACATGATCTTATAGAAGATCACCATTGGAATAGCAGCCATTAACGTTATTTTCTCTGCATTACGAATCGCATATGTCTTAGGAACCTGTTCACCTAATGTAATATGAAAAGCCGTGATAATTGAGAATGCAATTATGAATGAGATCATTTGAATCACTACATCGGGCAAAAAACCGGCAAGTATCGGTTCTACTAAATTAGCTACTGCGGGCTCGCCAATCCAGCCAAGAGCAAGTGATGCAAGTGTAATACCGAGCTGACACGCTGATAAGTATGCATTCAGGTTATTCAAGATACCTGATGCAACCCTGGCTCTTAGATTGTTACCTTCTAAAGCCAATGCATCGATACGACTACTTCTTACCTTAACCATAGCAAACTCAACCGCAACAAAAAATGCATTCAGAAAAACCAAAATCAATACTGCCGTAATCATCAATATGATCACTACCGGGTCACTGTCCAATAAAGCCCTGATCCTCCACTATTGGAAGGATGCAGGTTACACCTCCTGATTGTTAAATAAAATGGATGTTACAACTTGCATAATCACCTCTAATTATAACCGTCCTTCTAAAGTTGCGTCAAACCCTCTTCAAGCGTGTATCGACCATATACTCGTGTTTAGGGGCAATTGCCACATCAAAGTAAGCTTTTATAGAACATATTGCCCTCATCTTGGCTTTTATGCATTAAATCTTTCATTTGGTATAATAAGTCCATATGAACTCAACATGAGAATAGCTCATAAATATAAATTCATCGATTGGAGATTATATGATCGCACTCAATTTCGCACTCCTTGTCATCCTGCTTATGGCTACAGCCTTTTTCGTGGCTACCGAATTCGCTATTGTGAAGCTTCGCTCCTCCAGAGTTGAGCAGCTCGTTATGGAAGGAAAGAAGAATGCTCTAGCAATAAGCAGAGTCATCAGTAATCTGGATGGTTACTTGTCCGCTTGTCAATTGGGTATCACGATAACCGCACTGGGGCTTGGTTGGTTAGGTGAACCCACATTTGAACGTGTGATTCATCCATTAATTGATCCCCTACAGCTACCAGGTGAAGTTGTTTCATTCATCTCCTTCGCCTTAGCATTTTTATGCATTACCTTCCTTCATGTTGTAGTGGGTGAACTCGCTCCGAAGACCGTTGCAATCCAGAAAACAGAAGAAATCAGTCTACTCTTCGCACCTGCCATCATCTTCTTCTATAAGGTCTTGTTTCCTTTTATATGGGTTCTGAATAACTCCGCGAACCGCTTTGTTAGCTTATTCGGCATTCAACCCGCCATGGATCACGACGATCCCCATTCAGAGGAAGAGCTGCAAATCATTCTATCTGAGAGCTATATGAGTGGCAAAATAAACAAAAGTGAGTACAGCTATGTAAGTCGTATCTTCGCCTTCGATGAACTCCATGCACGTGAAATCATGGTACCACGAACAGATATGATCTGCTTGGATATAGATAATACACTTGCTGACAATTTAAGAATTATACGCGAGGAACAATACACACGTTTTCCTGTTATACAGGGCAATAAGGATAATATCGTGGGGACGATCAATACCAAGCAATTTTTCTTGAATTACAATGATCATGCACAGTTTGAGCTGAAATCCATCCTCCAGGTGCCTGTTTCCGTCACCGAAGTTATTGCGGTCAAGGACCTATTGAAACAGATGCAGATTAATCGAACCCATATCGCGATCCTCGTTGATGAGTATGGTGGGACATCGGGTATGATCACAATCGAAGATATTCTAGAGGAGATCGTTGGGGAGATCCGTGATGAATTTGATGAGGATGAGAAAAAAGAAATTGAAGTCATTAGCGAGTCACACATTATTGTCGATGGTAAAACCTCCATTATTCATGTGAATGAACTGCTCCATGTCGAGATCGAAAGTGATGGGCTAGACACCATTGGGGGTTGGTTATACGGCTATCACTCAGAGATCAAGAAGAATGTACCCTGGAACTATCGTAACCTGATTTTCAACGTACTCGAGAAAGAAAAGCACCGCATTCGCAAGGTCGATATTCAGAGAATTTAACAACATAAAACCCTGAAGGAGTTATGCTCCGTCAGGGTTTTTATAGTTGATTTGACTATTCTGTCGTGTAAGGTAGCAATGCGATTTGACGTGAGCGTTTGATCGCTGTTGTCAGAGCACGTTGATACTTTGCGCTTGTTCCAGTTACACGGCGAGGAAGGATTTTCCCACGTTCGCTGATAAACTTACGAAGCGTATCCACATCTTTATAATCAATATGCGTAATTTTGTTTACAGTGAAGAAGCAAACCTTCTTACGTTTATTGCGTCCGCCTTTGCGGTTACCAAACTTTCTTTCGCCACGATCATCGCCATTATCACGATTATTACCACCGCCGCCACTTGAAGGTCTTCTATTTTCCATTAAGGTTTTTCATTCCTTTCCATTAGAATGGTAGATCATCATCTGAGATATCAATAGGCTTTCCATCATCCGAGAATGGATCATTGTTGTTAGCTTTTCCCCGCGGTCCGTTAGCACTAGGTGCCTTACCGGACGCTCCGATGTCTTCACGATTACCAGAACTTGCCGATTCAAGAAAGCGAACATTGTCCGCAATGATCTCGGTTACATATACACGTTTGCCTTCATTATTCTCGTAATTACGCACTTGAATGCGACCTTCTACAGCGGTTAACCGACCCTTACGCAAGTAATTCGCACAGGTTTCAGCTAGCTTCTGCCAGGTAACGATATTCAGAAAATCAGCTTCGCGTTCTCCACCTTGAGGGGTGAATTGTCGGTCGACTGCCAGTGTGAACTGGGTAGTAGCGACACCCGAAGGCGTGTAACGTAGCTCTGGGTCTTTCGTCAATCTGCCGATTAGAATCACTCGGTTCAGCAATATTATCCCTCCCGAACTTTCAAACTTTCATACAAATCAACGACAATGAGAAACTACGCTACGTCTTTGACGATTAGATGACGAATGACTTCATCAGAAATCTTCATAACGCGATCGAGTTCATTAATAATATCCGCTGTTGCATTAAAGTGGACAAGGACATAAATCCCATCGCGGAAATCATTGATCTCATAAGCTAGACGTCGTTTACCCATTAAATCTTTCTTGGTAATCTCGCCGCCGTTATTGATGATGCCCAGGAATTTTTCGACAGTGGCATCAACAAGATCTTGTTCAATGTCAGTGCGAATAATAAACATCACTTCATACTTACGCATAAAAAATTCACCTCCTTATGGTCTTGAGCGGCTCCCTATGAGAAAGGTTGTACACGACAACCAGGGAGCAAGGAGCAAGTGTTAAAACTCGCATTCCAAAACTATAACAAATTAGCCCCCATTATACAAGTGGTCGCGATAACTCACAAAGCTGACGCATGAAAAAGACATGAAATAGACATGAAATAGACATGAAATAGACATGAAATATATAATGTCTTATATGGTGTATTGTTTATCTGATTAAACCATCAATTTATTCCCTGTAGAGACTAACCAAACCGATTTAATACATCCTCGTTACGCTAAATGATCTGTTCAACGAAGTAAACATACATTAGAGAAACAGCGTTAATCTAAATCAGCTTCAAAGCGGAGATCAGAGCGATGAAGCCGATAACTCTCATCTGAGCCAAGCGCAAAATCGCAGCCTCTAATCCTCTTTAAATACGGGTGTAAGTGTAAGATTAAAGGTGAACTTCTTCTCATTCAGCTGATACTTTTCCAGTAGCTCCGGTCCACAGGAGTTGGAGCCCACACCGCTCATCTTGTAATCGGCATTCACAATCGTTTCATCTCTTCTTGCTAGCTCGTGCGGGTGTCCAGCAGCTGTCAGATCGTCAGCCGTGTAGTGCGCCGCGTGGAATGAAAAATGCTCATTGTCGCTCGTCAGCTTCAAGCCCATTCCTTGTTCATTGGAAATGATCACCCACTCCGTTCCGTAACGCGATCCATTTTCCTGCGGCTTCAAGTAGTTCTCGAAGAGACCATCCACTGTGGTCAAGTACTTGCCCTTGCGCACACTGCGACGTTTATCTATGTAGCTCTCATGCGGGCCATATCCAAAATACTCGATCTCCTCTGTCCCTTGCGGCATGCTGAATTGCAGCCCAAAACGCGGCAGAAATAGCACATTCTCTTTAACCTGAATATGTGTTTGCAGCGTAATCTCGCCAGCTCCATCAACAGACCAGGTCGCTTGTCCGTGAGCAATCGGATAAGTAATATACCCGCCTAATGAAAAGATCACAGTAATGGATATGCGGGCAGCGGTCAATTCCGCAATCTTCGCATCGTACACGTGCATCTTCGCCCGATCAAAGCCGTGCTGCCTCCATCTAGCTTTGATATTCCTATCATTATCTATTGGTGCTCTCCATACGTGGAAGCTGGGCTTGCCATATAATAAGTCAACGCCATGCTTGGATAGCTTCGTGAACATGCCCTCATATAAATCGAATACATGTAGGAAATCAAAGCCATGAATGGTAACAAGCTGTCCGTCTTCCTTAACCATTATCGTGTCCAATGGACTGTCGTTCTCCTTATCAGCTTTGATCACAGGCAGCTCGAACTGCTCAAAGGTTACCTCATAGCCCGCTTCTGCCCATAATGTATGCCACTTCTGGACCAAAGTGACCGTCACGAGATATCGTGACGCTGAAGCCTGCGGCAGCTTATACGGAAGTACAAGCTCTACGGTCATCTGCGGACCAGTCGTAAGCTCGGATATCTCTCCCTGCTGCTCCACTGCTCCATCCCGCTCTACTGTCCAAATGAGTCTAAGATGGGATAAATCTATAAAATCATATCGATTAGTGAGCTGGATTACTCCCTTCTCAAGCTCCCCTGCCTCAACACGTACAGGAGCTATAACCTTTTTCAATTCTAATAACCCGGTGTGAGGTGTCCGATCCGGGTACACTAGCCCATCCATACAGAAGTTTCCATCATGCGGCTGTTCACCAAAATCACCGCCATACCCATAGAAAGGCTGTCCCTCCGCTGTTGTCGTCTTCATTCCGTGATCAATCCATTCCCATACACAGCCGCCCATCAGCTTCGGATATTGATATATAACGTCCCAATAATCCAGCAAATCCCCTGGCCCATTACCCATAGCATGGCTATACTCGCATAAGAATAAGGGCTTCTTGCTGTTCTCGTCCTGTGCATACGCTTCGATATAGGCTACGGAGGCGTACATCCGGCTTTCTATATCCAGACTATCCACATTCGTGCTCCCCTTATAAATCGGAGCCGCTCCTTCATAGTGCACAAGTCTGGAGCTGTCCCTTTCCCGTGTCCACTCTGCCATGGCAATATGATTGTCCGCATACCCGGCTTCATTACCCATCGACCATATAATGATAGAGGCATGATTTTTGTCCCGCTCTACCATGCGCACTGCTCGATCCAAGAAGGCAGCCTGCCAAGCCAGGTTCTCTGACAGCTTATGGAATGCCCCTTCCATCCATGGATCAGCATGGCGTAATCCGTGGCATTCCAAATCTGCCTCGTCAATGACATAAAAGCCATACTCATCACAAAGATCCAAAATTCGCGGATCATTCGGATAATGCGAGGTGCGAATCGTATTCACATGATGTCGTTTCATAAGTATCAAATCCTTGATCATATGATTCATTGGGATCGTCTGACCGAGCTCCGGATGGGAATCGTGCCGATTAACCCCTTTGAGCTTTATCGCTTGTCCATTGATCATGAATACACTGTCAACAATTTCTACACGTCTGAATCCGACACGAAATAACAAAACCTCTTCACCGCTATGAATATAAAGATCATATAAGTAAGGCTGCTCCGCATTCCACAGAATGGGATCATCCACCTCTAGCTCTAGCTCACCTTGATCATCAATAATAGCTTGCGCATGAGCGATAGTTTGATTAGTCGCATTACGCAGCTCAGCGCGGACATCCAATTGTCCCGTAGTCTGTAGCTCAATATGCAAATTTGCCTTGCCAAAATCAGCAGACAGCTGCTGACGATTAAACACATCACGAATATGCACCGATGGGCGAGATAACAAATATACATCCCTAAAAATACCGGAAAACCGCCATAAATCCTGATCCTCCAAGTACGTGCCATCACACCACTTCAAAACCATGACCGCCATTCGATTGCTGCCGCTGTGCACATAGCTCGATATATCAAATTCGGCAGGAATCCGACTGCCTTGACTATAACCAACAAACAGTCCATTGATCCATAAGTAGAAGCAAGCATTCACACCCTCAAAAACGATATATTTGCTGTCGCTCCATCGATCGCTGACATTGAAATTCCTAACGTACAAGCCTGCGGGATTCTCATTAGGCACATACGGTGGATCACACGGAATCGGGTAATTGATATTCGTGTATTGCATCTGATCATAACCGTTCGTCTGCCAGCAGGAAGGGACAATAAGATCATCCCAATCGCTCACATCTGTATCTAATTTATAAAATCCTTCCATAACCTGGTTCACGCTCGGCAAATAGCGGAATTTCCAGCTGCCGTTCAACGTCTGATAATACTTGGAACGTCCACGCTTTCCGGTTTTTGCTGACTGTACATCATGATATGGAATATAATATGCCCTGGGTGCTTCTCTATTCACTTGCAAAGCATTCGGGTCCTCCCAATACTTGTTTACCTGGATCATGCGTGTCACTCCTTCTTCCATTCAGGATATTCGTCTTACGGATAGCTCATTTCTATACCACATGGGCATCATGCCGATACATCCTCCATCCCATATACTTGCCGAGCGCTTCTTCCACCGAATTCGAGACGGAGGAGAGCGAGGAGGAAACATGGTGCTCGAAGCCGCTTTCACATATGTATCGCAGCAGCCTCTGAAACCGTGGAACCTGAATGACTCCATAACCGCCAAAGGTAAGGAGCGGATCGCGAGTGAACAAGCCTTCACCCGTGTATGCGGCAATTTCCCCGTTCAAATCGTCCGTTGTAATCCCGCAGTAAGTAAAATTACTTTCCTTAATTCTGCCTTGAATCGTACCGAGCGTATTGTCCCTGCCAACCGTATCTGCGAGAATTTCGTGATAGTCCATACGAATATCCTCGAATACCTCCTTTGGCAAATTGCTGCAATGAAAAACGACACCTTTATCCGGGTCTTCACCGTAATTGTTATTCCAGTCTAGTAGTGCGCTCGGACGACCGGACGCCTGCTGCAGCGCATACATCCCCACAAGTCCTGTCATGTCAACCTCACAAGCACTCGGTATCAAATTGTTGCTCATCATGCTCATGACCGTACAAGGGACGATACCGAAGTATTCTTCCATTGATGTCCAGCATTGCAGGGCGGTTCCCGCGAGGTCATTGTCGTCCATCCATTGTTCAATAACGACACCCAGTGCAGCCATCCGAACCAAATTGCTGCGCGGAAACCCTTTCACATCAACGTATGCTGAAATCTCGTCCAGCTTGCGCTGCACATCGATGTCATGCTCCTGTCGCTTGTTAGCACGCCCGAATACCTCTGATAAATCCAGTGTTTCGATGGTAATACCAGAGCGCTCCAGCAGCTTCTCACTATATCTGACCGTATTGAAGGAAGCAGGCCGCGCTCCTATCGAACCAAGGCGGGCACTGCGCAGTGATCGTACGACCCGGCAAGTGCCCGCGAAGGATCGTAAATCCTCTCGGAAGCTTTCACTTGCAGGATCGACCGTATGCAGCTGGGTCAATGAGAATTTGATGCCATACTGCTTCAGATTGTTGCATACCGACATTTTGCCGCAGAAGCTGTCCCGTCGATCCTTAATGCTCATCGCTTTAATGTCGTCGTTAAATGCATGCACAAGCACCGGCACATCCAAGCCCGAGTAACGAATCGTATTCGCAATACCCTTCTCATCACCAAAGTTCGGCAGGGTAATAAGAATACCATCAATTCGATCCCGATTTTCCTGAAACAGCCTCGCGCATTTGCGTGCGTCGTCTAGCGTCATGACCGTACCATGCTTAGTGCTAGACTCGTCCAGAATAACGGCTTCCACACCTTCCTCTTCCAAAACCCTTAGTATTTCAATACGACCGGACGCGCATAAATGATCAGGAAAAAATCCCCGATTTCCCACAATAACGCCCAATGTTGTTTTTACTGCTGCTTTTCTCGCCATAACGTTACATCCTCTCCATGATTGGATTAAGAGCTTTCACGAGCATCGAACGGACCATGCCACAGCGCGGAATCCTCATCCCAACGCCAGCCCGTAAGCACCTGCTTGACAGGAAGACGCTCCCAGCCTGATCGTACACGCCTCCATACCGTTTCCCACGGAACAATCCCGCCTGTTGCATCCGCTGATTCCACACTGCACGCGCCTACAGCAACGGCACCTGTCATAACCTCCTCTGGAGAAAGCTTATTCAACCAGCCATGTAAGAAGCCAGCGATCGTGCAGTCCCCAGCTCCTGTTGTACCCACTGCCACGGTTTGGAAGCAGGGTGCCCACAGCTCCCTGCCCTTCCATTGCATGTCCCATGGATCATCACCTGATGAAGCGGCTTGAGGACAAGCTTCCGAGGATCGTAAATACAGTCCCGATACTCCCAGCTTGATAACAACCATTTCACAGCCTAAGCCAAGCGCAAATTCAGCCAATTCGCGAATCATGTCCACCGAAATCCGTTCACATCGATCACCAGCCTCAGAATCAGAATCTCGGATCATCGCTTCATATTGGCATTTTCTTGCCATCAGCATAAGCTCTTCAAGGCTTGGCATAAATAGGGTTACATGGGGCAGTACCCGCTTTAGAATATCCGGCCAATCTGCCTCATAAGCCAATGTGCCAGCTCCGGGCATGGCCATATCCAATGACGTAGTTAATCCCATGCCAGTGATCCGCTCCAGCATTCGGCATAGCTGCACTCCCCCATCCGCGTACATCTGTTTCATAAGCGGTGGATATCCAAAATGAAAATGATGAACGTCCTGCAAGCCTTCATAAGAAATATCATCTTCCCTGAAGGTGTCGTTGGTTCCAGGGCAATGGAGGAAAATTCGATCTGTGTCTGGTGGATTAAGAACTAGCGTATAGGAGCTTAGCTCGCCCTTTGCCCTTACGATGCCATGAATTAAATCTGTATGCACGGTTTGCAGTAAACGAATGGTCACATCTCCCCAAAGGTCATCGCCAACCTTGCCCATCAATTGGACGTTCGCCCCCAAGCGATGAAGCGCAATGCCCGTGTTGGATACAGCCCCACCAGCGGCAAGCATTGCGCCTCCGACCTCAATTAGCGAGCCTGGCGTCAGCCGGAAATCTGTCTCCTTCGTTTGAAGCTCTGGAATAATATCAATAGCTATATGACCACAAACTGCAATTTTTTTCCCCATTGATTTCCCATTCTCAGCCATCCGCTCCACCCCTTATTCCGAGCTACTCACTAATTTTTTACCCACTGCCGCCAGTAATTCACAGATTCACGATGATCATCAATGATCGTAAACTCTGAGGACCAGGCTTCCCTATGGTAAATTTCGAAGATCAGCTCGACCGAAGCAGCGCCTGATTGCTCCAAGGCATGAATGACTTCATTCCCATGAATAATGCCCAATTCATTGTATGGCTTCGTAAAAGGCCAATGTCGGCTGTGACCCGCTTCCGTCTGCTGAAGATGGATGATCGGCGACACGCTTCCCAGCTCTCTAATCCATCTGTAAGGATCTCTGTCCGTCGGATGCGGCGCATGCCCAGGGTCGAGACACAGCTTGAAGGGAATTCCCGCGTCTTCATTCAGTCTGGTGAGCAGCTCCTTCGTCTCCTCTACCGTATTGGCAAACTCACGAGGCACCGACATCGGTTCGAATAATAAGCATTCCATGCCCAGATCGCGACAAAACCAGCTTAATTCCTGCCAGTGCTTAATACCCTCGCTAATAATCTGCTCCCGACGCACTGTATCATCATAATCGTTGAACGATAATATCCCTGGATGCCCTCCAGTCATCTTTGCTCCCATTCTTGCGGAAACTGTAGCGAATTTCTTGAACCAATTCAGCCACACCTTTCGTTGCCGCGAATCGGGATGCATGAAGTGATTCACTCGTGTGAATGAGCTCAGGAAGGTGCTCGTTATTTGCAGCCCATATTTATCGGTATGGACAATAATCTGCTCTGTCTGCTCCTCGATGACATCATCCGGCAGATAAACATTCAATAAATCCGCGACGAACTGCACATAGGTCAGCCCCAGCTCCTCGGCAACAATTCTTGTCCACACATGTGGTTCGGGATACTTGTTATTAGCAAAGCCCATGTTAATCCCTAGCTTCAAATCCACTGTCATCTATGATCCTCCCCAATGCATGAGTACATTAACGTTTAATATGCATGCTATTGATAATCGGTTTAACCCACTTGTTGTAATACATAAAGCTCACCGTCATTAGAACAGCCGCTAATAAAAAAGGAAGCTCATAATGACTGCCGGCAAGGATTAAACCCGCACCAAATACGGAAATAGCCGATCCCACACTGCGGGAAACAATTCGGCTGCCTGCGTACGTATTTCGCCCATTCTCCCCAATCGCCGACATGGACTGACTGTCAATCATACTATTCAGCAGCGCAAACAATCCGCCTCTTGCTAACATCATCAGAACGAATGCAATAGCTGGCAGCGCTATAACTAACATACAGGAAACAACGATATTCGCTATATAGCCCCACAGGAACAGCTTATGCGCAGCATACTTATGCAGCAAGATGGGCACAACCAAAGAAACCATACAAATAACGAGATTGCTGGCACCCAGCAAATAGGAAACCTGTTGATCACTCCAGTCCATTCTAAATTTCACAATGATATTGACATAAGGAACGATGACAGAAATCGCCAGCCCCGAAATAAATGCAAAGCCGATCAATACTCGTAATCTATGGGAATCTCCATGACTATTACCTACTTCAGCAGTTCCCGTAGCATCAAGCAGAACCATCTGTGTCACAGCGATCTGCTCCTTCGGCAGCCAGACGGCACGAAAGACAGCGAGCACAGCAAGCAAGCATGCTGCAGCAACTAATGTACTCCCGTAGCTATCCGCACTGCCGCTTAGCCATTCCGGAAGTATCCCTCCAGCGAGAATACCAATAGCGGTAAATAGCGTATATGTTGCAACCATCCCGTTGAACGAGCGGGTTTCCTCCCTCTTATCCTTACAATATCCGAACAAAAGCTGAACCTCGCTAGACTCAACCAGCGTAAATCCCAGTGACATCATTGCTTGAGCCGCCAAAAACACATTAAACGATTGTCCAATACCATACATAAGACTGCCCATTGCCGTGCATGAGATGCCCGTAACAAGTATGATTTTGCGTCCAAATCGATTTGCCAATCTACTGACTGGGACTGCTGTGCCTCCCATAATCAGAATGCCAATGGAGAGAATGCTTCCTAGCTGCTGCTCACTTAATCCACGTGACAGAAGATGCAAATTTAATACGAGTGTGTACAAGCCAATGGCCAATCCATACAGCGATTCACTGACGAAGAATAAGCGGACACCACGCGGCATATCCAACCATAATTGAAAAATTCGTCTACTCATTCTTCTTCATATAATCAGTCGGTGAGGACCCGTAGTACTTCTTGAATACTTGACTGAAATATCGTGAATCTTGATATCCGACCAGCTCCGCTACATCTTGGATTTCGAATGGTTTGCGCAGCAGCTCGCCACTCTTCTCCATACGCACTCTGGTTATATATTCCTGAAAGCTTTGACCGACCAAATTTTTAAATAAAACACTGAAATAATTAGGATGCAAATGATACGTTTCCGCTACATATTTGAGAGAAACGGGCTGATTGTAGTGCTCATCAATGTATCTCTGCACACGGTAGACAATATCCTCTCCGCTTAAGCTTTCGATAGCCCCAGCATGATCGAACCATACATCGGCTTCATTGATCAGCCATACTTCTATTTCATCCAAGCTGCTGCATCGATCCAGACGCTCTGCAAGCTCGGCCGCATTCGAAGCCCTCTTCCCGTCAAGCCTATTCGCATACACGCGAGCGAGTAAGAACGTATATACCTTGCCATATAAATCAGCAAGGAATTGAAAAGAAAAGGATTCCCCCTGACTACGAATAAGCGCAAATATATCGCTGAGGGTACGGAGCCATTTTTTCTTATCCGCCTTTTCCAAATAAAGTGTAAACTCCTGCTCCAGCTTGTTCTGAATGTCAGCGGATAAGGCAGCGAATAGCTCCGGTTTTGAAGCACTATACGTATATACACGACCAAGTCCGTGAATCGTTGCATTGCGCAAAGCCCATTTGGCCTGTGTGTGCAGAAGTTCCAATGGTGTTGAGCCATCCGCTGGTTGACTAACTCCAATCGACAGCTTAATACCGAATTGATCAAACAGCTGCCCAATGATAGCTCTCAAGAAAGTGTCGGACGAATCAGCTGTCCGACTCGTCCTGTTCATAATCATATAATAGTATCGGTCATTCATCCTATCCTGATAGACGGCTCCCAAGCTTGCAGTAACCAAAGCATCACGAATCGTGGAGGTGTGTTCAACCTCCTCCGAATCACACGGACCATCCGATTCGTGGAGCTGTAGCATCGCCAATACATAACCTTCGTTCGTCAGAATGACGTCCTCGGCCTCAGACGCTTTGGCGATCTCTGCTACAGTGCTTCCAGAGAACAAACCAGCATGAAATCGTTTGTCCAGCTCAGCACTCGCACGATGTTTCCTGTCTGTTACAGCGGAAACCAACGACAGATAACAATGACCGATCGCCTTCTCTAATTCCTCCGTGTCGACCGGCTTCAGCAAATAGTCAGATACTCCGAATTTAATAGCTTCACGGGCATAATGGAATTCATCGAAGCCGCTAATAACAATAACCTTCATTCGGCTCAGCATCGGACGTATACGCGTCAAAACCTCCAGTCCATCCATGGAGGGCAGCTTCATATCGAGGAGCAGAATATCCGGAGCCGTTTGACGGATACCGTTAATTCCCTCCAATCCGTCTTCAGCCTCGCCTGCTAAATATAGCGGATATTTGTCCCAAGGAATTTTACTAATAATTCCTTTGCGTATCCACATTTCATCCTCCAAAATGAAGACCCCTGCTTTCACGCTCGATCATCCTTTCTTCCGCTACCAGTGGAATTTGGAAACGCACCTGTGTGCCGACTCCATATTCACTGGCGATGTGAATTTCGCAATCATCACCGTATCTATTTTTCAATCTTTCATTCACGCTTTGGAGGCCAATTCTTGTTCCTGCTCCCGCAGAATCAGATGAGCCCTTCTTCAGCCTACTCCGAATTTCCTGTAAGCTGTCTCGCTTTATTCCAATACCCCGATCTTCCACCAGCACATGAACGCGATCCTCATGCTTCTCGATTTTGACTGAAATCATTAAAGCTCCTTGCCCGTGCTTCCATCCATGTATAATCGAGTTTTCTACTAATGGCTGGATAAGCAGCTTCATCATAGATACATGCTTAATGCTGTCATCGAGGAATAATTCGTGCTCAATACGAGCTCCGAATCTTACTTTCTGGATAGATAAATAGAGCAGCACGTGCTGCATTTCTTCCTCAATGGTCGCTTCATTATTACCGCTAATGCTATAGCGCAGTATTCGCACCAACGCTTGTGTAATACGGACAATTTCCTGCTGCTCGTTAATGGATGCTATCCCGTCAATCGCAGCCAATGTATTGTAGAGAAAGTGGGGATTGATTTGAGCCTGTAATGCCTGAAATTGGGCTTCCTTACGCAAAATCTCAGTTTTATATACACGCTCAATCAAATGTTTAATTTCCTCCACCATCTGATTGAAATTTTTTTCCACAACTCCAATTTCATCCTGAGAGCGGCTTGTGATGAATACATCAAAATTGCCTTGCTCAAGGCTTTGAATTTTCCTTGAAAGCCGCTGCAGCGGAGATGTCATCCTACGTGCCAATGCATAAGCAATAACAATCGCAACAGCCAAGCTGACCACGATACCCGCAATCATCCAATTGCGCGAATCGCGTACAGATTGTCCAATTTCAGCAGAGGGAACGGCAAACGCCAGCTGAAAATCAGAACGCTCTGATGTGTAGTAGTGAACTAGCATATCGTTCTGTTCACCACCTGTCATCTGCCCTCGCTGCCCTCTCCTTCCAAACAAGAGACTCTGAATATCCTCAAGCGGAATGACCGTCTGCCTCGAATGGTATACAACACTGCCTTCATGGCTTAATACATAAACACTGCTATTCTGAATCATCTTATTCTCGTTAAAAATATAATCAAACTCTCTGGTGCTCAGATCGATCAGCACATAGCCAATCACGTTACGGGTTATCGGATCACGAATTTCCCCAGCCATAGAGAATACTTCTTGCGCTTGACTGTCAATAACATGAGTCTGACGATGCGGCGGCCACATGTATCTTCTTGCTTGAAGCAATTCCTTGTACCAGACATCATTCTTGAAATTATAGTCCCTACGCGTAGAGGTCGACCCAACAGAGAAGGAGGTTCCATCATCCTTAAAAATCGTAACACTGACAATATTACTTTTGTAGCCGATCAGATTGTATAGAATTCGCCTTGTCTTTGCGTATGTCTCAAGATCAGCCGCCCCAGGGACATTCAGGATATCCACAATATCCTGGTTGCCTCCGATCGTCAGCCCCAGCTCCACGATTTCCTCCACAACTCGATCCATGGCTCCGCCAATCTGATATAAAATTTGATCAGCATATTTCACAATTTCACGTTCTAGTGCACGATGATAGGATAAATAAATCCACAGATGGGGGGATGCCACTAACGCTATGATAACGAGATAACTAATAATAAGCTTGTGACTGAATTTTCTCATTACCCCACCCCTTAAACTACATCGTCTATCCTTTGACGGAACCAAGGGTCAAGCCTTTAATGAACAGCTTCTGCATAGATAAGAACAAAATTAGAATAGGCAGCGTTTGCAGCGCCATAGCAGCCGCCATCAAAGGCACTCTGCTGTTATAGCCGCTAATGAAGTAGAATAGACCGACCGGCAATGTTTTTAAATCAGGATTCGTAATATAGATAAGCGGTATAAGCAAATCACGCCAAACCGACAAGCCTACAAGAATAGCAATCGTCGCATTGACGGTTTTGCTGATCGGGAATACAATGCTCCAAAAGGTCCGTAAGCGCGAGCATCCATCAATCTCGGCTGCCTCCAGCAGTTCATTAGGCACCATTCTAAAAAAACCAGTATATATGAAGATCGCAAATGAGATGTTAAATGCAAAGTATAAGAACAGAATACCATGCATTGTATTAATCAGCATTAAATTCTGCAGCAGCTTAAGCAGCGGAATCATGACAACCTGAATGGGAACCATCATACCGATTAGAAAGTAGTTAAACAGCAGCTTGCTTTTCCTTCCCTTAAGCACCTTGGCGATATAGAATCCAGTCATCGATCCGAATACTATGCATAATACAATTGTTAGCAAAGTAACAATTACCGTATTCGTTCCCAGCCTGAGAAGATTTCCTACCTCCCATGCTTCCGAATAATTCTCAAGCAAGCGAAAGCTCCTAGGCCAGCCTGCAGCAAGCGTATTGTAATCGTCTTCGGAACGAATCGAGGTAAGCAGCATGAAGATGATCGGGTATAAGCATATCGCAGCTGAAGCGAGTACGATAACATGGATACATTCCCTAAGAACTATATGATGCAGCTTCCTTTTTCCATAGCTCATGTCAGAGATGCTCCTCTCTTTTCCTCAGCAATCTAACCTGTATAAGCGTTATGAGGACGATTCCAGCGAATAATACTAGCGAAATGGCTGATCCATAACCCATTCGTCCGGCGCTTAAGCCCGCTGTGTAAATATAGGTTCCCACAACCTGCGTGGCATTGCCCGGTCCCCCACCTGTCATAACTAGAATTGTTTCGAATGTTTTCAAGCAGCCAATGACTGACAGCACGGTATTGATGGTAATGGCCGGGGCAATCGAAGGAAGCTCTATATGGAAGAAACGCCTGAATGCACCCGCTCCATCAATCATTCCTGCCTCCAGCAGATGAGAAGGAACTGCCTGCAATGCTGCCAAATAAATGATCATTGAGAAGCCCGTCCATTGCCAAATCCCCGTAAACATAATTGCATAGAGTGCCGTGTCGGGATTTCCCAGCCAATTCACATCAGCCAACCAGTGCAAGCCAACCATATCCAGCATCGTATTTAACGTGCCATTAAAGGGTGAGAAAATAATGCTGCACACAATGCCCACCACTACAGTCGACAATAGTGCCGGCATAAAAATTGCTGTTTTATAGAACGTGTGACCTTTCATCTTTTTATCCAAAAGTACAGCAAGCAGCAATCCCAGCAGGTTCTGTATAACAGCTACGATAATTGTAAGCTTTAGCGTATTGATAACAGCCGAATAGAACACTCGACTCTGAAACATACTCGTAAAATTACTAAGGCCAATATAACGTATTTTTGAGGAAATCCCATCCCAGTCGGTAAAGCTTAAATGCATGCCGGAGAAAAAAGGATAAATGATAAACAGGCTGAATAAAAGCAGGCTCGGGCCGGCAAAAGCAACTGCATCGCCGGCTCCTGTGAGCACTCCTCTATTTCTCTCCATCCGAGTCCGAAGCTTATTATTGTTTAGCATTGGCGATGTCCTGAGCCTCTTGAATCACTTTAGCTTCCTCAGCCGGGTCCTTATTCAAGATCAAATTCTGCATGGAGGTAATCAGCTGAGCGACAACACCTCCATCGAGTCTTGCATTAAACGGGTACATGCCGGGATAGTTGAATATGGCATCAAGTACCTTTTCCGCACCTGGAATAGCCTTCGCGTAATCAATTCCTTTGACAGGCATAATCGATCCGCCTTCCTCAACGTAGGACACTGCATTCTCCGGTTGGCTGAAAAAGTCTAGCAGCAGCTTAGCTTCCTCTTTATGATCGGTATCCGCGCTAATCGCCCACATAGCTCCGCTCAGCGAAGCCGGCACCTGTATAGGAGTACCCTTCGGATTTGCCGGATAAGGCATAAACTCGATATCAAAATCGAAATCCTTCAGCTGTTTATCCGAGGTCTGCAGAAAATTGGTCGCCCAGCTGCCCATTACCCACATGGCTGCTTCCTGCCGAGCGAATACCTCGAACGATTGCTGATAAGAAAGTCCTAGCGCATCCTTATGCAAATTGCCTGCAAAATCGGTCTGCCATTTGCGTAGTGCATCCACGAACACAGTATCGGTAAATTTAGTCTCTCCCGTTTTTAGCTTCTCGTAAAATTCGGGATTTTGGATTTGCAGCTGAAACATGCTGAACATCGTTTGCTCCAGCGTCCATCCATCCTGCGCCCCTGCCACAAAAGGCGTAACACCGTTTTCCTTAAGCTTGGCCGCAGCTTCGAACAGCTCGTCATAGCTGCCGGGAACCGGAATCCCATATTTATCGAATAGGGTTCGATTAGCCCATACTCCGATAGCGAATGCATCGGTTGGCACAGTGAATATCCCGTCAATTGGTGTCAATTCCTTCATCTGTGCCATCGAATTCTCGGCATAATTGTCCAAGAATGGCTCACCGGTCAGATCAAGATAAATACCTTCCTTAACATACTGCGGGAAATCATTTTCCTGTGCCCCAAGAATATCCGGCAGCTCACCAGCAGCAACTCTCGTCTTAATAACCTGCTGAAACTGGTCAACAGGGAACACTTCCATCTGGATCGTGATATGCGGATATGCATCCTGGAATTTATCAATCAAGCTTTTGCTTAGATGCTTCCAGTGCATAACATGTAAGGTAATCGGCTTTGGCGGCTCTTGTTCCGTGTTATTGGCTTCCGAATTGACAGCCGAATTAGAGTTCGAATCAGAGCTTGAATTAGCATTCGAGCCTGAATTTGAATTGTTGGAGCTACAGGCTGATACAATCAACATAAAGGTGAAACACAGAATAAGTAACTTCCATAATGAATTTCTGACCATGGTGATAAAAGCCTCCCCTTATAAATTATAATAGTAATATTGCCACACGTGTGTAATACTATTATAAGCTTAGCCTGTAAGCGCTTTATACATAGGGATGTAAGTTCTTGTGTTTAATAATTTAAGGTAAGTAGGACTGATCGAGCCGAACGCTAGTTTCCCAAAACCAGTAAGCTCAAGCTCCGCATTGCCTAGCTTTCATCAATCCTTCTAATAGCTCGGTCATCAGCAATTCTTCTTCTGTTTCTAGAAACCTTAATTGTGCAATAATGTATTCGATCAATTTAGATTCTTTTATCATTTCATACTTCAGTAGTGTTATTCGGATATTATTTGCAATTTTCACTAATTGTATGAATTTCAAATAGAGACCTTCCTGGAATAGGATATCATTTTTCAGAAAATATTCTATTCTTGAAGCCATGCTTTTTTTATGCTCCCACATAATGTGCAAAATCCTTATATCGGCATTAGCTTCTCCCTTAAGTACTAAGTGGAACTGATTGATTAGATATGTATAGACATCAAGTCCGAAAGCTATTTTATTCTTATCAGGTAATCTTTTGTGACTAAAGCTGCTTCTCCGAGAAATATAATCACTAATAGAACCGATTACAGACTCATAATTAAATCTGATTATCCCGTCAACTCAGCATTCCTGTAGAGCGTTAAATTTGGACTTTGTAAATAATGAAGCATCC
>JBBDIY010000023.1:0-39713 GCA_040880185.1 Paenibacillaceae bacterium
AGAACGTTAGTTGTTTGGCCAGCATGAATATGTTATTAGCAAGCAGTTCCTAAGGGAGAAATTGATGGAATTGTGCTATATAACTCTGAGGGTGAGGATCTTTACTCTGGCGTACTTATGGTGAAGGAAGCGGGAGGAATTGTGATTGATTTCGAGGGTATGCCGTTTAATGGTAGGAATGAAGAGCCCTATTTAATTGCCTGTCATCCTCAACATCAAGAATATTATATGAGCCTTGTAAGAGAGGGTTTAAGTTGTTAAGTGAACTATAAAGCTAGGATAGAATCTAATTCTGGAAAATAAGCTATAACGGATGTAAAAAATGACCTCAGCCTTTCTTCGAGTATTACAAGAAGGATGACCATGCTTTTCTTAGCAACTGAATTCCGCGTTCCATATCCTCTAAGCTAATACCCCCAAAACCTAAGTAGATTTTGGGGTGTTCTGTGCGCCCGCGGAGCCCAGCGTTGTGAGATCCGTATACACGAACACCCCCAACTAGAGCCAACTCTATTAAATTTTCTGTAGAACATGTGGTGTTTACTGTTAACTCTATATGTAGTCCTCCGCTATTACCCTGGATTTGAATATGATTTGGAAGGTTTGAGTGGATGAGTTGAATTAATTTTGCATGTTTTTTCCGATAGATGTGACGTATTTTCCGGATATGGCGGTACCAGTGTCCTCGTTCAATGAACAATTTCATCGCTAATTGGTCAATTCGTGAAGGACCAGACAATAAGCGTTCCATGGACTGGAGCTTCTTCATGAGAGAAATCGGCATAACCATATAATTCATTCTGAGTGCGGGCGTGAGCGCCTTAGAGAATGTTCCGATGTAGATCACGACGCCATTCTGATCTAGTCCTTGAAGCGAAGGTAGGGTTAAACCGGAATAACGAAATTCCCCGTCATAATCATCTTCGATAATATACGCTTGATTGTGATATGCCCATTGAAGCAGTTGTTGCCTTATCGCATACGGAAGAGGATTGCCAGTAGGACGATGGGAGGGCGTTACATAGATCGTGCGAATATTGTGCCTCTCTAATTCAGTAACCGATAATTCGTGATCATGTAGGGGAAAGGGAACAATATTAAATCCATTATGCTGGAATATGTCCCTGACCTGAGCGATCCCAGTTTCGTCGAAGGCGACAGACGTAGGTTGCTCAAACAGCCTGGACAGAATATGGAGGCTATAGGAAATGCCGGTTCCGATGATGATTTGATCGGGAATGCAGGACACACCTCTAGAGCTCTTGAGATACTGAGCTATGGTTGCACGTAAAGGATACTCCCCTCTCGGATCTCCATACTGGTGAATGGAATTGCCATTGTCGTCGAGTGAAACGGAGTCGTTAAGGACGGAACGCCACGCTTGGGTAGGGAAGGAATCGCCATCAACCGCTAATAGACTGAAGTCGATTAACTTCTGCTGATCACGCTCCAACTTCTGCTTTTGCTGTACCTGATCTAGCTCGAGCTCCTGCTCCTGTGCCGATCCATATAGAATTTCGTGGATGGGGTCTATACGAAGTTTCGATATTTTGCTCAATTGAGGATTGACCACATATAAACCTGAGCGCGGTTTACTGAGAACATAGCCTTCTTCGATGAGCATCTGGTATGCGGTTTCGATTGTGGTCTTACTGAACCTTTGCTGCGCACGAAGTGAACGGATGGATGGTAGCTTCGTGCCATCTTGAAGCATACCGCTCTGAATTTGCTCGCGAATATGTACGTATAACTGCATATAGAGTGGTCCATGATCCTTGCCAGAAAGTATAATATCGAGCATTCTATCACCTAATCTGACCCTTATATATTACAGCTAACTGAACCTTTATTGGGGGTCAAATTTATTATAAGCTTTTACATAAGTTAATAACAATAGAGAGGATGAATGCCTAAGATGATTCAAATCACAATTGAGCAGATGAATACACAACTGAATCGAATTGAAAATTGTTTGCGTTTATTATCCGAAGAAGATGTCTGGCGTAAATTAAGCCCCGATACCAACAGTATTGCAAATCTATGTGTTCACTTGGCAGGGAATGAATATCAGCACTTTGTTAGTGGTATTGGTGAGCAACCGTTTATTAGACAACGATCACAAGAATTCAATATCGTAGAGGGATTAAGTAAGCAGCAGTTACTTGATGAGCTTAAAGGCGTTCGTGAACAGTCGATTCAAATTCTAAGTAAGCTGACAGCTACTGACTTAGATCGGCAGGTGAAGGTATATTTTGACCAAGAAGATTGGAAGCGAATGAAAGAGAGGATGGACGCGTCCTCGGAGCCTTGCTTTATTAGATCCATACAAGACCACTTGTTTATCGTAGCAGAGCACTATGGCTATCATACGGGGCAAATTGTCTATATAACCAAGTTGATAGATAAGAACAGAGGGAATATCACAGAGTACCGTCACTAGAGAGGAAGGAAAAATGCATGTTAATAGGAGTAGTTGAGACGAGATTAGATCAATTGGGCATTGTCCTACCAGAGGGAAGCGCACCTGCGGCGAACTATACGAATTATGTCATATGTAATGGTTTGTTATTCGTATCTGGTAAAGGACCAACGGGTAACCCGAAAGGCAAGTTTGGACAACAATATTCGACGCAAGAAGGCTATCAATTTGCTCGGCAGACTGGCATTGAAGTGTTAGCTGTATTGAAGCAGGCATTAGGTAATTTGGATCTTGTGAAGCGGGTTGTGAAGATCCAAGCTTATGTGAACGCCAAACCGACATTCGAGGAGCATCACATCGTGCTGAATGGCTTCTCAGACTTCATGCAAGAGGCTTTCGGTGAGCAGGGAATACATGCTCGATCGGTGATGGGTGCAAATTCACTCAGAGATAATCTACCAATTGTAATCGATTCTATATTCGAAGTCGTCCATTCATAACGTTAGAGGGATTAGACCTGTTGTAACAAAAACCGTGATAGTAGATAATGAGATGAAGAAGTAGTATTCCCTAAGTGTAAACGACAATCTACTATCACTAGGAGTGAGCAAGAACTATGAAGAGAACAGTGATGTATTCGGTGTTGTGGCTATTCCCACTGTTATGTATCGGTATATATTTTCTGTTCAACAATACAACTCTATCTGTAGTCGCCTTTTTCTCATTCTGGATGTACATGCTGTTCGTATTTGCTATTCTAACTAGGGCACGATTTGATATTCTTAAGTATCAGCTTCGTAGTCAAGGGGTATCCATGATCAAGCAACTCAACAACTTCATCCTATTCATATTAACAGTAAGCATCTTCATCTTTACGGTATTGATTCTGCTATCATATGCAATCATGTACAGCTGAATGGAAGCGTCTATCACTGTGAGTTACCGTTCCAAATCTAGGGGAGAAAAGCCTTTACAAAAAGGCTTTTTTCTCATAAGATTGGAATAACAACGTTGTTATGAAAGCGCTGCAAGCTAGGGGGTGAACAGGCGCATTGCGAAATAAGAGCTTATTAACTAAGATGATTTTATTCGGATGTGTGCTGAGCATTATACCCGTTGTGTTTGTAGGGTCCTTTTCTTATATACAGTCGTCAAATCAGGTGCAGAAACAAGTGAATCAAGCAGAGATTCAATTTATTAAGCAGGTCAACTCGAATATTGAACAAATCCTAATAACAGTCAATCATACATTAACCAATTTACTGGATTCGACTGTTATGGATCAAGCCTCAGAAAGTCCACTAAACGCCTCGGACTTCCAGTTATATAATAACCTAAGAAGTGAAATCGGCCATCTTCAGTCATTCGATACTAAGGTGGAAGATGTAATCATATTGAACAAACGGCAAAATTGGTTGATCAAGAATTCGGGCATAGATCGACTAACTAATAATCCTGATCAAGAGAAGTACTTATCATACTTTGATATGAAACAGCACGCACTCATTATGGGTTTTACTTAAGAACGATGACTTTACACAATCGATATCCAATAGGGGCTGCCCGTACACAGTGAGTCTGGTTAAGAAGATGCCGTTTGTTAAATCTGAGAAATATGGACTTGCGTTTGCCAACATTCCCGCTTGTAGTATTGCGGACACGATTAACAATATGCAAGAAGCAGAAGAAGTTATGATTATGAATGAGAGCCACCAGCTCGTGTATCATAGTGACACCGCTATGATCGGTACATACTTATCAGATCAGCCGATATTTAATTCTGACATCGAATTCACAGATCGATCAGGCCAAATTCACATCGAGTACGACTATCGTCCATATACGTTAACTTATTATAAATCCAGTATTAATGATTGGATTTATTTGTCGGTCATCTCCATTGACAAGCTTACGAAGGAATCTAGGCAAATCGGCTGGTTTACGTTCTTTATTAGTTTATTTATAATCTTGATTTCATTTATCTTTGTTTGGCTGACAACGAAGAGACTATATTCGCCGGTTAATAAGCTTGTGAAATCAATTGAAGGGAATGATTCGAGCCTTTCGACGAAGCCTAAAAGTGAAGTGCAATTCATCGAGGATCACATCCAACACTTATTCTCTTCGAAGTCCAAGCTTGAGCATGAAGTCAGAGATCATATCCAACAAATTTGTTCTTTATTCTTGACTCGATTGTTTATTGGGAATTTAAGAAAAGCGGAAATTATGGAGAAGATGAATTATTTCGGGTTTGATCAACACTCGATAAACTGGAAGAGTATGACGGTGTTAACCTTACAGGTGGATACATTAGACAATACTCGCTACCAATTGAAGGATATGGAACTACTGTTATTCGCCGTATCTAATATTGTTGAAGAGGAAATTGTTAAAGAACGTCGTTTCCCCACGGTCTGGTTCGATCGTACATTGGTTATATTGGTAGGTTCAGATGAAGAAGACATTGATCAAATTAACAGCTATATGTATCGATTGACGGAAACGTTGAAAGACCTCGTTGAAAGATTTTTGAACCTATCGATTAGCATTGGTATTAGTTTACCTTTCCAAGAAATCAAGAAGGCTTCGAGAGCTTACGATGAAGGTATGGAAGCATTAAAGCACAGGATCAAGCTAGGGAAAGGCGTGATTATCCCCTATAGTAGTATAAATTTAGGGAAGCCCTCCGTTATATATGAGTACCCTGGACGAACTGAACTAGAATTAATCGATGCTATCAAAATCGCGGATGAAGAGGATGCGCTAACCCATTTGCATACGTGGATGAAGATAGCCATGAATAGAATACACTCACCTAGTGAATCTCAAATTTCATTAATGCGTCTGCTGAATCGTCTATTAGTCGTAAAGCAGGAGGCAGGGATCAGCTTTCAACAAATTGGGGCTCACGAGGCGTCACTTTACGAACAATTATTAGCTCTTCATGTGAGTGAGGAAATCGAAGAATGGTTTAAGGAGAAGCTCATACTTCCACTGCTTGGCATATTCAAAGAGCGCAGGGATTCACAATATCATAATCTATCTGAGGAAATTATTGATATGATTCAGAATCATTATGATTCGGATTTCACATTAGAGGATTGCGCGGCGAAGCTTCATTATAATGCCAACTATCTCAGCAGTGTCTTCAAGAAAGAAACGAATTACACGTTTAGCGAATATTTATCCAATTATCGTTCTCAGATGGCTAGACATTGGCTGATGGAAACGGACATGTCGGTTAAAAAAATAGCAGATCGCCTTCGATATAATAACTCACAAAATTTCATTCGATCATTTCGTAAGCAGGAAGGTATGACACCGGGACAATATCGATCATCAAAAGTCAGCAATAAGTAAATGTATTGGAGTGTTACATCGATGAAGAACATAGGTAAATACGGTCTTCTAGGGTGGCTTTCTATATGGATGCTCTTATTGTCCAGCTGTGTGAATAGCGATAGCCTCAATAACGATGGGAATGGCTCATCTAGTAATCGGTTTGAGCTGACGATTATGGCAAATTTACATACACAGGAAGTACCCTCTTCTAAAATTGAAATGGTTCTAGAACAAATGACGAACACGGATTTGCATATTCAATGGGTACCGGATGGTCATTATGAAGAAAAGCTAAAAGCCGCATTCGCTATGGGGACCTTACCGCAAGCTGTGTACTTGAAAAATCAAGACTCCTTCGCGATGTTCAAGGATGCTATTCGTGATGGTCAATTCTGGGAAATAGGACCTTATCTAGAACAGTTCGAGAATTTGAGCAAATTAAAGGCGAATGTCCTCCAGAATACTTCTGTAGATGGGAGGATTTATTCCCTCTATCAAGAAAGGTCATTATCTAGGCAAGGTGTCATTTATCGCAAAGATTGGGCAGATCACTTGGGAATATCCACACCGAGAACTACAGAGGATTTATTCGAGATGGCCAAGCAATTTACTGAGAATGATCCAGATCAGGATGGACTTCATAACACCATTGGTTTGGCTGATCGAAGTGACCTGATATATGGCGCCTTCAAGACAGTGTCATCTTATTACGAAACACCGAATAATTGGGGTGTGAACAATGGACAATTACTCCCTGAATTTATGTTTCAGTCCTATATCGATACCATGGATTTTTTCAAGCGAATTTATGAGAAGGGTTATATCAATCAAGACTTTCCTGTAACAAGTAAAATCAATCAATTGGCATTGATTAAGAATGGTACAGCAGGTATATACATTGGTTCAATGGGTGATGTGGATTCATTATATTATGATGCGATTGAACTGAATCCGAATATTGAATTTGCAGTGAGCAATAGGATCAGTAAGCAGGGTGGCAAGGAAGGTATATGGTCGATACCGGGATATGGCACTATTGTATTATTCCCGCGAACAGCGATTAAGGATGAAACGGAATTAATGAAGGTGTTGTCCTTCTTCGATAAGCTGATGTCGACTGAGGCATCAAATTTGATTGTTTGGGGTATAGAAGGTGAGCACTATCAGATTTCTGCTGAGCAGCAAGCAGACACTTCGATCGTAGCTTATGATGTCAAAGATCGTGAAGTAAAGCCTTATGAAGCATTAGAAATTGGCGGGCCAGATACGAACGGGAGATATGAAGGTAATTTCGCCTATGCTGTAAAAGAAAGAGCAGATGAATTGGTTCGGGATAATGAAAGTATGCTGATTGATGACCCGACCGCACCGCTCGATTCAGAAACGAATAATGAGATGGGGTTAGGACTTCAGAACATCATTGATGATGCTACCTATTTATATATCCTAGGTGAGATTGATGGAAGTGGATTTGATAAGGCAATCAGAAGCTGGAAAGAGCAAGGCGGAGATCAAGTTATTAAGCAATTTAATGATGCATGGCTCGAAGTGCAATAATCAATGATTGTGATAAACAATCATTTCATTAGGTATTGGGATCATACTCCAATAAGTGGTCATTTGATTATATACGATATCCAATATTATTGATTAGCTTGTAGATGTAATCAATAAAAATTGGAGGTTAAGACAAATGACTAAAGCCAGAAAAATTGTTGCGTTGTTTTGTGTGCTCGTATTGGTTGTTGGTGTGCTGGCAGCATGCGGAAACAATAACGTGGCTAACAACACGACCAACACCAAATCTGAAGTAGACACAAATACAGGGGATAATGCAGTAGTAGAGAAAGATGTGGTTGAAGCTCCAGCTGAGCCTTTGGATCTTACGATTATGGCTAATCTTCATACACCAGAGGTACCAACTGAGAAGATTGAAAAGCTAATGGAAGAGAAGACAAATACAAAATTAACGATTCAATGGGTACCGGATGGTAATTACGAAGAAAAGCTAAGTACGGCTTTTGCAACGGGCACAATGCCACAAGCTACTTACTTGAAGAACATTACTTCCTTCGCCATGTTCAAGGATCCTATTCGAAATGATCAATTCTGGGAAGTAGGTCCACTACTTAAGGATTATCCGAATTTAAGTAAGCTGAAGCCAGAAGTGTTACAGAACACTTCGGTTGATGGCAAAATTTACTCGATATATCAAGGTAGACCATTGTCCCGCCAAGGCTTAATCTATCGTAAAGACTGGGCAGACAAGTTAGGTCTTGCAGCCCCGACGACGACTGCGGAATTACTAGAGATGGCCAAGCAATTTACGGAGAAAGATCCGGATGGAGATAACAAAGATAATACGATCGGTTTAACAGATCGTTCTGATTTAGTATATGGCGCATTCAAAACCGTTTCCTCATGGTTCGGAACTCCGAACAATTGGGGTGAGAAGGATGGCCAATTACTGCCTGAGTTCTTGTTCCAAGAATACTATGACACAATGGACTTCATGAAGAACTTACAATCGAATGGATACATTAACCAGGATTTCCCTGTAACGAGCAAGACGGACCAACAGAATATGTTTAAGAACGGAAAAGCAGGCATGTACATCGGTTCTATGGGTGACGTATTAGGCTTGTATCGGGATGCGATTAAACTTAATCCAAATTTAGCCTATGATGTTCAGAACCGCATTGCAGCACCAGGGCATGATAACGGAGTATGGTCCATTCCTGGATACGGGACTGTGGTTCTCTTCCCGAAATCTGCTGTGAAGGATGAAGCGGAACTGAAGCAAATCTTAACTTACTTTGACATCATGATGTCTCCTGAATTATCAAACCTGACTTATTGGGGAATTGAAGGTGAGCATTATAAAGTTAGTGCAGACGGTAAGTTTGCCGACACTTCTGGGTTTGATTCGGGAATTAGCGACAGAGACGTCAAACCATATCAAGCATTAGAAATTGGTGAGCCGGCAACTAACGGAAGATTTGAAGGTGTCTTCGACTATGATGTGAAAGGGAAAGCTGAACAATTAATTATTGATAATGAGAGCTTCCTCATCAATGATCCGACAGCACCGTTAGACTCCGCGACTTTTGTGGAGAAGGGTGCAGCCATTTATAAGCTAATCCAAGATGCCACTTATCAGTATATGCTAGGTGATATTGATAAAGCAGGATTCGAAGCTGCAGTTAACAACTGGAAGAGTCAAGGTGGAGATAAAATCATCGAAGAATATAATACTTCTTGGGCGAATGCCAAATAGATTATAAGTCAAGAGGGCTGTTCTTGCGACAGCCCTTTTCTTTTTATTCATGACACAAATTTTACAGCCGGGAGGTTAAAGTTCTATGAACGATAAAGCAGTTGAGAATATGTACGTATCGAAATCAAATAGACGTTCAGAGACTTTCAGAGAAATCAAGAAAAATCGCTTGATATATCTAATGATTTTACCTGGTATGCTGTATTTTATCATTTACAAATATTTTCCGATGTACGGATTGATTATAGCGTTCCAAGACTATAAGCCTTACTTGGGTATGACAGGTAGCCCTTGGGTTGGATTCGAACATTTCGAAAGATTGTTTACGGACCCGATGTTCTGGTCGATATTCAAGAACACACTCATATTATTCGGCATGAATTTACTTATATTCTTCCCGATCCCAATTATCCTTTCATTAATGTTGAATGAAGTTCGTATAACCAAGTTCAAGAGGACCGTTCAAACTCTCGTCTATATTCCGCATTTCATGTCTTGGGTAATCATCGTTTCGATCGGTTACGTTATGCTCACGATGGATGGCGGGGTAATCAATGAATTACTCGTATATTTCGGATTTGAGAAAATTAACTTTCTACTCAATGACTCCTGGTTCCGACCTATGTACATTCTGCAAGTCATATGGAGAGAGATGGGCTGGGGGACGATCATTTATTTGGCAGCGATGTCCGCTATTGATCCCCAGATGTATGAAGCGGCCAGAATGGATGGTGCATCTCGTATGCGCCAAATGTGGCATATAACATTACCATCGATTCGCACTGTGATCGTTGTTCTCGTTATTCTAAAAATCGGTGATGTACTCGAGCTCGGATTTGAACACGTGTACCTTCTGCTGAATGCGATGAATCGGAATGTTGCAGAGATATTCGATACGTATGTGTATACGGTTGGTTTGAGGCAAGGACAATTCAGCTATAGTACGGCTGTCGGATTTTTCAAATCCTTCATCGGATTAATTCTCGTAATGGGTGCCAACTGGTTATCGAAGAAGGCGGGAGAAGAAGGGATTTACTAAGAAAAGGCAGTTAGGAAATGGAGGAAGCATAATGGTACATGATAGAACATTAGGTAGCAGGATGTTCGACATCGTTAATTATACGTTACTTGCAATAATAGCAATGATCACCATCTTACCTTTTATACATGTTGTAGGAGGCTCGTTCACCACATCTGCTGAGCTGGCCGCAAGGAAATTTGTATTGATCCCTACAGATTGGAGCTTGGATGCTTATCGATTTATATTCTCAACAGATACGATATTTCGTGCGCTAGGTGTGTCCATCTTGGTAACTGCAGGCGGCACATTATTCAGTATGCTGTTGACATCATTGATGGCATACGGACTTTCCCGTCGAAACTTGCCCTTCCGAAGCACTATGATGTTCGTGGTCATCTTTACCATGCTGTTTAATGGCGGGATGATACCAACGTTCCTAATTGTTCAATATACAGGACTGCTTGATTCCTTATTAGCACTAGTTATTCCGGTTTCTATTAACGTGTTTAATATGATTATTCTAAAAAGCTTCTTTCAGAATCTTCCTGAAGGCTTGGAGGAATCGGCTAAGATTGATGGCTGTAATGACATAGGTATCTTCTCGCGAATAGTTATTCCGTTATCGATGCCTGCGATTGCTACAATTTCACTGTTCTACGCAGTTACGTATTGGAACACCTATTTGCACGCGATTCTATATTTGAATGATGCGGATAAATGGCCGGTTCAGGTGCTACTTAGACAAATTGTTGTCCTAGCTACAGGTATGAATTACGACAGTGCTGAATTCGGCGATACACCACCCCCTGATCAGACGGTGAAGATGGCAGTTATTGTTGTGGCTACGATTCCAGTACTTATGGTTTATCCGTTCTTACAGAAGCACTTCGCTAAGGGTGCGCTGCTCGGTTCAATCAAAGGTTAATTAAAAGGTGGGACGGATCATGATTTCAAACGACAGCCAGAAATTAAGACCACTGCTAAGCACAATGGATGATTTGTTCGACGACTTTTTCCCATGGCTTGCAGGACAATATGATCCTCAATCGGGAGGCTTCTATTATGCACGCAGCTCTATGAATAGTGAGTTTTTCAAACCGGATATTGAATCCACAGCGCAGTCGTTAAACATATTAGAAAGACAGCAATTGCTCGGTGACATGTCTGATCAGATGAAGAATGAGATGATTCGCTTTTTCCAGAATAAGCAGAATCCGAATACTGGTTACTTTCTAGACGAGCATCCGGCGATGATCAAGGATGAAGTGATGGTGCATAGAGCTATCAATTACTCCACAGGCTCCTTGAGAAAACTCGGTAGTGAAGCATTATATCCATTGCCCCTTGCTGCGCAGGCGGCACCGGATTATATTAGAACACCGGAAAGTTATTTGGCCAAGTGGCAAAGCATTGATCTTCGTAATAGCTGGAGAGGCTGCGATCGTCTGGCTTCCTCATGCACGTATATTGGTCAGATGTCTGAGGCAGACCGTGCTCCCTTCCTGCAAGAGGCTGTACGATATCTAGCTAGCATTCAAGATCCTAACACCGGTTTATGGGGTGAAGGAAGCTTATATGTTCGAATATCGGGGACATTCAAGCTTCATACATTCTATAGTGGCTTCGGGATTCCCATGCCGAATACGGACTTAATATGCAATAGTGTACTGCATTGTTTACGCAATGAAGTTGCTAGTGATATGTGTTATATACGTAACCCAATTGATTTATTGTCCTATATTCAGGCACCACTTACTGTTCCCGAGTTAACCGAAGTATTAGAGATTACTACCCGGAATATGACCATGCTGAGAAGAGCCGACGGAGGCTTCTCACGAGAAATCGATCATTCCCCCCCTGCACCGAATGTTGCTCAAGTCAAGAAGGGAGATTATTATCCCGATATGCCTGAGCCAGTACCATTAAGTCAAGGGTTATATGAAGGTGATGTCAATGCCAGCACACAGGCGACCTTAATCCGACGTCAAGTGTACCGTTTAGCTGGTTGCGTGGAAAAACCTTTAGAAGGCTCAAGTGATTTCTACAAAATAATAGTGTGAAGGAGAGGGTACGATGACTACATTTCTAAATCCAATCCTACAAGGGAATTATGCGGACCCATCGGTTATTCGAGTTGGATCTGATTATTATATGGTGAATACATCCTATAAGTATGTCCCGGGCTTAATCATCTGGCATTCCTGCGACTTAGTGAACTGGGAACCGATTAGCAGTGCTTTGAAGCAGTATATCGGTGATGTATGGGCGCCAGATTTCGTATATTACAAAGAAAAATATTATATTTATTTTCCAGCGAATCGATCGAATTGGGTAGTAACGGCTGATGATCCGAGAGGGCCTTGGAGTGAGCCGGTGAACCTGCATACGAAGCTGATTGATCCCGGTCATGTCGAAGGACCTGACGGGCTTCGTTATTTGCACTTATCCGATGGGAAGATGGTTCAGCTTGCTGATGACGGGTTAAGTGTCGTGGGCGAGGTTCGCCACGTGTTTGACCCTTGGGTTTATCCCGCTGAATGGGAGGTAGAAGCCTTTAGTTTAGAAGGTCCTAAATTAACATTCCACAACGGATATTATTATTTGACGATTGCTGAAGGAGGAACTTCAGGTCCCCCAACTAGCCATATGGCGGCATGCTCCAGATCTACAACGCCATGGGGGCCGTGGGAGCATTCTCCATACAATCCGATTATCCGCACGAGTTCGAAGGAAGAGCGATGGTGGTCGATCGGACATGGATCAATCATAGACACGCCCGAAGGAGAATGGTGGATCATATTCCACGGCTATGACAACAGCTTTCATACGACCGGTAGACATACATTACTGCTGCCGATTGAATGGACCGAGGATGGTTGGTATAAGGTTCCTGATGGAGTTACTCCTGAACAGGCTTATCTTAAGCCAACTGGTAAGGTGGTACAGCATGGCTTTGCTACGACAGACTCATTCGCAGGGAAGGTAATTGGTGATCAATGGCAGTGCTTTGGTGAAAATCCAGACCAGCGCTTTCATCAAGAAGGTGGAGCACTCGTTGTAGACGGTAATGAAGAAGGGAGGATCGCTCCTCTCCTCTATATGGTTGGGGATCGCGCATATGAGGCTGAGATTGAAGTGTCGGTCAAAGGTGAGGCTGAAGCCAGACTGATGCTATATTACAGTGATACAGCTTACTTCGGTGTGGGTGTGAACCATGGAGGCGTTCGGTTTTACCGGGCTTTCAAAAATTATCGTGCTGAACCCTATGAAGGAACAAGCGTTCAGCTTCGTGTTAGGAATGATCATCATATCGTAACGTTCTACTATAAGGATCAGAACGATATGTGGGTGAAGTACGATAAAGTCACGGATGCATCTGGCTTCCATCACAATACGTTCGGATTGTTCTTGAGCTTACGTATTGGCTTAGACGCTGTTGGTAAAGGGACTGTCACATTTAGAAACTTTAAGTATCGTATCTTGTGAAGAAGAGGAGCATTCGATCATGTGGAGTCCAGAATTGTTCCTAGAAAGGTTATATGAACAAACGATCAAGGCGCAGCGAGAATCATCCTATGATGAAGCATGGACAGCCAAGCTGAAGACACGCTTCAAGCTAAGCTTAGGTGAATTTCCAATTTCAGAAGGTGGCTTGGAGCCAGTCCTATTAGAACGGGTGGATATGGGTGATTATTACCGACAGCGTGTACTTTTAACGAGTTTCCATCCACTGCAAATTCCTGTATATGTGTTGATCCCTAAGGAGAAACGGCATGCAAAGCTCCCCGCTGTGCTTGCTCTGCATGGTCACGGATACGGTAGTAAGGAAGGGGTTGGATTGCTACCAGATGGCACGGTCAACCAAAGTGAAGCAGGTATTCATAACCATATGGCCATCCAGCTTGTTCGAAGAGGGATGGTAGTCTTGGCACCTGAGTTGGTTGGCTTTGGAGATCGAAGAATGGCTAATGAAACATATAGCTCAGCGACAGATAACTCCTGCTCCGCAATCGGTAGTCAGCTTCTGTTAATGGGGAAAACCATTGCTGGCTTGCGGGTCGCTGAATGTCAGAGAGTCATTGACTACGCTGTCACATTAGACGAGGTAGATCCGCAGAAAATCGGATGCATCGGTTTATCTGGGGGTGGCTTGGTTGCCGCTTATACCTCGGCTGTGGAAGAGCGGATTATGGCCACGGTCATATGTGGGTATACGAATACATTCAAAGCGAGTATCATGTCGCGGCGTCATTGTCTGGATAACTACATCCCCGGCATATTGCAGCTGGCCGAGATGCCAGAGCTCATCGGATTAATCGCACCTCGATCATTATTCATAGAATCGGGTACGGATGACCATCTATTCCCGGTAGCTGAGGTGGATAACGCATTGCTGAAGCTGGGTGAGATTTATAAGCAATATGGTGCGGAAGCAAGATTATCCTCTGATATATTCCCTGGGAAGCATGAGATCAGTGGCAGAAAATCGTTCGATTGGTTAGCGCAAAACCTATTGTAGTATTGGATGACGACAGAAAAGTAAGGTGGTAGTGGAATGGAGCAACAGTGGTCAATAGCCAAAGACGGAACAGCAGATTTCAATACCATACAAGAAGCGATTGATGCTGTGAAGCCCGACTTGGAGCAACCTACTCTATTACGCATTAGGAACGGAATTTATCATGAGAGAATAATAATCCCTAAGAACAAAAGCATCCATCTCATCGGAGATCATCGAGAACAGACAGTGATCACCTACAGCGATTATGCACGTCAAATTGACAATGAAGATCCTCTCCGATACACCGAGCCTTATTCAAGCTATATCGATTATTTGCGACAATATATAGAGGGTGCGCGATATAAAGGTGCAGAACCGATTTTGATTACACCATTGCAACGGAGGACATTCGATATAGATGGGAGCTTTCAAGATACACATGGTGAGTACCCTGCTGCCATGAGACAGCTTGCCAAACAATACAACGTACCCATTATTGACCTTTCTCGATTGAGCAAGGAATGGTTCATTAGCTTAGGTCCTGAGCAAGCGAAGAAGGTGTTTATGTGGTTGAACCCTGGGAAATATGACTTCTATCCCGAAGGTGAGGAAGACAATACACATTTGTCAGAGTACGGTGCTAATGAGATAGCTAAGATAATTGCTGCTAGTATTAAAGAGTTGGATGTACCATTGGCACGCTATGTGTTGACTTTCTAACTAGAATTTCGGGTTCGAGATGGATGCTGTCGGGAACTTCCTTCTCATTGGCAATATCGAGCAGCACTTGAGTGATCGTCTCAGCGATTGTCAATATAGGCACACCAACTGCTGTTATCGGTACGTCAAGCTCATCCATTTGGGGAATATGATCATAGCTAATGATGGATAAAGCATTCGGAATATCGATTGATAATTCTTTGGCGGCTTTCAAGATGCCGCGGGTGAGATCGTAACTCCCACTTATAATAGCGGTAGGGCGTTGGCTTCCTGTTAATAGGGATTTGGCGGCAGAGTAACCGTCATATGAATCCATATTATCTGTGGTGACTACCATATGAGCAAGTTCAGGTATGCTATATTCGTGTAATTTTTCTCTAAATGCAGAAACCTTCTCCTCCTGAAAATGATCATTAGATGGCAAATTACCGATGTATGAGATGCGCTTGTGTCCGAGCTCGATTAAGTGATCAAAAGCTAACTGTATCGCCTTCTTGCGATTAGCATCAATTGTTGGGTACGGGTTATTCCCGGAAATTCCATAGAATAGAAGGGGGACGTTGGATGCAAGGGATGAGCGGTCATAAACAGCTTGTTGATCATCGAAAACCAAGATCGCATCTACATTGAACCGATTGAATGTATCGACTGCAGCATCCACTTGATTAATCGAGAGCAATGTCGTATAGGAATTGGTTTCAAGCATGGCATTAATGTTCGTTATTAGCACGGAGTGGGTAAGCCGTTCAATAGAGGGCCATACGACCCCGATGCTGTATGTTCTTCTAGAAACAAGGCTCCTTGCGGCATTATTCGGAAAGTAGCTCATTTCACCGGCGATTTTTAGTATTCGTTTCTTGGTTTTATTCGTAACGAGTGGACTATTTCGTAATGCTTTAGATACAGTAGAAAAACTAACTCCAGCTTGCTTGGCAATGTCTTTTATCGTAATCGGCATATGTAATCCCCTAAGCTTAATTAATAAACAACGTTGTTATTATGAATGATCATATCACATTACAAAGGAGATTTGAATAATGATAAAACCGCAAACCCCGCTTGAATGGGCAAGATCCGCTTGTGATTCATTGATGACTCGTTTCGAGCCTCATATGCTCCCTCCAGCCAATGCCTGGCATTACCATCAAGGCGTTTACTTATACAGTATGATTCGCTATTGGGAGCAAGCTGGAGGGGATCGTTACTATCAATATGTAAAGGATTATGTCGATCTTCTGATAGATGAGAGAGGCAATTTAATATTCCGCCGAGACGAGCTGGATTCCATGCAGGCGGGCTTGCTATTGTTTACCTTAGACCGTAATACAGCGGATCCTAGATATAAGATAGCAGCAGATAAATTAATGAATATATTAGGCACCTTGAATCAGACATCAGAGGGCGGGTATTGGCACAAGGATAAGTATCCGAATCAGATGTGGTTGGATGGTTTATATATGGGTGGAGTGTTCGCCGTAGAATATTCATATGCCTACGATCAGCCCATATGGCTGGAGAGGGTGCTGTATCAAGAGAAGCTGATGCGTACTTATATGCATGATGATAAAACTGGATTGCTATATCATGCATGGGATGAGAGTAAGAAGATGCCATGGGCTAATCCATTGACAGGTTGTTCACCAGAATTCTGGGGGAGGTCAGTCGGGTGGTATGGCATGGCCATTGTCGATATTCTAGATCGAATACCAGAATCGATGCAGGGTAGGGAGCAACTAATAGCTTCATTAGGAAGTTTAATTCAGGCGTTGGCGCAATTCCAAGATCAAGACAGTGGTTTATGGTATCAAGTATTGGACAAGGGAGATCATCACGACAATTGGTTGGAGACGTCTTGCTCATGCTTGTTCATATATACCATAGCTAAAGCAATAGCTGATGGTTATATAGGAAAGGAATATGTGGAAGTAGCACGAAAAGGGTATAAAGGTATGCTTAAGAAGCTCTATTACGATGAGAATGAATTGTTGGTTATGCCGGCAATATGTATAGGTACATCTGCCGGTGACTTTGAGAACTATATTACTCGTCCAGTGAGCGAGAATGATTTGCATGGTGTTGGCGCTTTTGTGCTTGCATGTGTAGAGATATCGAAGATAGTATAGAGATTCGAATAAGGCCTCCACTAGTAGAATGATATCTACGGGTGGAGGCCTTTGACATAAGTCGGATTTTCCGCTCTACAGCGAGCTTTCGGCTCCCGAACGAATTAACCCTTAATTGCTGCGGCAGTAGGTTGAGATTCAGGTGAAGTCAGTTTGTCGTAGAAATCAACATACTTGTCCCGATCTGCGGAGTTTCTAAGTGCCATCGCAATGCGAGGATGCTCATTCAAGATGCCAGCCAATGCGTAAGGAATGTTATAACCCCATTCCCAGTTTTCTCTGATCTTGATCATATGTCTTTCGATGATATCTAAGATTGGACGCATCTCGTATCGCTTGTCCTTTAATGAAGCGACTAGTAATTCAGTATGGCAATTACCAGCAGCGCGACCCATACCGTATACGGAGGAGTCCAAGAAGGATACACCATGATTAGCTGCTTCCAATGTGTTAGCCAGAGCGAGCTGCATATTATTGTGGGTATGCACACCTAACGTTTTCTCAGGAATATACTTTCTGAATAGAGACACTAAGTAACCCATATTGTTAGGTGTTATGCTCCCGAAGGAATCAACGATATAGACAACATCAATGGGGGATTTATTGATCTCCTTCAAAGCCTCAACCAAGTCCTTCTCAAGCACATGTGAGAGTGCCATGATATTAATGCTAGTTTCGTAGCCGTGCTCGTTAAATTTCTTAGCAAGATCGATTCCTTTACCTGCATCTGCAACATAACAAGCTACACGAACCATATCGAGTAAGCTGTCTTCTCTAGGGAGAATATCATCCTCGTCCACACGTCCGATATCCACCAACGCGGATAGCTTGGTAAAATCCTTATTCGTAACGACTGTCTTCAAGAAATGATCATCCAAGAAGCGCCAAGGGCCTGCATCTCCCTTAAGAAGCTTAGGGGAATTCTTGTAGCCAATTTCCATATATTCTACACCTGCTGTGTTGAGAGCTGTGTATAGCTCTGATACAAATTCAGTGGTGAAATCCCAATCGTTAACTAAACCTCCGTCACGAATCGTGCAGTCAATAATTTTGTGTTCTACTGTCATGATATGATCTCCTTTATGTTTACATGGTGTGTTTGATGCATTGACGCTTTTGTGCTGTTATGCTTTTATGTGCGAAAGTGATATTGTTATAATACAATGAATTCAATATAGAAGTCAATATGAATGTCGCCTGATTATATGATAAGATGAGAAATGGATTATATATGACTTAGAAAGGAAATTGACATGAGTAAATCAATCGTCTTCTATGACCAATCATTCCCCTATATGGGTTTAAGACCTAATGAGGAGCAGCTACAACAATTATCCAAGAGCCATAAGATCGTTGACTCTGAGAATTTAGTGTTAGCTTTGGAGGACGCAGATAGCTTGATTCATATGCACGGATCTTATTTTCCCAAGGCTGCTTGGGGTGCCATTCTTCAGTTTCTTAAGAGGGGTGGGGGATTACTCCACATAGGTGGGGCACCATTCCAATCTCCGGTATATAAGGAACAGATGCAATGGATTATCGAAGATCAACAAACTACTTACCATCAGGATTTACAAATACATGAAGCTTTAGCCGTAGATATGCAGCCAATAAAGCGATTGGTGCACGCTGAGGATATTCCTTTGTTTGCGGGATTGGAAAGCTTATTGACCATTGAACCAACGTTTGGATTTGTACTTCATGTGACCAATGCAAGTGATTTACCACATGAAGGTGGATCGAGCGGACCGATGGATGCGCACATCTATCCGTTACTCAAGGGTGTGTCGAATGAGGGCAGGGAAGTCGCTGCTCCTGCGGTGCTCATCGAGAATACGAAGGGTGCTTATGCGGGAGGACGCTGGATATTCATTAATCAACAACTTCGTAGCGCATTCTGGCAAGCAGATGGCATTCGTGCCTTAACGGAATGGTCAGAGTTCTGTGCAAGCGGTGTTACCGAGATATGGTTGAAGCCTAATTATGCCTGCTACGACCCAGGTGATCGTGTAACATTAACCTTACAGCTGCAAACATTGAATCCGCGTTCACAGGCGAAGTGGAGCTTTCACCTAGAGCTGAATAAAGAGTCAAATGGTGTGGTCGAACAAGTATGGACAGGAACAACAGAGATGGGTGCTTCGAGAGAGCTATCTTATTCACGGATCAAGGTTCCAGTTACATTAGAAGCCGGATATTATGATGTGATCTGTCGCGTTGTATCCGATTCAGGTGAGACTCGCATATTGCGTCAAGGCTTCTGGGGATGGGATGAACAGCTTCTCGCACAAGGTGAACCTATTACCGTTGATCGCGATTACTTCCGTAAGAATGGGCAACCACTCCCTATTGTGGGGATGACCTATATGACCTCGGATGTGGCTCGCAAATATCTCTTCATGCCTAATGCGTCCGTATGGAACAAGGATATGGCACAGATGAGTAAGGCAGGCATTAATCTAATTCGCTCAGGCATCTGGACTTCTTATCGGAATATTATGTATATCGATGGTCACCCTTACGAAGAGGTGCTTCGTGCGATCGACGCCTTCATCTTAACTGCCAAGAAGAACAATCTGGAGCTGACCTTCAACTTCTTCGCCTTTACTCCGGAAGCTTGGGAGGGCGTCAATCCTTATCTCGATCCACGTAGTGTGGAAGCACAGAAGCGATTTATCGCTACCATCGTATCCAGACACGTGAATTCCAGCAACGTGCATTGGGACTTAATCAATGAGCCTTCGATGTTCGATCCGAAGCGAATTTTCATGGGGCCTCGTACGGTGAAGGACCCCTTTGAGAAGCAAGCATATATCGAGTGGCTCCGAGAGCGTCATGGCTCTATTCGATTATTACAGCAACGATGGAACATGACACCAGTTGAATTACCTGATTTCTCATCCGTTGTTCCACCTGAAGCTACGGAAATTAACTTTCATTTTCAAGATATGATCCATGCCAAGAAAGGTACACGCTGGCTTGATTACACGTTGTTCACGATGGAGATGCATAATCGCTGGGCAGAGCAGCTTACATCGACGATAAAATCCCTACAGCCCAAGCATCTGGTTACAGTTGGCCAGGATGAAGGGCTGGGTGATCAGCGACCAAGTCCATTCTTCTACGCAGAAGCTGTAGATTATACGACTGTGCATTCATGGTGGTTGATGGATCAGCTTGTCTGGGATGGCATCTTCTCGAAGGATACGAACAAGCCTAACCTGATCCAAGAAACAGGTATTATGTATTTAGAAACACCAGATGGACGGGCGAAGCGCTCCGAATTAGAGCTTCGTAATATTCTCGAACGCAAGTATGCTTACGCACTCTCCACAGGTGGAGCGGGTGCTGTCCAATGGCTGTGGAATACAAACTTCTATATGGATAATGTGAATGAATCCAATATTGGTGCCCTTCGAGCAGATGGTACGGAGAAGCCTGAAGCGGATGTATCATACGACTTTGGTCGATTTATACAAGAAAGTGCTGTTTACTTTGAAGATCGTAAGCTCGAGGACATCGTTGTCGTGTTCCCTTACTCCAATGATTTCTCTAATCGCAAACTAGCTGTGGCTGCAACGAGTAAGCTCACTCGCGTGTTGAATTATGAGATGAAGGTACCATTCCGAGCAGTGGGAGAATATCAATTAAACTCACTTGCGATTAATTCGCCAAAGCTGATTATTGTTCCGAGTGCACATAACTTTAGTGATGAAGCATTCAGCACATTAATTTCTCATATTGAAGTGAGTGGTGGTACACTGTTGATCACAGGACCTATTGGAATCGATGAATATTGGAAACCAGTATCCAGATTGACCAGTACGATTGGACAAACTCAATTAGCGAATGTACTTCGTGAGGAGAGAATAGAACTAGGTGATACCATTTATCCGGTTTCCTTCGGAGCTTATCGAATTGCTGAAGCGAACAAAGAGCTTATTATTGGAGAAGGACAAGCTGAATCCAGTAAGGTCAAGGAATATGTGATTGGTAAGGGACGCTTGATTTGGTGTTCAGTTCCTATTGAACTGAATGAACGATCGGAACCACTCGTAGCCCTGTATCGTTATGCATTAAATAAGGCTGGTGTGGATGATGAGCTAACCTGGCTGCAAGGCGGCGGACTTCCTGGCATTTATGGACGTAAGCTGAGCTTCCGTGATGGTGCACTCATGATATTCGTCTCCGAATATGCGCATGATACCGAGATTCAGGTGTCTGACCCTGTGTCGGGACGTACGTATCGTTTCATGCTGGAGAAAGAACGTTCTGTACTGTTCATGATCAATGCTACTGGACAGATCGTATCCACATATCGACCTACACAGGTGAAAATTTCGGTAATCTAGAATGGATTAAAGCTTCTAATTGGAGGTCCGCAGTATGAGAATAAGACATGGATGGATCGTTACGCTCATATTCACGCTTATATTAACAAGCTGCAGTAGCAACCTTGTTACCAATGGGGATAATCCGAATAGTGCTGATGCTGTAGATCAAATAAAACTGAGAGTCTTGCATAATTGGGTAGGGCAGGACGGTAAGTCCATCGCCATGCGTCAAATTCTGGATGAATTCAGAGCATCACATCCCAATGTAATTCTTGAGGACGAGGGATTAGTAACAGAAGGCATGAAAACGAGATTGCGCGCGCTCGCGGCTGCAGACGAAATGCCGGATTTATTCGTCATGTGGCCGGATGCGATGGCGAAGGATTTCGTGAAAGGTGATCTGATTCAACCGATTGATGATTTCCTGAATAGTAAGCCCGAGTGGAGAGACAACTTTATCTCCCAAGCATTTACTGACTTTACAGTAGATGACCATATTTATACGGTACCCATGAACCTTGCTCCAACCTCACTGATTTATTACAACCAAGCGCTTTTTGATCAATATGATGTGAAGGTACCTACAACTTGGGATGAGCTGCTGCAGGCTATTGAGGTATTCAATAAGAATCAGATTATACCTATTGCGCTTGGGGCCAAATCCGATTGGTTAATACAATCAACCATATTCAGTACATTGACAGACCGCATATTGGGTACCGAATGGCTGACCCGAGCATTAAATCAAGAGGGTGCAACTTTCCTAGACCCACAATTTATTGAAGTATTACAGTTCTTGAGGGACTTCGCTAGAGGAGGAGCTTTCCAGAACAACGCACTAAGAATAGATGATAATCAGATGATGGAGCTTTACTTCCAGGGCAATGCGGCCATGTTCATTAATGGTGGCTGGGCTACATCGAATATTGTGAAGAATGCTCCTGAGGACATTCTGAATCATACACATGTTACGATTCTCCCGCCGATTGAGGGAGGTAAAGGTAAAGCAAATTCAACCTCCGGCGTGGTTGGGACAGGAATGGGCTTGAGCAAGAAATTAACGGGTGCCCGCAAAGATGCTGCACTCGAGCTATTGTATGCGTTATCCGGTCCTGAGGGGCAGAAAGCAACGCTCGACAGCAGTACGTTGGTTAGTTACAAGATAGATCTTGATCCGGATAAAGCACACCCCTTATTCATCGAATTAAATGAGCTCATGCAGCATATTGAGATTACTCCTGTCTTCGATATTAAGCTAAGTACGGCAGCAACCGAGGTGCTGAACATCGGACTTGCTGATATATTGATTGGTGTTAGGCCTTATGACATAGCATCGAAGTTACAAGCTGCACAGGCTCAAGCTAAATCATTAGAAAATAATGATACTAATTATTAGAAAGCAAGCTCTGGAGGGATATCAATGATGCAGTGGATGAATTCATCCTTGCGTGCGAAGTTATCGATTATAATGCTAATTTCCACGATGGTTCCCTTGCTATCATTCGGAGCTTTTACGTATGTCATATCTTCGAATGTGACTGAAGCGAAGATGAAGCAAGCAGGCATTAATACACTGGGTCAGATGGAAAGCAAGCTGGAATTTGTGTTGAATGATATCGAGAGCATGTCCATTTTCCTAATTGGGCAAAATGATATACAACAGTATCTGAAGTCTCCTCAAGATGACAAACAAACAAGGACGCGCATTCTGAACTCGATGGCGAATTTAGCCAGCTCTAAGCCCTATATATCGAACATTCTGCTCTATCCCAATTCGCAAGAGATTCCCTTATCAACTGCTACTATCTACGAATCGGATTTGTTGGAGCAAATTGATGTTTTTCAGGTGAAAGAGAAAACATGGACAGGACTTTACAATATGGTGGACTATGCAGGTGAACATAAGGTTCTTACGTTCATACGTCCGATGCGCAGTATATATACATTCAAGAATATTGGTTGGCTGCTCATTAGTCTTGACGAGGACGTGCTTGCACAATATTGGTCTCTGCCTAAGCTGGGTGAAGGACGAGGTCAAGTGGCTCTGTTAAATGAAACAGGAATTGTTCTTTCCTCTACAGAGAAGGAATGGCTGTCTCAGCCATTCGATACCTATTATCCTAGCGTACGGCCCAAGCTAGGACGAGGCGTATACGGGGAAACCTTATCGGGTGAAGGAGAAGAGAAGCGGAATATTCTCTATTATCGAAGTCAGTCGATCGGTTGGACGCTAGTCGGTACAATCCCGTATGAGCTCAATCGAGCGCAGAATCTATTCATCCTGCAATTAACAGGTGTTGCTGTTGGGATTACGATTCTGATTAATGCCGGATTAGTCTTGTTCGTCGTTCAGAGAGTAACGAATCCGCTAAGGATTCTGGCTCGGCTGTTAACAAAGATTAACCCAGACGAACCTATGCCAATGTATCAGCCTTCCTCCACGGATGAGATTGGTAGATTAGGTCAGAGCTACAATATGCTAGGGAAGCATATTCAAGAGTTGAAGGAGCAGCTCATCCGTAATGAGACGCGCAAGAAAGAAGCGGATATCCGTGCGCTTGAGGCGCAGATCAACCCGCATTTCCTATACAATACACTATCCTCCATTCATTGGATGGCACTAACTATAGAAGAGAAGCGGATTGCTGAGATGGTGGGAGCGCTAAGCGATTTTCTGCAATTCAGTCTGAATAAAGGCAATGAATTCTGCCCGTTGCATCAGGAGCTTTCCCACATCGAGAATTACATGCAAATTCAATCGATACGCTTTCCGGACAAGTTCGAGATCGACTACTTTATTGATGCTGAGCTGCAGGATAAGTACATGTTGAAGCTATTACTTCAACCACTACTCGAAAATTCGATGATCCATGGTATACAGAAAAAAGAAGGTAAAGGAACAATTGCAGTGTATGTAGAGAAACTAGACAATCGGATGTACATTCAGGTACTTGATGATGGCATTGGTATGACGGAGGAAAGACTACTCACTGTGAGGAATAGTTTGGAAGAGCCGGATGATCACGATGTACCTAATGAGAACTATGGATTGCGTAATGTGAACGAGCGGCTCCGTCTTCACTATGGGTCGGATGCTATTCTTCATATTGATAGTAAGCGCAATACCGGTACACGAATCGCATTTTCCATTCCAATTATGGAGGGACCTCATGAAAATCATGATCGTGGATGATGAGATCATCATCAGAACAGGCTTGGCTAAAGTTATCAACTGGCATGAGCTCGGCTTAGAGCTGTTAACTCCTGCTGCCTCCGCAGAAGAAGTATTGGAACGTATTCCAACTGAACGGCCGGATATACTACTTACAGATATTCGTATGACCGGGAAGACGGGTCTTGAGTTAGCTGAAGAAGCTAGGGTCATTCTCCCCAATCTTGAGATTATTGTCCTATCGGGCTATGATGACTTCATCTATATGCAGAATGCGATTCGTCAGAATGTCAGTGACTATTTGTTGAAGACGAGTAGACCTGATGAGATTATTCGAACCGTTCTAAAGGTCAAACAACGTATAGAGCAGAAGTGGGCTATCCAGAGTAAGGATCGCAATAAGGATCTTGCTGAGCAGCATCGTGTAATCGAGCGTTGGGTCGTTGTTGGAGATACAACTGGTGTGGATAAGGAACTGATAAATGAGATATTCTTACCATTGCAAGATGATTCCAGAACTGAACTGACTGCACCTATTCTACGAGTCGTATTGATCTCAGCCGAAGGCTGGGGACCTATGAAGAATTCACAATCCTTGCTATTATTCGCCATTGATAATGCTGTGAACGATCTATTGAAATGCGTGACCTTTGTTCAGAAGAACCGTGTGGTGATTGTCGTAAAGTCAGGTCAGACACAATTGGAACAGCAGCAGTTACGTGCGAGCTTTCTAAAGATTGAGAGTGCGTTGAAATGTAAGCTGTGGATGATATGGGGCAAACCAGTTAACCTTCTTGTCGATCTCCACACCTCATACGAGACAGCTGAGCTTGCCTCTGGCTTCAAGCATCTTCTCAATAAATCAGAATGGGAATATGCGGATATCGAGCATCGCAAAGGTGGCAAAACCGTATGCAATTATGAGGACGAGAAAGAACTCTCCTCGATATTACTTGAAGGTGATCCCATGGCACTGAAGCGATGGGTACAACAATATATTCAGGTGCTCATGGCGGATCCTGAGGTAACACCACAGTCGGTTGAAGCTTCCTTACAATCTGTATCCTTCGCTGCACAACGATGGCTGAATCGAGTTGTCGAGTCCATCGGCACGGCAACCACACAAGAGTTGAGTTTAGAGCCATTGCATTATCAGGATGAACTAATACAGTACGATGTGCTCTTCCAGCATCTCTATTCGATCTTGAAACTGTATCACAACCAGCTATCAGAAGGACAAGCCACTCATGTGTTTAAAGCTGTTGCCTATATCCAGGAGCATATAGGTGACAATCTCAGCTTACAACAGGTCGCAAGCTTCGTTCATCTTCACCCAGGGCATCTGAGTGTTGTTTTCAAGAAAGAAAGTGGGATGACCTTTCGTGACTTTGTGATGAAGAAGAAGATGGAGTACGCCATGGATAGCCTTGCGGTCTCACCCGCTAAGATCAGTGAGATTGCTGCTGGGGTTGGCTATGATGATGTTAAGTATTTTGGGCAAATATTCAAAAAGTATACGGGGAAGACACCGAGTGATTACCGTGAAGAGATGCAGAAACCAACTAGAGAATAATCATATTCGTTCAGATTAGACTACCTTGGAGAGTAATTCCTTACTCCTGAGGTAGTTTTTCTATACCCACCAGAATATCCCTATTCCATAGAGCTAAGAGCAAGACCTTGTTTTATTAAACCCTTCACCTTGTGTTTCTCACCTATTCACTTTTAGCTTGCGAGCTTATAGTTAAACTAATAAGTGTTAAACAGAGAGAGAGGGGGCTGAGAGATGGCATCCGCCACATCATACGATTTAGAGAAACCGTCATTGTGGAAGAAGAAAAAGAATAACTACAGCACGAATCTGGCTGGATATGTATTTATCTCACCTTGGCTAGTTGGATTTCTATTGTTGACGTTATGGCCAATTGGTCAGTCGCTTTATCTATCCTTTACAGATTACCCACTATTAGCTGATCCGGTATGGGTAGGAGCTGACAATTACAAGCACATATTCACCGATGATCCATTATTCATCAAATCTCTAGGAGTTACCTTTACGTTCGTATTATTTGCAGTTCCGCTTAAATTGATCTTCTCCTTATTGGTTGCAATGGTACTTGTTAAAGCAATGAGAGGTATGAATTTGTATCGCACAGCCATTTACTTCCCTTCATTAATCGGGGGCAGTGTTGCGGTAGCCGCATTATGGCGCAACATCTTCGGCTTGGAAGGCTATGTGAACGAAGTATTATCTTGGTTTGGTATTGTTGGAAAAGGTTGGATTTCAAATCCGGATTTCGCACTCTCAACCTTAGTACTGTTAAACACTTGGCAATTCGGATCAACGATGGTTATATTCCTAGCCGGATTGAAGCAAATTCCTGCTGAGCTATATGAATCTTCATCCGTTGATGGAGCTTCAAAGGTAAGACAGTTTTTCACAATTACGATTCCAATGCTGTCACCGGTTATGTTCTTTAATCTCATATTAACTGTTATTGGTTCCTTCCAAATGTTTACAGCGGCTTACATTATTACAAACAAAGGTGGTCCGATCAACTCTACTTATATGTACGCCGTATTCCTATATGAGAAGGCATTCAAACATTATCAGATGGGTTACGCTTCAGCGCTTGCTTGGATATTACTTGCTATAGTGGGGATTGTGACTGCATTAAACTTCTTCGCATCCAAGTACTGGGTATACTACGAGAATGATGGAGGAGATGAAAAATGAAAACACTCCGCTCAGCATTCCCAAGACATTTATTCCTAGCCGTATTCTCCATACTTATGATTTACCCCGTAATTTGGTGGATTGGCGCATCGTTGAAGAAAAACTCAGAAATGGCTTCGTCATCATTATGGCCAGCAACACCGATGTGGGAAAACTATACAAAAGGTTGGAACTTCTCTAGCGAGTTTTCATTTACTAGGTTCTTCGCTAATACACTGACGATGGAATTATTCAATGTAGTCGGTGGAGTGTTAACCGCAGCGCTTGTGGCTTACGGTTTTGCTAGATTGAGCTTTAAGTTACGTGGTATGTGGTTTGGTATTCTACTTGCAACATTGATGCTTCCGGGACAAGTTACCATTGTTCCTCAATATATTCTGTATAACAACTTCGGGCTTACGAATAGTTATGTCCCGTTGGTTCTGCCGCATTACTTCGGTGGTGGAGCATTCTTCATCTTCTTGTTAGTTCAATTTATCCGAGGTATCCCCAAAGATTTGGATGAAGCAGCGAAGATTGATGGTGCATCGGTGTATGGTATCTTCTTTAAGATCATATTCCCACTCATCAAGCCCGCATTGGTTACTACTGCGATATTCACATTCATATGGGCTTGGGATGACTTCTTCGCACAGGTATTGTACTTAAGCTCCATGAGTAAATTCACGGTTGGTTTGGCACTTCGTAGCTTTATCGATCAATTTGAAGTTCAGTGGGGGCAGCTTTTAGCTATGTCATTGCTCTCCGTGTTACCATCAACAATTATATTTTTCCTCGCACAGAAACACTTTGTCGAGGGGATTACTACTACAGGCTTAAAAGGGTAAAGAGATTCACACCATTCTATTTAGGGGGAAAAGACGCATGAAAATTCAAGGATTAGTGTCAAAAGGCTTAATGTTATTGTTAATCGCTGCACTGGTATTCATTACAGCTTGTGGAAACAATAATAATGCGGCAAAGAACAATGCTGCACCGGCACCTGTTGTTGATGACAAGAAAGATGCAGCACCAGCAGAACCGGCAGCACCTTCTACAGAGCCTAAGAAGCTTAGTATTATGTGGTGGGGACCTGATGCAAGACATGAAGCTACATTGAAAGCATTAGATGTATACACAGGACAAAATCCTAATGTTACATTTACACCAGAATATCTAGCTTGGGATGCATTCTGGGCGAAATTGCCTACACTAGCAGCATCCAAAACAATGACAGACGTTCTTCAAATGGATGCAGCTTTTATCAATGAATATGTATCCAGAGGAACATTAGAAGATCTATCAGATGTCGATTTGACAGGTATAGTTGATCCAAAAATCATTGAAAACCTGAAGATTGATGGAAAACTTTATGGTATTCCACTTAGTAACAATGGACAAGGCTTTGCATTCAACAAAACGGCACTAGAAGCTACTGGTGTTACACTTCCTAAGCTAGGCTGGACTTGGGATGATTACTTCGCATTCGCAAGAGAAGCTAATGAGAAGTTGCCAGAAGGTCAATTCGGTATTTCTTTTACTGATTCATGGGATGGATACCAATATTTCCAAACTTCAAACGGTAAAGGACCACTTATGTCTGATGGCGGTAAAACTTTCAATCTAGACAAAGATTTATTCATGAAGTTCTACAATGAGCATGAAGCTCTACGTAAAGAAGGCGCTCTTCCTCCGGCTGACATGCAAGCAGCATTCCTTGAGAATGATGCTCAAGCTGATCCAATGGCTTCCGGTAAAGTAATGTTGGTTGGTAAATCAGTTGGTTCGGTTAGCGCACTTGAAGACTTGCTACCAGGTCAAGTAGATGTTGTTAACGTTCCAGTAGGTTCAGCTGGCGGCGGTTGGGCACAATCAACAATCTTCCTAGCTGTAAGTACAGATTCCAAGAACAAAGATGAAGCTAAGAAATTCGTTAAATGGTTCATCACAGATACAGAAGCAGGTAAGGCACTGGGTATGACTCGTGGTATTCCAATTAACGAGGACATCTTCAAAGCACTTGAGCCAAACTTAGCACCTAAGGATATTCTTGGTAAGAGGCTTGCGGAAGCAGCAAAACCTTATGCATTACCATTCTACGCAGCTCCTGCTGGATACACTGAATTCATTGACTTCTTCAAGAATGAGATGGATGCAGTAATGTTCGGTCAACAATCAGTAGAAAAAGCATATGAGAATATCAACAAAAAAGGTATGGATTCCGCAGCAGCAATTAAATAATGCAAGTTGATTAACGAGCCGTCTCACAAGTAGTTCAATCTACTTGTGGGGCGGCTCTTTCCTTGACATATCAGAATTTATATTATTGTGCAGGCAGATATTACGGACGAGCAGTCTGTTCTGAATATGCAGAAAACAGCGTATGAGAACTTCGATTCAGTGGATGTGATCGTAGCGAATGCGGTCAGTCAATACAAGTGGACGACGATACTCGAGCAAGCACCAGGGGATTACCTCGATCAATTCCAATCTTGCGTGATGCAGAGTGTGTTACTGTTTAAAGCGTTCGTACCGCGCATGATCGACAAGCGATATGGGCGTATTATTGGTATTAACACGGAGTGCTCGATGCAGAATTTCCCCACTCAATCCGCTTATGTTGCGGGCAAACGAGGGATGGATGGACTGTATCGGATTCTAGCCAAAGAGGTTGGAGAGCATCAGATTACAGTAAATCAAATAGCCCCGGGCAGATAGCCATACTAGCTTAGGTTTCCAACAATCTCCTTGCTGTGCGCCAACTGTCCATTCGGAATGACGACGAATAACCACGGTTCTAGTGGATTAATTACATTAACTTCTACTTCATAGTGATCTGTAAAATCAATAGTCATAGTTGAGTTACTAATCCCCGAACAAGTTAAGTTATACATGTGAAGTGTTAACGTTAGCGGTTCAGTCGAAGTATGATCCATTTCCAGTAGCAATTTATAGCCATCGCCATGTTCGGTCAACTTGTTGGTGAAGTGTGATGCCGCATCCGAAGTATTCTGTCCATAACCATCCTGCAGATAGAGATCATCCATCAGCCATAACCAACGGGAAGAGGGATGAACCCATACTTCTTTGTAATTGTAGCAATTTTGGGCTGGCCAATACGGAACATCGCGATTTACATTTGTCTGAATACCTACTGGGAGTGAGCCTGTGATATTTCCTGATGTAGCCGTATATTGTGGCGTATAATCATAGCCCTCACCATACATCAGACTTTGACCGAATGGATTACAACCTACTGTCCAATATAGCTGTTGCTCTGAGAGATGCTTCAATGAAAGCTTCTTACGTAATTTAGCTGCAACAGAAATTGCCTTCGTCTGTGACAACACAGTGCCACTATTCCCGCGCATGTCGTACCATACTGGGAATAAGCGTAGATAGTAATGATCATGCAATCGAATACCACTTAACACTTGATCACGATATGCTGACTCGTCGGACTCGTTAAGATCATAGATTCCTGCCGGCATCATGCCATAAGGCTGCGTATATGTAGCGATGCGTTCCATATATTCGGAATGAAGCACAATCGTCATGTACCAGCTACTCCATAGTGGATGCGATGGGAACATATCGATTAACTCACGAAGTGCAACAATGGCAGCTTGCTCATGTCCACGATGCTGATAATGCAGTATCCGATCATGACCAGGAGTGGTGTAGAAGAAGCCTCGAATGGGTATATCCCAGTCGGGGTTTATTTTCTGTTGACAGCCCATAACAAATTCAGAGAGTTCCACCGCGCGGAGCATATAACTTTCATTCGTCGTTGATTTGTATAATTGTGTGGCTGCAAGAATACCAGCGGCAGCAGTTTCGATATGTAGTTCATATGTGGGTCCCATCGCCCATTCATCAATAGCAAATTGCCAATCCTCTTCAGCTATTCTCAAGCAATGAGCAGAAAGTATCGGATCGTCTAACGCCAACACTATGGCGGCTAATGCTTCTGCAGATGCTGCGGTGAAATTCGAGAATGGATTTTTAGAGGCCGAAGAAATTTCATCGTCTATGGTACCAATAATACCATCTGTCCACAGATCCATTGTATTCCACACTGCTCGGTAGCCATCTCCGAAACGGGTTTTGAGAATCCAATCCAGTCCCCATCTAGCTTCTACTTTCAATCGACTAGCAAGTAACTCATCCCGATCTTCTGATGTATGAGCAAGCTTGAGCATCGCATACACAGCCTCGGCTGTGTTGACGAGTCCTTGTGATAAATCACCGGCATCATGCCAACCGCCATTAATGACAATGTGTTGATCATTATGCTTGCAGCGGAAATCGCGATGACATACCCCGTGGATCTCTGGGATTTCTGTACCACAGCGTAGACAATAGAAGAGATTGATCGTCTTCCAGATGCTGCTTTCCCAAGTTTTATCCGAGATACCAAAAGACTCTGTGATCAAACTACCTGCTTGAATTTGATAGGTTCCCTCTTCTTGAAGCTCAGAGAAATCCATCAACTGAAATGTACCAATAGGAGTCTCCGTCGTTTCAGTAGCCTTCTCCAAGACGACCGACTGTGTATCCGCATGTACGATCCGGAAGCATGTCGCTTGTAAATGAGATGCGAAGGCTTTCTTCATTGTTGTAGTTGCATAACCGGAATGACTATAAGCGATTCGGCCTGGCGCAACCATCCAGCCCTCAACATAATCGGCTTCGACTCGCTGTAATTCAATCCCGCTTATATCGTATCGAACTTGAGCAGAAGCTCCAACATCACTGCCCTGTAGGCGGTAAACAAATTCTACGCCTGTAACTTGATCTCGGGAGAGGTGATCGATTTCCCATACAACCTGATTCCATTCATCAGGCTTCAGCAGGAAGTAATTAATCCCTTCACGTAGATAACCGTCAGGCACCTTAACAGCTCCATCATTATGGAGAATAACAGCCATTGATATGACTCGAAAGCCCGGCAAGGTCGGATAAACCCAGAAGGAAAGCCGATTATAATCCGACCAATCCTCACGGGAAACCAATCGTTTCACAGACGTTTTCCCATGTGGACGACCTGGTGCTTCGGTTTGATATATTTTGCTTGAAGTTGTGGGTGATTCTAATCTTACTGAACGAAAACCAATCTTAGCACGGTCTTCTGTGAAGGACATCGTTCCTTGCTCGACTAACTGCCACTTGGCTTCATCATCAGCCTGATCCAACAATCGAGAAGCGATAACAGGCTTATTCATCCATCGATGAACAGCTGAATGTCGTTCATCGATAGGCAATGGGTAAGGGTAATTATTCCACTTATTGTTCATGTAGTGAGCCCTCCTAGAGTTTTACAGAACCGGCTAATGCTCCACTAACAAGGAAACGCTGTACGTACATATATAGCAGGATGAGCGGTAAAGCAACGATAAGTATGCCACAAGCCAGAAGCGGCCAATTATTCATATATTGACCAGAGAAAGCGAACAGACCTCTAGTAATAGGCTGTTTGCCTGCATCGGACAAGTATATGACTGGACCGATAATGTCATTCCACGTTCCAATTGCAGTGAGCATGATTCCAGTAGCCAATACTGGCTTAATTAGTGGAATCAAGATGGAGAATAGGAACCGAAGGTAGCTACTACCATCAATGGCAGCTGCTTCATCAAGCTCTCTAGATATCGATTTGATGTATCCAACGAACATAAGAAAGGCGATGCCTGTTCCCGATGTCCGTAAGATGATGTAGCCAATTTCTGTATCGTAAAGACCAAGCCAATTAATCAACACGAATTGAGGTATTAAAGCACTCGGGAGGAACAAGGACATAATGAACAGCAAATAATAGAAGTCACTGAACTTAACATAACGCCGAGCAATTGGATATGCAGCGAATAAGGATAGGAATATTGAGAAGATGGTAGAAGTAATTGTGTATATCAAGCTATTAGTGATGAAGGTGGAGAAATTACCTTCTTCCCATGCTGTGGCAAAATTTCCAAACTGAAATCCCTCGGCGAGCTTAGCTGGAGATAGTATATACTCCGGTTGCGTTTTCATCGCTGTATTGAATAAGAAGAAGAGAGGGACTAAGTAAATGGCAAGCATAAGATACACAACAAAGTAGCGAAACACTACTAGTGATTTGGAATCCCTCATTTACATCTCCACCTCCCGTTTCCTTAGATAGATCACAGCTACGATGGTGACAGCGAATACGAATACGAATTGAATCATAGCAGTGGCAGAGGACAGGCCATAATCGGCGGTTGTGTTGCCGAAGGTTGTACCGAATACATCGAATGCCAATGTTCGAGTGAAGAATTTGCCGCCAGTGAGCACATATATAATGTCAAACGTCTGTAGTGAGCCAATGATCGATAACAGAAGATTCACTGTCATAGCTGGAGCAATCATCGGGAATGTAATATGGCGAAATGATTGCCATCTACTCGTACCATCAATGTAACCTGCTTCGTACATATCCTTAGGAATAGACTGAAGGCCCGCTAAGAAAATAACGAGAGAGTAGCCCATATACATCCAAATTTGCACGAAAATAATCATCTCGAACGCCACATTGTAGCTACCGAAGAAATTCGAGCTTGTGCCGAACCAATTGAGTACCGTCTGTGCTGGTCCGCCAAATGGATTCATGACCATCTGCCAGACAAGACCTGCAACCGTAACTCCCAAGACAACAGGCAGGAAGAACGTGGCTCGATAGAACACGTCTCCACGTAATTTTCGATTAATAATAACTGCCATGAATAAAGCAACAGCATTCTGGATGAAAACAACTGCTAGCGCAAAGTAAATTGAACGACCCGCAGCATCTAGCCGATCGCCTGAATCAGATGAGAAGAAAAATCGCTTGTAATTATCCAGTCCGATAAAATCCCAATCGACCCCGGGGAGTCCAGTTGCGTTGGTAAAAGAAAAAAAGACAGTGGCCAAAGATGGCCCTATTCCGAATATCACATATAACGCTAATGGAAGCATAAGCAACAATAAAGGTAGATGCCTTGATAATCCTTTTCCAAATGGGTACATTCTCTACCACCCCTTATTTACTACTTATATGACATATCGGGGCCTGATTGACTCAGACCCCGATAAACCACTACCAATTATTATTTCGCTGCATCCCAATCCTTTTGCGATTTGTCAGCAAGTTCCTTCGTAGTTGCTATTGGACCTGCTGGGGCTAAGAATTCAGCGTGAACGCTAGAATCTTTGGCATAATCACCAACATTCTGACGGTTGATGAACAATTGGTCCCAAGCTAGCTTGAAGTTGGTAAGATTGGGTGCAAGCTCTTTAATGAATTCACTGTTAACAGGTATATTATCCTGTGTAGGTAAAAAGCCAGATGCATTAGTGAAATCCGTATAATGCTCAGTCTCGGAATGCATAGCTAACCATTTCAACGCTGCATCTTTGTTCTTCGCTTTCTCAAGAACCATCCAAGACATATCATACTTACCTGCTAGATCTTTGTTCTTCGCAGCGTCATTGCTACCTGGAATCGGGAAGTATCCGAATTTAAGATCAGGGTTTGCTGTCGCAATGGCTGGAGCATCCCATGTACCATCTGCTATCATGGCTACTTTCCCAGAAGCGAATAATCCCGGTAATGAACCATAGTCGACACCCATGAAACCGGAGATGGCATTCTTCATCATCCATTGTGATTTATCAAGAACTTCCAATGCAACTGGATCTGTATATTTGGTGGAGCCATCCCATAATCCCTTAATATAGGTAAGCTGATCATCATGAATGGATGCTTGTAAGCCTTGTACGGCTAAATTGATTGGCCAAACATCCTTTCCAGCGAATCCAATAGGTTCAATATTCTTAGCCTTCAGATCAGCTACAAGCTTCGTGAATTCATCCCACGTTGTTGGTACGGAAAGTCCGTTATCGGCGAAGATGGTCTTGTTATAGAACAAGCCAGTGAATGATACCTTACCTAAGTTGATGCCATAAACTTTGCCGTTATACGTTGTGGAGTTCTCAACATCGACTTGATTGTATTGATCGACGAAGCCTTCATTAGAGAGGTCTGCGATCAAGCCTGCATCAATCCATTGCTTCCATAGTGGATCTTGTGCGCCAGGTGACCAGTCCTGAGGAACAGAAGCGAAGCCGCTCTTAATGGCGAGAAGGTCAGTGTCGTTTGCGTTAATTCTTGTTTGTTGCAGCTGATCATAAGTTGCATCCGAGGGGACTGTCGTATAATCGACTGTGATGTTCGGATACTTCTCAGTGAATTTCTTATTGAATTCTTCATAGAACTTGTTCGTACCTTCATTCTGCCAGTGAATAATCTTCAGTGTAATCGGCTCGTCCTTAGCCACTTCTGCAGGTGCCTCAGCTTTATCGTCCGTTGTTGCAGGTGCCTTCTCATTAGCAGCATTCGTGTTGTTGTTGTTGTTGTTTCCGCCGCAAGCAGCAAGAATGAACACCAGAATCAAACTGAGCATTAACAATGTAAATCTTTTCATAGTGCGTTTCCCCCTAAAAGTTATTATTGAGTACATGTGTAGCTGATAAACCGACTTCGAAAAGCAAAACTATTTTAGTAAAAAAGACCTGAAAGCGCATACACACATGGGATATAAACCGATTGATATCATGTATTACAGGCGTTTTCATCTACGAAATTGCTTTCGTAATATAACCACATTATTTCCCATCGAAATGTTTTCGTAAAGGGGTTTCGTAAAAAAATATTTGCGTAACCTGTCCATATATCCTATTTTTTGAGGTAAATGTTGACTGGATTGGGCATAAACTATACAATAACTTTAGAAAATGCAATATTTTACGAAATCGATTTAGTAAAAGTACATTTTATTGTAGGGAGAAGCTGAGGAAATGAATATAAAAACGATTGCTAGTATGGCTGGGGTGTCCGTTGCAACGGTTTCGAAAATCATTAATAACTACAGTGATATCGGTGAAGAAACGCGTCAGCGGGTGCAGAAGATTCTCGATGAAACAGGCTATAAGCCATCCTCATCAGCGAAAACACTCGCCACGAAAAAGTCCAATATCATTGGTGTAGTATTCGCAGGTAAATTAAATTCTGACTTGAACCATCCCTTCTTCGTGAGTGTGATCAATTCCTTCAAGAAGCATATTGGTCTTCTAGGCTATGATATTCTTCTATTCTCTAATGAAAAGTTTTCAACAGCTAAAGAGGATTATCTAGCCCGATGTCGCCACTTTCAAGTAGATGGCTGCATAATCATTGCTGGCGATGATATTGAGGCGAGTGTTCATAATCTGGATCAGAGTTCGATCCCTTGCATTGGTGTTGACATCGCATTGTCAGGTACGAATTCTTCTTATATCATGTCCGATAATATGAAGGTCTCGGCCAAGGTGGTTGAGCACTTCTATCTGAGCGGGTACCGTGAGATTGGATTCTTAGGCATTGAGCGAAGTTCAGTAGTGACGTCCATGCGGGAGAAAGCCTTCAATGAATCGCTGCGGAATCTCGGAATCACTATCAATCCAGACTGGATTATTCATAGTAAGGAGTATGATGAAGAAAGCGGTTATCAAGCGATGAAACAGTTTATTGCTAGGGGTTCCCTACCGAAAGCGATGTTCGCTGTGTCTGATTTACTAGCTTTCGGAGCAATGCGCGCATTGAAGGAGCATCATCTGACGATTCCTGGAGACATGGCATTAATCGGTTGTGACGATATTGATGCGTGTTCCTATACGGACCCCACGCTTACAACAGTTAGACAGGATAAGGAGAAAATTGGTCGATTGGCCGCTATGATGCTTTTCGATTTGATTAACAAGCAGATGGATCCTGGTGTAATTATGGTCGAGCCGGAAATTGTCATTCGCAAATCCTGTGGAGGAGCTGAATAGGTGAAATGGAGTTGATCGAAGACGTCCTAGATTTCGACTTGGCGATTGTGTATTGTGGTACCGCGCTGGGTAATGTCTCCTACGAGAGGATGGCTTATTACGCCAACCCAGCCAATAAATTCTGGCGAACACTATATGCCGTTGGATTAACTCCACGTCAATTAGAGCCGCAAGAGTATAAAGGGCTCATTCAATATAGACAAGGTCTTACCGATATGGTGAAGCAGAATTATGGTTTGGATTCTCAATTATCTAATGAGGATTATGATCACATGTTGTTAAGGAGCAAGATGCTCCATTATCAACCTAAAATTCTATGCTTCAACAGCAAGAATGCGGCCAAGAAGTTCTTGGGCAAGTCGGAAGTCGCATACGGTTTTCAAGAAGAGCAGATTAATCAAACTCGATTGTTTGTCGCACCATCGACATCAGGCGCTGCTAATGGCTATTGGGATGAGCGTGTGTGGAGGTTGTTGGGTGACTATTATAATTCTGAGATTATCTGACTTGGCGAATAAAAGGTGACATTCAGCTTTTGGAAATCCTTCGTATTATACGTAATAATCGGCTCGGAGCCGACGTCTTTAACATGTTCACAGAAAGAGACCCATAGCCATCAGCTATGGGCCTGAAACAAATATATGTTTAAAAGGGGGTTAAGTCATACTATAAAGGATGTATATTAGGAGAACATGAAAATTAGATTTCAATTGTGTTACAATTTCGAATTAATCATCCTGCGCTCTGGTAGTACTGGGCAGGGAAAATAAAGATCTTTAACGGAAAACAAAGTTCTTTAATGGGAAAATAGAATTCTTTAATGATGTTTGCAATTGCAAACAATTTAAAGTGGTGACATTTCAGATAACATATAGGCGAAGAATTGGCTCGAAAGCCACAATGCGATTAATATTCGCGTTGTGGTTGTTTCTTATGTTCAGTTGAATATCCGACGAAATGCGGATTCAATAATTAGGGGATGACTGGATATTTAGCTAAATAGATAATTAAGCTAAGACTACACAAAAGCAGTTGATAGTTCGTTGGGGATTGACCCCGACATTCCACCTTGCCACGAGCGATGTTCTACATCTAGTTATAATTGCTCCTAAATGTTCAAGAGTACCTTAAGAACAATGGTCCACATATTCATCTCACGTTGTGGTCGCACTTCCTTATGCGACCATTTCATATCAATAATATTTTTATGGTGTGAAGGTTTGTAAGTGATGAATGTTTTTTACCGACCGAGTATGTGGTTCGGAATTTCCTTTGCGATACCGCTTTGCTAACTGGGGATTACCGTCACAAGAAATCGAATTCGAGGGGAGTAATATAATGACCGTTACATACACATTGTCATCTGCATCATTTGAAGTCATTGTTAAAAAGGGAGAGTTGATTGTTACGGATAAGAGAATTGGCAATCAATATGATAATGCCTACTTTTAAGTTTGACTGAGGAAAATTATAAATCAATTATAATGTAGCGCTTAACGCATGGAGTGCGTTAGATACGGCTGGTCGCTTGCATTGGACTAAAAAACAAATTATCAATGATCTGTTGTTACGCAGATTAGATATGAACCTTAGATTTATAGATAGAAGATGTGAGGTGTGTTATTGTGAAACACTTTAATTATGTAGTCTTCCAGTCATACATCAAAGGGACATACTGGATACTGCAGCACATATAGACTACCTCAAAACCAGAACCTTTAAGTACATTCCTGAACAAGAATATAAGTATATTAATACAAAAACTCATCCTGATGGTTTTCTAATTTCTATGGACAAAGTTATTAATACATTTCGTACAAATGATCGAGAAGATGATGGCGTAAGTCTGTTTGAATTGCTAACAGATAATCATCCATTTTGCCATAGCTCCTTACTCGATTTTTTTCAAAAGAGTCAACTTGCTGATAGTGAAGAGTAGTTAAATAGTATGGCTTGTGCTTTTTCAGATTCTTCAGCTATTAATCAATCTAGCGGAAAATTACCAAGTGCTTATTATTTTATTGAGCTAAATGGATATCTAATTAATACCGGTCAAAATCGAGCGTTTGCTGGGCTTATTATTGGTAAAAGAATATCGAGTAGCAACTGTTTCGAATTATGAACGGATAAAAAGAAGAACTCGATTAAAAGGATTTGAATTATGATTAACACTACAGCGTGAAATATTTAACTAGACTTTCCAGAAGATATGTATTAAAAT
>JBBDIY010000024.1:0-6167 GCA_040880185.1 Paenibacillaceae bacterium
GTTCGACAAGGGAAAAGTTAAGGAAAATCGATTGATAATTCACGCTGTAGTGTTAGAATTAGCTTTTTATATATATCCATCGATTTATCTTCCTCTACAACAGAATCGCCTTTATTACTAAATGATTTCCCACACTTTTCCATCCTAATGCTAAATTCGACATTTTGATACACTTACCTCCCAATGTTTCGAGAAAGAAGTTGATTATGACACGATTAAGGACTATCCCCAAATGCAGAATACCGGGAAGCGGACCGTACGACAAAAAAGCACTGAAGTCAGGTTATGACAATCAGTGCGCTATATAATTTTGATTTTTAGTCAGCTAAACTCGAAGCTACTTGAGATTCCGAATTATTCCGTAGATTCTCTATATTATGTTTCACATCTTGTTCTGTTATCGAAATTGTACCAGGAGTCCAACGTGCGCCTTTTCGGGCTTTCTCGATGATGCGAGCAGCATGGATGGCGTTCATCTCTAGATGATGGGTTGAACCTTTAGTCGACTGATGTCCGATACTTCGTAACATTTGTCTCATGATATCAACTCCTTCCAATAATAATTCTGGTTTCTGAAAATCACCAGAATAACAAATTTTATTCGGTAAGATAAATATACCATTTTCTGTATCATTGTTCAATGAAATACGATAATCCTCAACTAACGATTCCTTTAATATATAAAGCTGATCCATCGGTTCCAACCGTTTCAGATGGGGAATCCGTTTATCCACAATTTCTAAATATCCCGATTCATAAAACCAGTTATATATTTCGTACGACTCCCTAATTTGCAGATTATCGAAAACTCTCCAGTGTAGAATATGTCCAAATTCATGCATTATTGATTGAGCACAACGTTCATGTATGTTTAGTTTATTCAAATTATGTATAAGCCTATTTTGTTCATCTGGATCCATGATTTGTTCTAATAGTGTATACCTTCTAGCGATATCGAGGTATAGTTTTCTTTCAGACATAATTGTGTGTTCAGTGTTGTCCGGAAGAAGAATGATCCATTCTTCCTTCAACTTGGGCGGTCTACACATCATTGCGATTCCAGTGCCATCGTACCAGCTTCTAAAACGAAAATACAGGTTGTACACCTTCACTTCATGCAATAATGCTCCTTTGCGTTTTGCAATTTTATAGCCTCCATTAATTTCATGCTTCGTTCTTGGCGGATAACTGTAGTCGATGTCTGATGAATTGTCTATTAACCTGATGAGCATAGCAGCCTTTTCCCTGATATTCAGCACTATTCTTCGATCAAGCTCGATTTCCCCAAGTTCAATATCCTCTATTTGCATATTATCACTAATTGTTATCATATCATTATGATCAATAATCAGTTCCGCTTTAGCTATCAATTTCATAGACCAACCCCCTTTATTTATATGTATATTTTACCATAATTTTTAGAGGATTAGAACATTTGTTTGTGTGTATTTATTCTTTGAATATTGTATTAAATTTAATCTAGTGATTCTACACAATACACTTATTCGCAACAGGAACAAGCATCGGAGGCAGCTCTTCCTTCAATCTCCACACGAAACTAATCGGCCGATCGCCTTCATGACGTACGTACTCCGCTTCTCCCAGGAAAACAAATGGTGACGTGTAGCCGTTGTCCTTCTTATACTCCCTAACGAATAAGGCAATTCGGTTGCCCGTCTTCCGATGATGGATATACCGCTGTGCTATATTCGACTTCTCTGTAGTTCGACTCTGTGTCTGCCAATGGAATAACCGCTCGTTGATTGCATAGTCCTCGTATAAGGTTGATGGAGAGAAGTCCTTGTCCGACTTATTGAGGGTGATGAAGAAGATATCCGTTTTTTTGTCCTCAAAATATTTGACGCCTTCCCTGAACTCCGGTGCCTTCTCATCATTGTAGAATCCAAATGCCGCCATCACCTGTGAGGTGGTGTACTTGCAGTGCACATCCAGAGGGCAATCATATGGAAAAGGGTTAGGTAGATCAACAAAATCAAGCTGCTTCAGATTGTATTTAAGGATTTGCACAATCTCATCACAGAATTCCTCACATTGGACGACCGCCTGAACCCCAGTTTCAATAGTATCGAACCCTTCCTTGCTAGGCGCCGAACTGTAGAATGTATAATAGAACATGTTCAGCAGGAGCTGCTCTTCGTCCATCTTAGGTTTCTGTTTATTCAGCAAGTACTCAAGAAGATATCCGAGCATTACTCGAGAATTCATTGCAAACAACGCAGGTAACCGCTTTGTAAGATAGCTCTCATTTGCCATATCAAAATCTTCTCTAATGCCCGCTTCAACCAGCATCCTACTAAATGTGCGATCGCCGTTGCGGCCATACAATTCATATAGGTCAATCTGATAGTGTTCAAGGAAGTTTGCTATCGTTGCTGTCATCCCCGTATCTTTCTGGAAATGCTTCAGCTTGGAGATCACATTACGTCGCGTATAATTGGCATCCTTCAGATTACGTAGCACGTATTCCTTCGCTTGCTTCTCTAGTTGGATAAAGCTGCCTCTTGGTAAGTTGGAGAAACCGTTATCCACATAATAGGAAATAGAGTGCTTGGTCCGCCCCATAAGTGCCCGGAATTTATCTTGAAAGTTATAGCTAGCATGAGCTTGGCCAATAAAATCGAGTACAGTCAAGCATTCCTTACCCTCAGCTAGCCGAAGCCCCCGTCCAAGCTGTTGGAGGAATACAGTTAAGCTCTCAGTCGGGCGCAGGAATAAGATTGTATTCACCTCAGGAATATCTACACCTTCATTATAGAGATCGACGACGAATATAAACTTGATATCTCCACGAACCAACCTACCTTTGACCTGATTCCGCTCTTCATCCGGAGAGTTCCCATGCAAGGCGATGGAGGGAATACCCGACTCCTGAAAAACTTTGGCCATATAGATCGCATGCTCAACACTGACGCAGAAACCGAGACCCTTAACATCAGCTAGGTCGGTGACGTACTTTTTGAGACTATTCAGGATTTGGGTAACACGTATCTTATTATTCGTATATAGGTTCTCTAGCTCAAGAAGATCATATCCGCGTCTCGTCCACTTCACCTGGGAGAGATCAACCTGATCCGTCACGCCAAAATATTGAAAAGGACTCAGCAGCTTGCGATCAACTGCCTCAGTTAGGCGGATTTCAGCAGCTATGGTATCGTCGAAGTAGGAAAGGATACTTTTGCCATCCATTCTCTCAGGTGTAGCAGTCAAACCTAGTAGAATCTTCGGTTTATAGTAAGTCAACAATCGTTGATAGGACGGTGCAGCAGCATGATGAAATTCATCGACAACGATATAGTCGTAGAAATCTTCCGTCGTGCGTTCGTCTAACTTCATCGAATTGAAGCTTTGGATGCTAATGAACATCAAAAGCAGCGATTACCGTCTTACCTACGCCGGTCGCAGCGACGACAAGATTGTGATATCTACCATGGAGAGTACGTTGAGCTGCGAGCTTATCTAGAATCTCCTTCTGATAGTCATATGGAGAGATATCGAAGTTAAAGGTGAAGGTGGTTTCAGAATCCTTTTTGCGATCTAGGGCCTCTCGTAGTTGATCTACATGTTCTTGATTGTCTATGTGAAAAGGCTTGAACTCACGGTCATTCCAGTAGCTTTCAAAGGTGGCGAACACCTTCTGGAGGACGTCATAGGAGTCTTTTTCGGTAACCTTAAGATTCCACTCAAGACCACTTGTCAGTGCAGGATTGGATAGGTTGGAGGAACCGATATAGGCGGTAGTGAAACCTGTCTCCCTTCTGAAGACATAGGCTTTGGCATGTAAGCGAGTTCGTTTCGAATCGTATGAAATTTGGATTTCGGTATTCTTAAGACGTGAGCTCTTGGATCGCTTTCAGATCCGTCGCTTCCATGTATGTAGTAGTTATGACGCGCAAATGTCCACCAGATTCAGTGAACTGCTCTAGCTGTTCCATGAGACAACGAAGCCCGCTCCACTTAATGAAGGAGACGAGCATATCAATTCGATCTGAGGTTACGATTTCATGTTGAAGCTCACTCAGCATATTCGGCTCAGCGTGTGAGCCTGTGAACAATGAACTCTGGGAGAGTGGAGTCACTGGCCGTAAGATCTTATCGTCCTTGATACCACGAATGTGATTGAGTTTGGAATAGACATAAGTAAGGACTTCCCCCTGCTCATCTATCTTGAAGTCTTCTAATTCTTGTTGCCCTAAGCTGGTCCTCATCGTCGCTATAAGCTCGTTACAGATACGAATTTGCGCTAATACTGCTTCATGGTCATCACTATTCTGCTCCCTAACTAGTTTTAGAGCTCTTCGAGTTACTAATGAGATGTAATGAGCAAGTAGCTTACGAGCTTCCTCCACATCCAGAGCTTCCTTGCCAATTGTGAATAAATCTAAATTTAATCCATTGAGCTCATTATTCGTAACTGTATTAAGTATTTGCTCGTAGAGTCCTAGCTTCATTGGGCACCTCGGTCGTGTTGTCACTCTTCTTTATTAATTATTGTGATAATCAATTGATTGAACTCCTTGACCTGATCACTAAGCTCTTCAACTTGGGATCTTGTAAAGGTTACAGTATCACTGTAATCAGCATCTCCACGCATATCCATCAATTCATTAAATCCGTAGATGCCGAAGAATAGGAACCTTGAGCTTTTGTTAGCATGATATTAACAGAATCGCTATATCTCAATTTCTATACCCTCGCTCTCTATATTGTCCTTCAGCGGAAGGGATACATATCATCGGCAATCACCATCCACCCTCAAGCTTACGATTTTTTATAACAATTATAACATATAATGAGTCGGCCTATATTACCTCAATCATTGTTTGGTAATCTGTTCAAAGTGATGTTCTTCTTCGTTATCAATTTTGAAAAAAAGCACTGAGGTCCTATTTAGACATCAGCGCTTTATATGTTGTTCAATAATTACTCGTCCTCCAATTCTTTCAGAATACGTTTGATTTTCTCAATTTTGCGGGTATCCGTCTTCCGTAAAATTTCAATGAGCAATTGAGTTGGCAGAGAGTGAAATTCATTCAAGTGTCAGAAGTGTTACGACTTTTCTAATAAAGTATAAACATTTCGCTCGAGGTGACTTTAATCACATCTCGTCAGCACTGTTCTATTTTATAATAAAGTTGAAACAAAGAGGAATATATTGCCAACAAAAACATGCTCAATTTAATTAAAAAATGGAGGGATTCGAATGAATGGGAAGAAACTTATTCTAAGTGCTCTTGGATTGGCATTAATCCTTATATTAGCTGCATGTAGTCAGAATGAAGAGAATGCGCAAGTCACGTCGCAAGCCACGTCGCAAGTCACATATGAGAGTGACGTAAAAGGGATTTTACAACAAAATTGTCTTACTTGTCATGGAAGTGATGCACCATCATTAGCTGATTTTAAAGCAGATGAGGAAAAATATAAAGGCTTGATGAAGGGGCCAAGATTTGATAACTACAAGGAATTGGTAGTTCTGGTAAACGGAGAAGATTCCGGTGCCTTCATGCGCAGACTAGATGACGGTACCAATAAAGATGATGGTAAACCAGGTAATATGTATAACAATCTAGGTCAAACAGAAGAAGAAAGACAGGAAAGACTCGCCACACTCAAGGAATGGGTAGGAAGCTGGAATCTAAAAAAATCTAAAGATTTGACCCCGGAAGAAAGAGCAGCAATTACAGCCGTTGAAAAGTAATAAATCGCAATATTTCATCAAATATTTGATATATGAATTATCACATTCAGGGAGCTTGAGTAGCTCCCCTTTTTTTATATTCCATTTACTCTATAAGAACCCGTTCTTGTTTAGAGAAAGGGAGGTGCGCAATGAGATCGAGCCGTACTCTGATTCGAGTCATTATTCTGCTTATTCTATTCACAGCAGTTGGATATACAATCTCTCGGACCTTGTTCTATAATGATTATAATGCTGTAAATCCGGACGATTTGGCCCCAGACTTCACGTTAACAACACTGGATGGTCTGAAATTGAAGTTGTCAGACACGAAGGGGAAGGGTGTTATTCTAAACTTTTGGGGAACATACTGTCCGCCTTGTGTAACAGAAATGCCGCTTATAGAAGAGAAATCAATGTCAACAGGTTAAGACCTATTGATGCCAAAAGTCAACAATTCACCTTGCGA
>JBBDIY010000025.1:0-5959 GCA_040880185.1 Paenibacillaceae bacterium
AGCGACTTTCAGTCGCAATCCCAACCTACCTACTTTAGTAGGTAGTCGTTGAGTTGTGAATAATTATCAGGATCATGTGAAGATGAAGGACCTTCTAAACATTCATTTTGTTGTCGAGCTTGACGCAGAAATTCTGAATTTTCCAAGAAGAGGCTCCTTAACAGTCAGCAGCAATGTTAGTGCGATCCTTCCCTTTAACCTTACTCTGGATGGTATCCTTTTGAAATATGCGACTGCTCAGCTGGTAACCCGAATTGAAGATTCAGGGGAAGTCGTTTACTTCTTTTATATGCCTGAGGGGCTTGATGCAGAGTTTTGTTTGGATGCACAGGGAATCAATCATATCGTAGTGGATAACGGGGATGTGGAGAGGGTGGATGATCGATAATGTATATGTCCAACATAACTGTCCTGCAGTGCTGCACATACATCGAGATGATGGAACCTGCCTGCGATTAGTTTCATTGACTCAGAAGCAATCGATAACGATGTGGCAGGCGGAATTCCGCGGAAAACGCCGGGTATTCCTGACCGAAGCAACGCTTGTCGCCAACGAGCTAGGGTTGTACTTTACTCGTGAAGGTAAAGAACAGATCGAATTCCGCATGTTTCCGGGGGAGCCTTCGCCAATCATTGGCACAATTGGCGAGATCACATCACAGCAAGATGGAATCTTTACTTATTATTCGCTACAATTGCCGACGAAACACATCCCATTAGACGTTTCATGGATACGGGATCATAAAGCTGTATTGAAGTTTGACAAGGAAATATTGGATCAGGTTGATGATGTATTACTGAGCATTGATTACGAAGGGGATGTCGGAAATATGTTCGTAGACGGACTCCTTCTTCACGATCATTTCTTCAATGGATTACCATGGGAAATCGGACTGAAACGATTTTTTGCTGGCAGAGATACTTTGCAAATGGATGTTCTTGTTACGCCTAAACGGTCCGGAAAAGTCATTTTTTCTGACTCGGCCATGGCGATACAGCATAGTTTCATTTGAGAATCCATTGCAAAGCTGCGGTCCATCGAAGCGCGGCCTGTTTACCGCGTATTCATTAAATAAGGGGCATTCACGAATACGTATGCCAACACTGTCAGCACCTGGGCAGGGGAATACGGCAGCCAATTGGAGCGACAGCACGGTTCCTTGCAATGATGGGAGCTGTGAAATGAATTTTGGCGCTAGTCCCCGTTTGAGTCCTACAGTTGATATTAACAATCGTTGGAATATTACATTATTCAGCAGCTTCCAAATATTCAACTGACGAAAACCATACAAGCGTGAATTAAAATAAAAAGGTCGTGTATTCTACAATTGTAGAAAAACACAACCTTTTTCAATACTTGGTTTCAATAGAAGAGATTAACGTGATTAAATTTGTTACTGATAAACCGAACCTTCGACTTTAGGTCCAATCTGAGTGCTTGGATTAATAACTTTTACTTTAACACCAGGCTTAGCAGTAAATGTTGATATTGTAATGGTGAACAACGAATCCTTGTAATACCCTGTTTTTATTGTTTCTCCATATACATCATCAAAAAACCAATCCTCATCAACAACTTGATATGTTAATGTTACATCATCAGGGAAGCCCGGTAGATATTGATAACCTTTAACTGTAACATAACTACGTACCATATCAAATTGCGGGCTACTATATTCTGTAGTATTACAAGGCGGATACGGACAATTTGCTTTTGTAAGCCAATCCGAATAACTACTTACAACTGATTCAGCAAAAACGGGCTGGACTGAAAAAGTAATCATCGCAAACAATGATAAGATCATAAATAACGATTTTTTCATATACATACGCCTCCTTCTCATTTTAATTTCTATTCTTTAACTCCTAATCCAGTAATCAATAGCCTCCACTTGTTATCACTTTTAATGACTGGTAATTCTATGATGTGAATCTTTCCACTACCCTTCCTACTTAATTCTAGAAGTACATTCATTGTATTTTCATCGACCTTTTCTATTCTTTCAATTTTAGTTTTAGAAATACCGATACTACTATGTTCAAATAATTCTTGGTACTTTTTCCTTTGCTCTACTTCAGATCTAAACCGAGTATCAACAACCCATTCTAATATCTCTTCTACATCATGGTTCTTTATTCCATTAATATAGTTTTGCACTGCTTTTTTAGCTTCTTGCTCATCACTATTCAACGGGGTACTTGCTGATGCCCAAGTCAGAGATGCATATAGAGATGAAATGAATACAAATAATAGTACAAAGAGCAATGTTTTTCGATTTGATTTAATCACACTATTTCCTCCTTCAGTTTTATTTTGGTTTGATTTTAATATTTCCTCCTTAGTTTTCCGAGTAACTCTGCTGATAATAATTTCAATTTCATATTAGTTAGATCATAATAAGATCATAATACTCCCTCCTTTAACTTTTAATAACTTTATAGTAACATAGTAAGTAATTTCCATGCAATATTTTTTTACAAAAATTGATACTGGAGGTGAATTTATGGGAAAAGTTAAAAACGAGTCGAATTTTGACGAGATTTCATTCTCTCAATCAACAAGAGTAGGAAATATAATATTTATTTCAGGACAAGTACCTACTTCTACTGAAAGTAAAGAAAGTGTTAATGGAAATGAAAAAAAAGTAAGGGAAGCCTTCGACAAAATGATTAATTCTTTTTTGGATGCCGGTGCTGAAATTTCAGATATTGTGAAAATCAATGTGTTTTTGGACAAAAAATACATTGATGAGTTTAGAAAGATATACTCTGAAATTTTTCAGTCACATTGCCCTGCATTAACAATTATTCTCCAACCTTTTGAATCAATCATTCAAGTAGATGGAGTGGCGATAAAAAAGAGAAATATTAAAGACCTTTTCTACTTCTCGAATGATCGTACTTATTGGGTAACATTATTGGTTAGTACTTTAGTTGGGGTAGGAATCCCTTTGTTATTAATTTTATTATTATTTTATTTTTCACTTAGATATGAATGAACAATATGCTCTTCGTCATTAACAAGAATTAAGGCGAAAAAAGGCGAAAAAAGGCCAAGGCTTCCGTCAAATCACGATTGACCTGTGTAGAGAAGCTGGATTTGAGCCTAGAATTGTATTCGAAAGCAGCAACATCGAGACGGTGCAATCTCTTGTCGCTGCTGGAATGGGTATTGCACTTGTACCTCGTATGGTGACCAGAAAAAGAGGTATCTCCTCCGCACTAGCTAAACCTACACCTACAAGGACACTCGTTATTGCATATCGTAAAGGGAGATACTTATCAAAAGCGGCTGAGGCTTTTATCGATACTCTGAAAGAGGTCATCAATACTTCCAGCAGCTTCAAATGACCTTGTGATTGCCTGTAATCTCAGTGGTAACGCCTTCGGGAATGATCACGGTCACATCCATATGTGGATAGCTTGAGTGAATCCCATTCCTTCGGGGCGGCTGTAGAATACTAACATACATTGTATCCCCGATCGTATGAACCGACGCGAAAGAATCAGGAAGCTTTAGCTCATTCTCTCCATCTGTAGTGGAGTATCGATATGAGCCGAATACATGAACAGCTTGCTCTGATGATTGTGAATAATCTACTTGGATTTCAGATGCGTTATAATTCTGCACGATAACTTTTTTTACTTGGGACTGTATGACTTCTTCTATATTCGGAATAGCTTCTGTTAGTTCTACAGAGCTTATAGAATGTCTGATTTCTTGCATCAATCCAGTAGAAGTTAGAACGACAAAGCCAATACACACCATACAGATAAATCCCACAAAGAAAACACTGAATATATCATACCTCACAACAGGGTTATTCATTCTGGACACCGCTAGATAAATCAATAACTTGAGTCTTGCTTGCGGTAAACAATTGTAACCATTTGTTAGCGAGCCACTAGTTTTGTCGGATTACTAAAACAAAAGAAGGACATCTGACCTTTTTGAAGAAATCGTTGGTTACCAGACCGTAATTTCCAATAAAAGGAGATGTCAGTATCATGGTAACCTTGTATTCAGAACTCGTCAAGTTCGTTTTTGCTCTTCAATTAAGATTCTCCGCTCCTCAACAAAATCATCTCGTTCACATGCTTCATGGGATCATCTTATGTGAGGGTCGTAAAAATATCACGCAACTTCATCGTTCTACAAGTGGTTATCGCCACCTCAGTTGTATGACCAAATTTCTCAAGCATTCACCTTGGTCGGTTAATCGCGCTCAGCGGCGAAGACTGCAGTTTCTACAAGAACGAATCCGCCTTGAACGGTTGAAAAAGGGCGATCAACGATCGGTCACATTACTGATCATTGACGATACCTGCTGTAAGAAAGATAGTTCCAACCAAGCACATGGAAGCACTAAATTATCACTTTGCCCACGATGAAAGTAAAAGCATCTGGTCTCATGCTTGGTGACCGCTCATGTCGTGGCAGCAGGTCTTTCCCTTGCTTGGGATTTTCGCCCTTACTCAAATATTAAGCCTCGCGCTATGCGCGAGAGAACAGAACAGGAAGTGCCGTGAGGAATGATGGGAAAGTCCTCCTTTGCTATAATGAAAATGGTTTCGCCAGCCAAATTCACAAGCAAAGGAGGACGTTGCCCTTGGGTGAGAATAGTCTATCCCACACCCGCTGGGACTGTAGTTATCATATCATATTCATTCCGAAATATCGCCGGAAAATCATGTTCAAGGAGATCAGGAAGGACATCGGCGAAATACTTCGGACGCTGTGCGAGTACAAGAATGTAGAATTGGTGCAAGGAAGTGTAAGTGTGGATCACGTCCATATGTATGTGAAAATCCCGCCGAAAATGAGTGTGTCAGAATTTATGGGATACCTCAAAGGAAAAAGTGCACTCATGATATTTGATCGACTCCCTCAAATGAAACGAGGGAGTGGAAGACATTTTTGGGCAAGGGGATATTATGTAAGTACGATTGGGATCAACAAGGATGTCATCCGGGAGTACATCAAGAAGCAGGAAGATGCGGATATCATCGAAGATAAGGCAAACGGATAACCCCATTAAGGGGTAGCCGGTGAAGGTGCTGGCGAAACCGCGCCTTTAGGCGCAGCAAGTATCATGCCCTTATAGGGCCGAAATCAAACCACCCTTGGAGAGGGTGGTCACGTGATTTGCGAGAAGCCTACTGCCAAGCGCATCGACTTCCTTTCAAGAGCAAGAATGACTTGGCTATAGAGCTTTTGGATTCTTATCCTGCAGGTGAAAACGAACTAGTTTACGTGCTTACCGACAGCTGGTATACGAGTAAAAAGTTTATGGATGCTTGCAATGCAAAGGGATTCCATCTGATCGCTGCGGTCAAAACCAACCGTAAGATTGCTCCTGCTGGTATTCGAATCTCGATGTCCAAGTTTGCCTCCGAATACATCCGTTCCACTGATCTCCGCTCCGTTACTGTGGAGAAGCAAGAACGGTATTGGGTTTATGAATATGAAGGACCTGTCGCCGATATGGAGAACGTCAAGGTTTTACTGTCTTGGGAAGGTCAATTCGATCCCAGTCAGAAACCATTCTGTATCCTCTGCACAGATAGTCGCCTGGATTCAGACACCATCCTGCGCTATTATCATGTTCGGTGGAACATCGAGACCGGCTATCGGTACTTTAAAGAACTACTCGGTTTTGATCAGTATCAACTGCGGTCGTTTTATGCCATTCAGCGTTACTGGATTCTTCAATACTTCATGTATAACTTCTTGGAACTACAAAGGAAGGAGTGGTCTACAAGTGATAACCCCTTAACCCTAGGCGATGTTGTACGACGTATTCGAAATGAACATTTCGGACAAATCATCGTGTATGTCTATCAGCAAGCTTTGGATCACAAACCTCTGAAGGAAGTATTGGACGATCTCAAGCTGTCTGCTTAAAGAGCCTGTTCAAAAAGCCCTTGAATTCTTGAAAATATAAAAATGCACCTGTGC
>JBBDIY010000026.1:0-2610 GCA_040880185.1 Paenibacillaceae bacterium
TATAATGTTCTGAAAGTTGGGGACTTGACCGGGTAGTGATCTTCCTATTTGAGAAAGAGCCCAATATTGTGCTGACCATGGAGAAGACATTGCTAAGCTGGCAATCCAATATGCAACCTCGAATGAACGAATCCCCACTACGCTTGTTAGTACTGCAAATTCCGCAACCATTCGTAAGAATGCACGATGGACAGAGGAGCCGATAGACCAAGCTCATCTATTAGAAGTGCTACGAATTCTCGAACCGATCCACAATAAGACCTGGTTGAGTGGTATACCTGAATATAATGAAGGAGGTATGAACTGATGAAAGGCATTGTTTGTGAGGAGATTAATTTGATGAGAATGGTGGAGCTGGAGGAGCCCACTCTCACAGATGGCGCAGCGATTGTAAGTATACGTCGAATTGGAATATGCGGAACAGATATGCATGCATACAGAGGGAATCAACCGTTCTTCTCCTATCCTCGTTTTCTTGGACATGAGCTGTCAGGTTTTATTCTAGAGGTGAATGATGAATCGGGGCAATTCCAGATTGGGGATCAGGTATGTATTATTCCCTACATGCATTGTGGAGTTTGTATAGCTTGTCGCCAAGGGAAGACCAATTGTTGTACCGATATGAAGGTATTAGGTGTGCATATAGATGGTGGAATGCGTGAGAGGATTACCATACCTACTAGTCATCTAATTAAGACGAACGGAATAACCTTAGATCAAGCTGTTGTATTGGAACCGTTTAGTATAGGTGCACATGCTGTCAGAAGATCTGACTTACAGCCAGGTGACGTAGCAGTCGTAATCGGTGGAGGTCCAATTGGATTAGGAGTAATGGCAATTGCGAAGCAGCGCGGGGCCACAGTCATAGCGATGGACATCAATGATGAACGACTGACGTTCTGTCAGCAGTGGGCTAAGGTTGATCACACGGTCAATGCGCTACAGCAGCATAAGGATCAGATTGCAGCCATCACTGGGGGGGATTACCCGATAGCAGTATTCGATGCTACTGGGAACAGTCGATCAATGACAGATGCATTCAGCTTAGTAGCTCACGGTGGCAAGCTCATTTATGTTGGCTTAGTAAAGGCGGATATCTCGTTCAATGATCCAGAGTTTCACAAGCGAGAGATGACCTTGATGGGTAGTCGTAATGCGACGAAGGAGGATTTCGATACGGTGCTTGATGCAATTGGGTCTGGCCATATCGATGTGAACAGTTTCATTACCCATCGAGCACCATTCGATGAGATGATCGATAACTTCGAAAGCTGGCTTAAGCCAGAGACTCAAGTTATTAAAGCGGTTGTTGAATTGTTAGAATAAGGGAAAAAGGGCTGTATCCTTCGGTTATGATGCAGCCCACTCGTTCACGCGCTTTTTATTAAAAAGTCACTGGAATGACGCCCCAAGAATACCGTAATACCCTTCCTATATGTTGAGAGGCACAATGGACCTTATTGAAGGAGTGAAACGAATGAGTACAACAATCATAACGAACCCTGTCATCTGGGCCGATGTACCGGATGTGAGCGTCATCCGAGTAGGGATAACTTACTATATGGTCAGCACGAGCATGCATTCGATGCCCGGATGCCCGATCATGAAGTCCGAGAACCTGATGCATTGGGAAATCGTGAATTACGTGTACGACACGTTCGAGGACAACGATGCGCACAATTTGCTAGACGGTAAAGGTATTTATGGGAGAGGCTCATGGGCCGCAAGCCTTCGATACCATAACGGCATATTCTATGTATGCTTCTCGAGCCTCGACATGAACCAATTGTATGTTTATCGGACGAATGATATTGAGAATGGGCGATGGAAGCGTTCCGTGATCCAAGGACTCCACCATGATCCGGGCCTGCTGTTCGACGAAGATCGCGTCTTTGTCTTCCACGGTAACGGCGATATTCGTATTACGGAGTTGACGGAAGATGCGACGGTTCTGAAACGGGGTGGCATTAATCAACTGCTGTTCGAAACGGAGAGAGACGGTATTGAGCTACGATGCGAGGGCTGCCATGCGTATAAGCTGAACAGCTACTATTATCTATTCTTCATCGAGTGGCCGAAGGACGGTAACCAGCGTCGCAGACAACTGGTCTATCGTTCACGGGAGTTACTCGGCCCATATGAGCGCAGAGTGCTGCTCGATGACGATATGGGCTATCGCAATAATGGCGTCGCGCAGGGCGGTATTGTCGATACGCCGACTAGCGAGTGGTATGCATTGCTGTTCCAGGATCATGATGCCGTCGGAAGAATTCCTTGTGTTATTCCAGTGTTCTGGGAAGATGGGTGGCTTGTGTTTGGCGTGGATGGTCAAGTGCTGAAGGCATTCGAAGCACCATTACCGAACACCGTGACCAAACCTTTGGTGATCAGCGATGAATTCGAGTATACCGAGAATAAATTGGCGCTCAATTGGCAGTGGAATCATAATCCAGACAATCAGCTGTGGTCCGTAACGGTGTGGCCAGGCCATCTGCGATTGACGACGGGCCATCTGGCTCGCAGTGTAGAATATGCCCGCAACACGTTAACGCAGCGGACCGAAGGTCCGGTATGCAGCGGAGTGACAGTAATGGAGCTTGCCCATATGCA
>JBBDIY010000026.1:2710-5922 GCA_040880185.1 Paenibacillaceae bacterium
GCTACTTGAAGTAGCACGCCTTTTGCCAGTTAGTGAATACTCCGGAGCAAATTGGTTACAGACCACCGTAAGCAGCCGCGCGCACCCGCAAATGATGATGTTCTTCCATATTAGGCGACAGCTGATGCATGTATACGATGGATACGCCCTCGCTTGGATCGATTGAGGTCCATGTACCAGCCCCTCCGTCCATCCGAATTCGCCGACAGATCCGTTTGAATGGCCTGCCGCAGGATCCATCATTGTTCGCACACCTAAGCCGTAACCATATCGGGCTAAGTAAGAATTGTCAAAATCGCGAAGTTGCCGTTCGTCCAAGTGATTTCGCCGCATGAGGTCGATCGTTTTGCGCCCAATGATTCGTACACCGTTCAGTATTCCTACATTCGCAAGCATTTGCGAGAATGTCAAGTAATCCTTTAATGTCGAATAGAGTCCGACGCCACCACCTTCGTAAAGGGCGTCTGGCTTATGATCCGGTTCTTCAACGGGCTTCATCAGGAATACATCACTACATTGAAATACGAATTAATTCGCCGTACTATACTTTGTAGAAGCTCGGAGCCTTTACGCTATCCCACTGATATAAAGGTGCTGAATAACGTAACGAACTAGTCTGGGAGATTTTTTGTGAAACATGGTATAATTATTTGGTATTGATACAAAAGTATAAAAGTTGAGATTGTAAAAGGAGAGCTGTCCAAATGTCAAACATACGGAAACTATCCCCCAATATAGCCAAAGATTTAAGAAACTTCATGTCTGAGAACAATATCACAACAAAGAGGCTAATCATCGATCTTGAACAAGAAACTGTTGAGGATGCGGATGATTATTCAGTTGATGATATTCTAAGTGTAGCAGGAATTTTAAAGCCAGGAGAAGCAGATGAGTTGCTTGACCACATCAAAGAATCCCGGGAGGGATGGGGTAAGTGACTAATGATAGCTCGGGTTACTTATTAGATTCTAATATTGTAATTGCAATTCTTGACAATGATATCTCTGCAATTGATATAGTAAGACGAGCGCAAAGTGAGAAAAAGAAAATTTTCTTCTCGACGATCACCGAATGTGAAGTGTTAAGCGGAATCAAGCATCATCAATATTTAGTAGCAGAAAAAATGTTCTCATCCAAGCATGTTATAAATGTCGATTCAACTATTGCAAGAAAAGCAGCATCTATACAGAGCGAACAAAGGCAAAAAGGCAGAAAAATAAAAACTCCTGATGTAATCATAATAGCAACTGCTTTAACGGCTAATTTAGTATTGGTTTCCAGAGATTCGGATATGAGTTTTGTTACAAACGAATATGGAATGAAACTAATAAGTGAGAAGCAGGTGTAACACCTACCCTTGATGTAAAATTGATGTAAATAATGATATTAGCCCTTAATAATTAAAAATAAAAGAAAGTAACAAGAACGCCACGAACCCCCATAACACAAGGTTTCACAGCACTATAACAGAAAGCATAATAACCGCAATGCAACCTTGAGGGGGTGGTGCCTTCGGGTGTGAGGGTTCAAATCCCTCTGACCGCATTACGATTTGAGAACCTCGGAAGCCTTACGGTGTAAGGCTTTTTTTTGTTGGTTTTATTTTAGAGTGATTTACTAAATTTTCTAGTTATACTCGCTTGGGGACGGTTTGGGGACGAAATAAATTTTGGGCACTATAGCTTAATAGCTTTGGTGTGACAATTACTACAACTCGTGAGAAACGATTATAATTTAAGAGGCATATGAGTATCTGCCACTATCTTAATGAGAGACTTTTTTCTTTTAGATTTTAACTGTATAATTATAGAAATAAATTTATTTTATTGGGGGAGTAATGATGAAACCAAAATTAAGTGCAGAGGCAAGAATTATCACTTCACTTCCTGAATATGAAGATGCATTCATAAAATACTTTCAAAACACCACTAATACATTTATGTCATTAAATAATGAATTGTTGTCAGGAATAGAGACATCATATTTTGAAGGACCTGTTCGAATGCGAACTAGTACAGATGAAGTTTTTTTAGACAAAGAACCTGTAAAAGTAGAAATTAAATTCAATGTTCCCTTTGAGGTCATCATAAAAACTGATGTAGAGGCATTAATGGAAAGTATAGATAGAGCATCCGAATCGGGTATAAGAACATTGGGAGCTAAATTACACGAATGATATCAGCTTAGCTCTGCCGGAACCGCTTCAGGTAACGGAAGAGAACAGCACCAAGTGGAAGCAAACCTACGTCTACGGAGCAGGCGGAGAACGTCTGAGCATGTCCTATCTTCCTGCTTACGACGCGAACAACGGTTGGGAACCAGAACCGGGAGATAGAGGCGCTGAACAGGGAACCGCACCTAAGACGCTGTGGTATCTCCAAGACGCTCTCGGTAGCACACTCGGATTAGTAGAGAAGGATGGACGTGTATCCTCTCGCTATCACTATGATGAATTCGGTGTCGCATTAGATGCCAAGAAATTCGACCTAAACTGGCCAGGCCCAGATAACTTGTTCGGCTATACAGGTTTGGGGTATGATTATTATAGTGATCTGACCTATGCAAGAGCGAGATACTATAAGCCTGAGATCGGAAGGTTTATAAGTGAGGATATGTATGAAGGAAACTTGATAAACCCATTGAGTCAGAATCATTTTACGTATGTGGAGAATAATCCGATAAACCTTTTTGATCCGAGTGGGCATATTGGTATTGCAAATTACGGATGTAACCAGAAATGTAAGGAAGATAAGAAAGCTAAGCGTGAAATTTATGATATCATCTCAAATCAATATGGATTCTTGGCTTCCATTAGACCAGACGCGCAAGGTGTACTAAATAAGATCGTTCATTACAAGGAACATATTAATCAAGTAGGAGAATATTGGGGAGTGCCGTCTAACATTATAGGTTCTATAATCATTAAGGAACAATTCACAAAATCAATACCCGATTGGGTAGCAATGTCGGATACTCTTGCTAGGGGGGGATTACACTCCGTTGGGTTAGGAGCAATTTTTCCAGATGTCGCCATTGATGCTTGGGTAGAGGTAGATATCGTAAAAGCGTATATGGAATTACCTATAAACGAAGAGGTTGATCTAGCAGTAGCTGTCCAATCAAAGCTATACTCGGATGATGAGTTTAATATAGAAACTCAGTAGCGTTGCATAAAACGTAACACAAGCGCCGATGTAATAATTTGTAAGTTT
>JBBDIY010000027.1:0-36940 GCA_040880185.1 Paenibacillaceae bacterium
CCAAAAAAATTCGTGCGTGAATTGAATAGCTCTCCAATGTGTTCTTGGATAATCCTCGGAGCAGGATGTCTTCTCTCAAGCGTGATAAAATGTGTTCATTTTTTCCCATGTTGTTTTCTCCTTAAAATGTATTTGTAGTTGAACTACAAAATAATTTTAAGATACTCACAAACACAAAAAAAGTGGTTAAAATTAATACTTACTTGAAGGAAGTCTGTGAAACTCAAAGGTTTTACCACCGCGCTAGCGGTTTAGTCCAACACTGATAATGTTTGAAAGGGGTAATTATTACCAGCCATTGTATAGATCTAATAGTACAACAACACAATATATTGTGTAACTAGACAGCGTATGTTCGAATATACTGAATTAATTAGGTTACTCTCTCGATATTTATTAATTCCTCATTCAATCTCGATTCATAATTCACAATTCAAAAATTGAATTTGTACTTTTAGCCGGTTAGTGAATATCTAAATGAAAACATACTAAGATTAGTAGTGTAAACCGAGGCATTGGCTCGCACTACTAATTTTTTTATATAGAGGTGAAGGAGAGGTCGTTGGCTCTTTGGCATCTTGAATCCAAAACGAAAACCGCCCCTTACTAGTCCGAGGGGCGATTAGTATGTATATGCTGATGGATATTCAACCTAGTGTAGTTTTTATGTTTTTTAGTCAATAGAATTAAACAATTGAGTTTTTGTCTTTTCCAGAATTTCGAGGCTTGTATTTATAAGATGGGTATTACGATAGAATCCATATTTATGTGAATTGCTCATAAAGCTATTAAGAGATACTGTTCGCCCTCGAACAAATTTTCTCAACAAATCAATCATATTGAAATGCTTAACTGATTGCTCCAAATTCTCCAGATGATCAATAGTCATAATCGTCAATACATGTATCTTGATCTGACAGTTGTTCACAGGATATCCAAGATCACGTTCTAGTAACTGTAAAAAGTCATCACGTAGTAGATCAACGGTTAATGGCGTATCTAGCAAGTTGTCATGCACCAGTAGAACAGGGAAGATTTGCCCTATACCTTGGAAATCCGCACTTAGTTTATCGAATCTTTGCTCGACGATCTGTTTAATGGTGCGGCTCAGTTGACCAACACCCTTCACTTTTTCCTTTCCATCTTTAATAGAGTTGCTATATTTTAATCTTAATTCTTCGGTAAAAGAGACCCCATCCAGATTCACCTCAGACTCCTTGATGAAAGATGCCTTAATTTCAAAAAGAATAGCCGAAGAATTTTGTTTAATAACTGAATCTATCTGAAGGTTCTCCCCATTTTTATGATATTCTTCATTCCGCATCAAGATATTGTTTCCTGTTGAAGGATACATCCTTTCCAAGATGTCACAGCAGTAATCTTCGAAAGCATATCCGAAAGCTGCAAATATTTCGTTCGATGTTTTTCTCTTTAATGGGATCATATGAAACATGGGACTTGTCAACACACGTTCGTGAAAGTAGATCGGATCCATCACCACGGTCCTTCCATCGGGTGCAGAATACATCGGCTTTTCCCGAATTGGACGGTTATTTAGAGATCCCATGTTATCTTCGTTGATTTCGTCAGCACTCTTGCTATCCCATAAGCTTAAGCGCAATTCCTCTAAGGTTTGTGATTCTAATCGAACATACATATTGATTTTTTCTGGAATTTTTGTTGTGTCACCAAGAGTTCTTTTATCGATTATACATGGTTTGTTTAATGGATCTATGAAATGTAAGGCAACCGCTGAGAAGCAAACCATGTAGTCCTCAAACGTTAGTCCAGTCGCACTAAGAAAATCTTCATTAAAACAAGGATAGTATTTAGAGAAATATCGCTGATAGAATATCCATCCACGACCAAATGAAACTTCTAAGTTCGGCGAATTTCTAGCCGCCTCTACACCAATTCTGAATGGAGCACGTGCCTGCAGGATGATTCCTAAGGGGTCCTGTTCGGCTTCAAGGGCAGCTCCAAAAGTTTGCTTCTCCCATATATCGCTAGCCATGAGGACACATTTGAAAAACAAAACCTTAGTTTCTTCATCATCGAATGTGCTTCCATCGTTAGAATGGTCATCACAACATAATACAATCCAACGGATCAACTCCAGCATTTGTCCGCGAAAGAAGATTATACTAGGAGTGCCTTCCTTCTTACTACGCCTCCGAAATGTCTTTTGTAACCAGTATTTTTCTTTCCGTGTCGTCAGCATGTTAAAGAGAGGTCCTTGAGCTTTTTCATTTCCAACTGAACCGAGCGCCAAATTGATCCGAGCACACCAAAATAAAGCATCAGAACAGCTCAATCTGCTTACCAAATCACGGAAATGACTATATTCCTTACTCGTATCTTTAAAGATCATGTCAGAAGTGACATATGAGCTTATTTGCATTCTAACTCCCCCTCGATTGTAATAAATTATACCACCTTTTTTAAATGTTTTTCCTATAATTGTAAAGACGTACAGGATGCCGATAAGAGACAAATCGACAGGAAAGTTTAACAAAACTAATTTTTTATCAGCTGAGTCCTTAATTTATTGTTATCATAGTGGTTAATGGAGGCTTAAATATGAAAGTGAAAATAGATCCAAGAGAAGTGGATATAGGCGATCCCAGACAAATTGCTTTGTTCCAGCTGTTGTGCAGTCTCTCCACGACTCGGACTTGTTTAGCATTGTACATGGGAGAAGAGGCGGGAAGATCAAGTTTGCCAGTTCAAGATGATGTGATTATTTTAGCGGTGGGTTTGGCTGCTATAGGGGAGTCTTTGCATAAATTCGACGAGTTGGTCAATAAGGGAATTATTCATAAGCCTCTTGATCAAGATGTCATTCTGAATCAGTCTTGGAAATTTATCGAATCCGATGAAGTTAAAGAGCTAAAGAGGACGAATTTGAAATACGTGCGGGATAAATCATCATTTCATTTTGATCCAGAGCCTATAATGGAATATTTCTCAGAAGCAAGGAAAGATATAGAGAAGATCGATTTATGGGAAACGACGGAAAATGATACACATGGCTTTTCTCCCCTCGCCTCCTTGATAATTTCTAATACCTTGATCAACGTCACAAAGCCTGACCGAAGTAGAGCCGAGTTATCTATAAGAGTGTATGGGGCGTTGAGCTATGTTGTGCTAAATGAGTTAGACAATCACTATAATCTTGAAATGACTGATTAACATCCTTATCAAAGAAACCTGAAGGAGAGACCGCCAATGAAGATTGAATTAGCAACGGAATCGGATTTTAAATACATTGTCGAACATGACAATCATATACTAGAGAGCTTAGTAATTAAGAAAATAATTGGGGAAGAAATATACATTATACGTGAACAGGATACAATTATCGGTTGGATGAGATACGGGTATTTTTGGGACAACACGCCTTTTATGAATATGATTTGGATCGACGAACTATGTCGAGGTAAGGGTGTAGGCAGCCAAGTTGTTCTCAATTGGGAAAATGTAATGAAACATAAGGGATGCAAATTGGTTATGACCTCTACACTAGCTAATGAAGAAGCACAGCATTTTTATAGAAAATTAGGTTATAAGGATGCAGGATGTTTATTGTTAGAAAATGAGCCATTAGAGATTATCTTCACCAAAGCACTCTAACCATTTGAACTGAATTGAAAGGTAAGGGATTCTATTGAATACTGAAAATTTTGAGTATCCACCCTTGGAAACAGAAAGATTAATGAAGCTGAAGAATTGGTTAGATATCATATAGAAGATTCAGGGTGTCGGTGGGGTTTGTTTGACAAGCGCAATAATAATCTGATTGGAACGTGTGGATTCCACTATTTAAGAAGAACCAATGATAACTTAATAGTCGAGGTCGGGTTTGATCTATCTAAGCCTTATTGGGGTAAAGGATTAATGCGTGAAGTAATGATAGAAGTGATAAGATTTGGATTTACAAAAATGGGAATATTTATTATTGATGCAACCGTTGAACCAGAGAATGAAAGGTCAATAAAATTACTGAGTAAATTAGGATTCAAAAGAGAATTAGAGCTTAAGGATAACTTGATATATTTTTATTTATTGAGTGCAGTCAATTGAATAAATGCTTCATAGATACCCAGCTATTATAATCATAATCTGGTCCTTTAATCTCTAGCAAACAAAAAAGGAATCTGTACACTTCTCTAACGTATCTTAAATCAGGAAATGGTAATATGGATGAATAACCTCTTACAAATGAAGTAGCCCCACTTTGGTCCAAACAACATTCAATTGCGATTAAGTCCATTTCCCTTGGTCCCAGAGCATACGCCTCAGTGTCGATCATTGCATGTACACGTTTCCCATCAGAAAGGAACTGTCTTGAATCCATATCAAGCATGATTAAAGATGCATGGTTTGGTATCAGCATATTTGAAACTAGCTTGCAATAATAGTCCACTCTATTCATAATATCGGTCTTTGATATGTAATAACGAGAAGACAACACTCGAATTGCGTTAATTAGTTTCTGTGGAAATTCTTCTAGGGAATATCTCAAAGCACCATTTGGAGCGCCACACACTTGAAATTTTAGAGAATGAATTTCGGCAATTGATTTCCCGAAATCTTCCATCATATCCGGAGGGGCATTCAGAAAATTTAAGTTACTACCATTTATTCTATCAACTATAACAACCTGTCTCCCATCAATTATTCCCTTACTTATCACATTAGGAATGGTGATATTATTGCTTATACCATTTAGAAGATTATTTGTATATTCCATATCAAATGTGTTACTTAACTCTATACCAAATAAATTCCTGCATGCCCATAAAAACGGAGCATCCACACTATCGTCTACTCCCGAAGACCTTGCGACAAATTCACCAAGCTCTGTTGTCACCAGCCACACATCACTAGCATGACCATTTAAAGAGATTTGTGAGATGATTCGTTCAGTAAATAATCGTTGTAAATCCAATATGAATCACGCTCCAGTTAATATATGAACAGCTTCTTCAAGTATAGTCTTGTCCCTAAATAATCATAAATCTAGTTGAATAATCATCACACTGTAGGAAAGAATCATTCATTACTTCTAATGCCTTGTCCAATGTCATCCATTCAACTACCATTCCAAGCTGCATTTCACTTTTGCTGAGCGTGGCATTACCTTGCTTATCGTTTGCTTTTGCTACAAAGCAATGAGAGTATTGCATAAAATCATTTCTCTTCTTATGCTCCTCGATATATCCTATCTCTTGAATAATTTCAGCCTCATAACCCGTTTCTTCCTTTATTTCACGTAAAAATGCATCTTTAGTATTCTCACCCTCTTCAATCCCACCACCAGGTAATTTATAAAGATTAAGTTGTGCCATATACATCATGGCCACGTTTAACATGTTATCAACTAAAACACCTCTTGAGCCATGACGTGATATGGGGCTAATTAATTCCGGGATTCCACCTTGAATATCACTGTCGGTTATTCTTCTGATAAGTCGCATAAAACACCTAACCTTTTCTCTTAATACAAAGAACCCTATAAGCTTTTATTATTCGCTAATACATCACAATCCCCTTTCTATGTAAATCACATCTAAATTGTCATTACATTTCCCGCCCGATCTTAGATTTGACCTTCTCAAGTAAAGGTGCAGCAATAGCCCGTGCCTTCTTAGCCCCTTCAAATAGGATTTGATTAATTTGATCTGGTGCTGATATTAATTCATAGTATCTATTGCGTGGTTCCTCCAAATAAGCATTTACGGCCTGAAACAACTCCTGTTTCGCCTCTCCCCAACTCATACCATTTAGATATTTATTCCTTAACTCTTCGATCTGATCGGGAGTCGCAAATTCCTTATATAATAAGAACACACTAGATGTATCAGGATCTTTCGGTTCGTTTGGAGGAGTTGAGTCCGTTTTAATTTTGTTGATCAGCCTCTTTAAGTCTTCAGCGGATTCGAAAAGTGGGATCGTATTATTATAGCTCTTACTCATTTTTCGACCATCAAGTCCCGGGATTACAGCAGTATTATCATCTACAATATATTCAGGCAGCTTGAAGGTATCTCCATAGTTTCTATTAAATCCTTCTGCTATATCTCGGGCTATCTCTACATGCTGAATTTGGTCTTTACCTACTGGAACTTTATCCGATTGAAAAAGCAAAATATCCGCTGCCATTAATATTGGGTAGGTGTACAAGCCCATATTTACGCCTGTATCCGTATCCACGCCCATTTGTTCATTCTTATCAACGATTCCTTTGTAGGCATGGGCACGATTCATTAGTCCCTTAGGCGTCATACACGAAAGGATCCAGCTAAGCTCGAAGATCTCTGGCACATCCGATTGTCTGTAGAAAATCACCCTTGCTGGTTCCAGTCCTAATGCCAACCACGTTGCAGCAATACTGTAAGACAGGTTATTAAACTCCTTTTTGTCCTGAATGAATGTTAGTGCATGGTAATCGGCAATAAAATAAAGCGCGGTACAATCACTATCCTCCGCAATTTGAAGTGCAGGCTTTATGGCTCCAATGTAATTGCCGAGATGGACTTTACCTGTAGGCTTAATTCCTGTTAATACGATTTCTTTGTTCATGTTTTCCCTCCTCGAGATAAATAAAAAAGGGGCTCTCATCCTGTAAAAGGACGAGAAAACCCCGTGGTACCACCTAATTTAGCCCGATTTGACCGGACTCACTAATTGTATCTAAACATATATCGTATGTTTGAATACACGTCTCTTGTAACGATGAGACCTTCGCCAAAGCCTACTCAATCACTTTTCGGTTTGGATGCTCAGAAACCCACTTCGGCATAATCCTCACACTGATTCGCACCAACCATCAGCTCTCTGAAGTATTCATTATGCTTACTCTCTTCATCATCGCAATTGTATTCTTTTATATTACTACATTTTTACAACATAATTGAAGTAATGTCAATTACTCATTCAGTCAATGTAGCTTAATCTGAATTTCTACTTAAATTCGAGAGATAGCTTAGCCTACCTTGGTAATACTCATTCCTACGTTTCTCCTTATGAAGTTCCATCAATGTATATCTTAATCTGATATCAATGATTCTCCGATAAGCCGATAGCTCCGACTTTTTCAGAAATCCCTTAGCCATGTAAATTTCTAATTCTGACATATCAATAGAATTACAATTGAATAAGACTTCTTGTCCACATATTCGATACAGATCGACGCCTCTAAGGATCGGTTTAGTTGGGTAGTAGCTTATCCTTCCATAGTCACATTGCGGTAAATCTTTAGATGATGACAGAGATAACAAACGTTCTTTTTCTCGTTCCCACTCGCCCTTGATTATATCATTACGTAATTTTTTCCTTTTCCATTCTTCTACCTGTTCAATCAATTTAATACTTCTACTCCACTCTTCATAGTTCTTTAGTCGGCTAACCTCTAACGTACATGCCTTTTTCGGGGTAAAGCAAATCCTGAGAGGTTGCTTCAATACCCATGGTTTCATCTTCTCCTTCTCCTCGTCGGACAGTAAATACCAATCTATCTTGCTAACAAAAGGCAAAATTCCGAGGTTATGCAAGAATGTTTTTAATCCCTCTATATCGTTATCATAAACTCTATTCTCTCCGAAGATGCCCACTACTCCCTGGTCTTGCCATTCCATTCGTTTCTTTCCACTGATCGATTGATACTCCCGAATATGATTTCTCAAGATTTCTAGTTGCTTTGTGCTCTCTAGAAGCTCGATGTATTTGCCGTTTTCAATAAATGCTTGAAAATCCTTCAAACTCAAAGCCCCATACCCTCCATAAAGTATTTTTTCTTAAGTCTTTTCTTTGAATTCCCCTCTATCCCGGTGATTATTCCTTATCTTTTTCAATTTCTCTATACTCTCAAAATATTTTATCAGCTTCTCTCCACTTTCTGATTGTCTTTCAATAATATTGCATACAACCCTTTCGTTTAATAATTCATCTGCCAGACGGATTTCACTTAGATCAGTAAGGTCACAGATAATATTGATTTCCCAGTTACCCTCATTCCAAGCTCGCTCGAACCATCCTTCCCTGATCACTTTGGAGCATGAATAGAAAACCTCTCTGAATTTGATCCCTCTATTCGTTACGAGTGCGACTTCCACAATTTCCTCCATAATGAATCTCCTTTTTATTACATTTAATATCTAAGTTATCGCCAGAACATCGAATAATCATACTTATAGATAGTATATTTTATAATACTACTTATAATGATGTGTTTCGATTTCTGTTCATTGTCTACACTTTGTAGTGAGGTGTAATTATGGCAGGAAATATACTTAAAATTATTGGTGCTAGAATTAGGGACATTCGCAAGGATCGAAGTTTAACCCAAGAACAATTGGCAGAAATGTCAGGGTTTCACTCTACATATATCGGGGCTGTCGAACGAGGTGAGAAGAACATTACAATGCTTACCCTTGAAAAGATGTCTGAAGCTCTAGAAGTAGAGGTTCACGAGCTTTTTCGTTATGCCGACTTAAATCTAAGACAGACTAGTAAGCAAAAGGATCTGCAGGATATCATGGATCGCCTACTAAAACTCTCTGCCGCTGACATTAAGAAAGCTAAGGCAATATTAAATGAGATTTATAAGAAATAAGTTTATTAATTCTTCTTGATAATACAACAAGAGGACACCGAATCTACGATGTCCTCTTGTTGTATTATCAGTCATCCCAAAAGCCTTAAATAACCACTTATTTCGTTCAAAGAATGTTAGAACTCACCATATTATTATTGAACTATCACTTTCCTTTAATACTTAACTATATTCAGTATCATACTTATGAATCCAGGCTTTAAGTGAGTTAACCCAAAATTCTAAAATTCAGCCGATTGCAAAAACATCTGAGGAGACGCCTCGTCGAGTGTAATCCGACTCTCAGTTATCATGACCTTTTCCAATAAGTTCTTAACGATAGTTGGCTTTCTTAGATACGCTTCGATCCGGTCATAGAATTCGTCAATATTGTTCCACAATTTGATCTGGTTCACTGTTTCCATTTCAAGTACATTGTTTTCGTTGAAGAAAACTTTCTGACCGTTTATTTCACCCTCATTCATATAACTCTGCAGTGCCATATAGTCGATCACTGGTACGTTATCGATCTCCATCCCGGTGAAATGCGGATAGTTACAAATCACCGCAACGTGGATGCTTTTCCCTTCGATGCCGCGCAGTTCAGAATCGAAACTCGAGCGATGTCTCAACAGGAAATCCCGCTTCCGTGCCGCTTGTTCCGCTCCTTCTTTCAAGTGCTTATAACCATTATGGAAGTCGCGTGCTTCCATCGGAAACTTAATGTTCTTTATTTCTGCGATCAAGATCATCTTTTCCATAGATACTATTAGGTCGATTTCTTCGAATTCCTTCTTACTTACATAGAATTTCTGTTTCTCCGGAATTACTGCGTACTTACCTTTCCCCTTCAGATAACTTTGCAAATCCGCTTTAATGAGCTTTTCCAGTGCGGTGCCTCTCAACTTCAGCGAATAATTCGCCGACTCCAGCCATTCGTCGATGAGTTGCAAGTAATTAGGCGCTTGAAGACTCGATAGAAGCAGAAAATAGACGTCCCTTGTTTTTACTAAGGGTCTTGACCATAGCTGAATCCTTCTGCTCCTGTCGTAAATGTCGTTCTCGATAATTGTAAGGAATGATTCAATTTGCGACTTTGAATATAAAGTCACGCTCTGTAAGTAGGTGAGTAGCTCCTTCTTCTTGATTCTTATAAAAAGGCGTTTCAATTCCTTGTTATCTCCCTCAATCTTTTGGCCTAATTCACGCTTCAACGCCGTAGCCAATGTCAGCAAAGCGCTGTAGAGGACAAGTATATCCAGAATAGACAGCCGGTCCAAACCCTTCAAGTTTTCCATATGAAGGTGAGGATAGAAGGAAACGATTGCCGCTAATCCGTCCAGAATTTCTTCATTGGATGGGTAATCCTCTGTCCTTAAAACCCTGGTCGAGACGAACCCCCGGTTGTCCACTCGCACATCTTGAAGCAACGCCTTCTTTCTCATATGGTTCGTCATCGATTGATACTTCGGACGCTCCGTGAAGAGCATTCGGGATTCCACTATCGAAGAAAGTACATTCTGCTCGATGCGATGTCGCCCGACCTTCAGTAGTAAAGGGTATTGATCGTCTTTATACATCAGACGGAGCTCATTCTCATTCTGATGAGGTACTTCAATCTTCCCGTCCTCCCAAGTAATTCTGTCGTATGAATCCTTCACAATGAGCATCACGTTAGAGGAAGTGTACAAGTAACTTGAGATCTGTACTAATTGCTTCTCATCGTAATGGTCGTGCTGCCCCTTCGAATGCAAGAAGTACCGTAAGTAATTCAATAAATTGTTAAGTAGGTCGACTTGCATCTCAAAAGCACCCATCGCATTGACCGGAGACCTTCCCTCTCCTGGTTCCAGTTCAATCCCAGCGATCTCTTCCAAACTAATAGAATCGAATTCATTATTCAACGTCTCGCTCACATGCCTAATCATTAGGATCGTATCGGAATTTCCGATGGCGACAAGGTACTTCATGATCTGCTCTGGATGAGCTTTAGTCCGATCGATAGCATCTCTCATATATTCGTACAGTTGTTTAAAGTACTGATGAAAGATAGCCCCATTATTCACGATAGTCAAGGCGTATGGGTCGTCAGGGTCCAGGTACTTCACGTCGGCCGCTTTCCAAAGTTCTAAGTATATCTCTAAATCCTTCGCAATCTTCTCCGCATCGTACTGATCGCTGAACGGGTTCCAATGTTTCTGATTTCTAAGCATATGCCGAATACTTTTTGGTTTCTCCAATTTCACTTCTGACGCCTCCCGACTATGACCCTTATCACTTTTGAGCTATCTATCTAAGCGAATGTGACAATTTCAGCAAAGTCATTTTATCCATTTACTTTTCATCCAAACCATTTTCACTTGAACGATGGCGCGTTCTCCTCATATTCTGGATAAATTATACACTAGTACCCTGAATCCCTCTTTTTATCCTAAAATTCTTTCAATTCATTTTGGTATTTTGGTTTAGCATATTTATCAGATTAAATTAATTTTTCTCTCTGTTCAGAATGAATGCGTACCCTTGGACATACGTAATGATTATTTGGATCGAGCAGCCTAATTCGCAACCAAATATCAAATAAATAATATTCGTCCCCAAACCGTCCCCAAGCACGTATATTACCAACTTCTTGACAAACAAGATAACAAATCTAAAATAAAAAAAGCCCCACATAGCAAGGCTTCCGAGCTCTAAAACGTATAATGCGGTCAGAGGGATTTGAACCCTCACACCCGAAGGCACCACCCCCTCAAGATGATAAGGGGATTTCTGGGAGATAGCCCTGTCGGGCGTAAAGCCTTTTGTATCATGGGGTTTGGAGACTAAATGTTGAATAAGGTGAGTAAACCTCTACTTATAGAAATATAAATTTCTTGACCAAAATCTTGACCAGAGTATTATCATGAATACTAAAAGACTACATACATATTAATGATTAATAATTCGGATTCAATAAGCCTATATATCGTTTTATAATCTTTACTGCTGACGAAGTTGATACGATATATTCGCACTGAGACTCTTCAATAAAACAACCACAACCACCAATGTCATATAAATCAATCTGTTGATTCTTATTTTCAAAATCAACTCTTAGTTGTTTTAAAGTATATGGGAAGACTTTATTGTTTTTTTGTTTTTTAAGAATCGATACATCTTTACCCAATTTTTCGCGCATTTCGTCTTCTTTTTTTTCGTGATAAGCAAATCTATCGGGAAGCTTCTCTAATAAGTTCACAAAATGTCCTTGACCAGCCTTGCAACAAAATCCTCCACAATTATTATGACTAAACCCCAATGAATATAACTTTGGTTTTTCAATCCCAATGTCTTCAAGCACTTTAAAAATATCATTCTTAGACAAATATGGTTCATCCATTAATGGAGCGGAAACTATGTAGGGTGCCCATTTATTCTTTATTTTCTCAATTCTATGTGCTTCAGTCCAGTCTATTCCAACGTATAATACAACCTCGTCCGGAACAAAACTTTTCTCTATCCAAGTTCTTGCTAAATCTTGCTTTAGTATTCTTGTACATGGAGCAATTCTTGAATTACCAAGAAATCTAACATCATTAAACACCTGCCAAACATCTCTACCATCCGATATCTTGATAAATTCTGCCTCTAAGTATCTGGTTGATTCTTTGATAAATCTATAAAGATCTTCATCTTCCATTTTTGTATCAGTGAAAAGAAGAACCGTAGCAGCAACACCGAAAGTTTCGATAACTCTCTTCGCAGCCATAAAGCTTCCAACGCCACCTGAATACATGACAACATGCTTCATAATATTGTCACCTCACAATTGTATTAGAACGTATGTTCTAGTACAATTGTACTACACCATATCATAAAGTACAAACAATTCCATTTATCACATTTGAATTAAAATATAAGAACGCTATTCTTAATAGCTACTACAAATTTAAAATACGTATCATCAGAATCAGTAATATAATAATATAACTATACGGATATGCCTTTGATATTGCGGTCATATTACTTAGTGATAATGAATAAAACACGGGATTCCTTATACTACAATAAACGCTTCAAAATATTATAAATTATCTAATACTTCTTCTAAATCAGCACCTTGCAAACCTAGTTTCCCACCAAACTTTGCTTTTAAGCTGTTCAATTCGTTCTCTTTTAATAAATCCTTATCATACATAAACAATAATAATAACTTAATAAGAATATTGTCTCCACCAATTATTGTTTTATCGACATCATTCCAAATCACTTGCTTCCATGGTCGTTGATTTAATGCAAAAGTGATGTTATTAAAATGTGATATAATATCTGATATTATAATTTCTTCGTTCCTTCTCTTTATTTCTAAAATCGCCATAATAAATGGTAATAAACCAACCGGCCTAAATATTAGATTACCACCTATTTCCCTATTTCGGTATGGTTCAGCGGGGTTTTCACTTTCGTTAGTCAAGTAAGTAGTTATTACAGATAAATGACTTGAAAATTCATTCCAGAAAGCAAAAGTAAACTCTTTAAATGAGTTTATTATATTATCAGCTGGTCTGTACTTTAAATAATCTTTTAGGGGGATTTTTATATTATTAACAGCCTTAAACTGTTTAAAAATTTCTCTGTTACAATCATAAAGAGTTATTACTGAAGTAAATGCTTTTTTATTTGTTTCAGGTATAGCTTTTCCCTTTGAATCAAATGACTTGTCGTTACCGAAAAGTGGATAATTTTCTAATAAATCTCTTGTTATAATAGCAATTACGTCGTCTTCATCAAGTGCAATAATATCCCTCATACTTACTGGTTTTGCATATCGGTTTAAAGTACTGAATAGACGTCTAGTCCTTTGCATACCTTCATTGCTAGTACTATGACTAATAAATATAACTGGAATTTGTTCTGTTCCAAGACTAGAGTCCATCTCTAATGCAGCTTTAATACCCTCAACTCTATGTTGACCATCCACTGGAAATATCTTTTCATTTCCATTCAATTTTAAAAAACCCAGATTAAAGAACTCCTCACCTTCCCCGTAGTCAACCTCCATTTCCACCCATTCAGGATTTCCATCATAAACAGCTAATACTAGAGAATTGAAAAATCTTTCTTCTTGATTAAGAATATAATCTTTAATTTTTTTGTAATTGTCAGTTATGCTTCGCTGTATCATATCACTGAGAGTTTTCGAGGTATGTAGTTCATCATCTATTTTTTTCACATATGTATTAATTTGATTGAAACTAAGAACAGATGTGTAGTATCGCCATGCACCAATTTTTCCTCTTATAGCGGGTATCTTCATTTTTTTCACTCCCTTATAAATTAAATGCACTTACTGCATCCTTAATTCTTTTATCAGGTATTTTATCATTAAAAGGTGGTATATTGCTGTTGATCAATCTTTCTTCAAGATCGTTAATTATATCGTTATCAGTCATCTCAATATATCTTATATATAAATATGGTCCCCAATACCTTATCATTCGATTAATTTTCGGCCTTTCGTTAGGATATTTTTGGAAGTAGCTTCGCACCCGTTTTCTCAAATTTTGATATTCTGTATACCATGCTCTTCCTATATAAACTAAAAAATAAGTATTAGGTACTATTATAGAACGAATATAAAAAAAATAAATTCCACCCTTGTCATTTGGTATGTTTCCCATATCCGGATGCAAGTCATCATTTGAATCATTTAAAAACTTAATTTCGTTAAATGTTATTGCAGAAAGATCAAATTGATTAGTATCAAATGCACCCCACAATTCTGGAGACAAACTAAAACTAACCGTTGTATTATTTATTTTTTCGCCTAAATCAATTTCCTCCATACATACCACCCTTTACTTTTTAAGGTTTAAGTCTCGTACTGTAGTAATTCTCAAGTATGGAAAACTGTAAATCTTTTCCCTTGCAGATTTACCCACCTTTCTCCAAATTCGTTTTTCTTGAAATTCTGTAAGTTTGTGATTTCACAAATATGTAAATGTAATCTGCCACGACATATTCATTTCGTAGTTACTACTTCCCAAGAAAGTGAGATACTCTATTTTTCAAACAAACTCATTTTTTCAAAATATTTAGGATTACGAATTTTCCCGAACGCTTTAGATTCTATCTGGCGGATACGTTCCCTTGTAACACCTAGAATTAGCCCAACTTCTTCCAAAGTCCTTTGATGCCCATCATGTAATCCATATCTCAACTCTAAAACAGATCTTTCCTTTTCTTTAAGCATTAAAAGCACTTCTGATAGTTGATCCCTCAACCCCGACAACCTTAATTTTTCAATAATTTCTTCAGAAGCTTGTCCCCTATCATTTAACATTTCTTTGTTTTCCTCAACCAACTCATCCAAGCTATAGGGAACGCGAATTAAATCAAGGTAATATGATGCCATTTCAATATCCAACGATAGCTCGATACATATATTTTCTATTAAATTTGAGCAATACTCACGTTCAACACATTGAGGACAATCATGATTCTTTTTAATTTTAATTACTACTATAAGCTTGTCCTTTATATAAGCAGGAATATCATAAAATGTCCCGCTCACTCCTTGCGTTTTACGTGTAATATACTGACGAATCCACCACGGGGCATACGTGGAATATCGTAAATTTCTGTCCATTGGCATTTTTTCTAAAGCAAGCAATAATCCGATATTAGCATCTTGAATGGTTTCATCTAGAGGGTATCCAAATTTATCATGATGCCAGAGTGCTATTCGAAGAGCCACTTTAAGAAACATTAAGACTAGACGATCTGCAGCAAATTGATTGCCTTCTTTTGCATGTAGTATAAGTACGGCTTCTTCCCCTTGCTGTGGCGGTTCAATTAACTTCAACCGTTCAACGTACCAAGTTAATGTTTCATCGATCGCGATAACCCGCTTATATATAGCAGAATAATTTGACTGAGATTTATCATACCGAGGTATTTCGGTATGATCTAAATTACTTTTTATTTCATCGTTATCACGGATAAGTATACCTTCCGAATTTACCATGTCACACAGCCGTTCTACCTCGTCTATGGGTAGAGTAACCGAGTCCGCACTCTTAAATATATCATCGAAAGTAATATAACCTTTTTGCCTCGCTAATTGGATCAGAACAGATAAGACTTCTTTTTTAATATCAATTATATTCATAAATAACACCGCTTTATCGTATACTAATTTCTCGCTAATGCACAAAGATCAAGGATCTTTTCATCAGAAATATCCTCGTTATATCTCTCGTTGAATTCTTCCATGAAGTCATACAATTTAGTGATATAGTCCTCAGGACTATTCGCATTTTCAATTAGTTTTTCGTATAAAACATCAATTCCACCTAGAACATACTTCTCATAAGATAGTTCGTCTGACAACGTCTCTTCACTATTATTTCCATAATTCCTGAATGCTTTATTTTCCCTTTCATCAAAAGATGGTTCACGTTTTTTGTCTAATAACATGATAAGTTGGTAATTATATTTCAAATAGGTTTGCTCTCTTATTAACTGTTCCGGGAAGATTTTTGTAGTCTCCCCACCTGATTTATCTATTTCAGCCCTTCTGCCATACAGAAACCCAATTATTGGTGCCAGTATGTATACATCAATATTACGATTAAATAACTTTGCAGAAGCACTACTATCAAATTGCGATGTTAATTTATTTACTTTATCCACATGTGATCCTCGAAAAGAGTACTCTTTCTGAAATAACATAGATATCACCTCGCAACTAATTTAGTTTCAAACTCGTTCTTTTTTTCAAATAGATACCTCTTGCCAACCTTTGCTCCCATATTTTCTTCAGCTAACTCACCGTCAGTGTCCTTAATAAATATTATGACCTGTTCAGCAATTTTAGGAAGTGCATCACATACAGTTTTAATTCTGCGTCGGTCAAATGCCGATAATGGCGCATCCATTACTAATGGATATGGTTCCGATTCTAATAGTTTCGTTTCGCTTTCAAGTTCAAGACTATTTTCTCGTGCCATTTTTATTATTCCGGAAATGAATGCAAATATGACAGAGATACTTTGAGCTGTAGACGTTTCAACATCATTGCTATATCCTCCTTCATCCTCAACAATGACCTGGATATTATAACGTTCGTCTACGTTTATCGACATACCACCCTCATAAATACTTTTAAATATTTCATTGACATAACGTTCTAATTTCCTGCGTGTTTCTTCTTCGTTCTTTTTATATACCCTTGATAATTCGTCAAACATATATTGCGCATATGCCTTGTATATTTCTATTTTCTTATTGTTTTCATCTCTTAAAGTAAGCTCTGCTCGTTCAGTAATTAAACGGTCACGAGTAGTTTCATGTGCACCTTTTTTTCTGTTTGATTCATCTCGTTCTGCCGTTAGATCACGAATAACTTTTTCATATCGCCAAAGATCCTGCTGAAGATTTCCAATCCCCTTCTTACCTTCAACGATTTTTTCAATTGCTAGAATGTCGGAAATCAACTGCTCTATTTGGTTTTCGTAATCTCGTAGAACCTTATATTGATCTGCAATTGACTCGAAAAGATCACTCGATGACTTCGTTTTCAACTCAGACTCTATAACAAACTGATTAATGGACGTACCGATGGATTGAGGAGGTAAATATTCTAATGCTTTATTAAGATTGTTATAAGTCTCCTTTCCAAACTCTACTTTTGTTCCACAGACACAAAACCCCCGCTTAATAAGAAATTCAATTGTACGAGCATGCATATCGGGAATTCCTTTATCGAGTTTACTTTCTTGGGACAGATTCTCCAAGGATTTAAATATTAATGACTTTGCAAAGTATGATGAATTATTTGTATTAAACTGCTTAAGAATTGCAGACATTGATGATGCCCGAGCTTGCCTTGTTTTTGTTAGTGTTTCTGATAATCGTAGTTTATCCTTTTGAAGTCTTTCCGTCTCAGCCATCCCACTTAATTTAACGTTAAGATCATCACAATTATCCTGCGCTATCTCCATCTCCGAAGTAATTTCTAAAAGTCTTTTATCAATCCTTTCTATATTATCTTGTGCCATTTGAATGTCTTCTGTATATTGAGCAATTCTCTTATCACTCTTCGAATCATAGCTTTCATTATAACTCCCAATTACACCATACTTTGAGGTTGGTTTTAGATGTTCTAGCGCTGAAATAAATGCATTAAGGCCAAGTAAGCCCCTTACGGCTTGCGCAAAGTCCTGACTTTTTCCCTTCTTTATCTCTTTACTCATATTACCAATTCGTTCTCCATCAAAGAAAAAATACCTTGATAACTCTTTAGGTAGAATTTGCTTCATGTAGGCATCTACTTCTAGAGCTCTGACGAACTCTTGTTGTCCATCTTTCTTATATGCGATATTAAATGTAGTGTTTTGACCTTTAGTTCTTCCAGTTAAATCTTTTCTATACAATTGTTCTCGTATAACTGTGTATTCAGTTCCACTATGTACAAGATTTAGTTCAACTTTAACTTGCAGTTCCCCTCCAGGCATCAATTTTCTTTCAAGGGCACGGTTTGCAACAACTTTATCTTCAAAGTCTGTATCACCATATAAACACCATGTAAATGCTTGAGCGAGGGTAGTCTTACCAGAACCATTCTCCCCCATAACAACCGTTACGTTTTTCACGCTATCAGTCGCAAATTCAATGTTTTGTTCTCCGGAAAATTGTCTGAAATTAATAAGTTTAAGTGTTTTTAGAAGCATTCTACTTCCTCCTCTATGGCCTTCTTGATTCTTCTAACCATTTCGGGATCATTGTACTGCTTAGTTCTTAGATTTTGTTTTTCCATAATAATTACCTTCTTAAGTAGGTTCTCAATCTTCTTTAGATCCAGCCTAATCATTGTTGCGTCATCCATAATAGTCTCTCCTCATTTATGAAAATTCGGTAAACTCATCACTCAGATTATAAGCATCCTTTATTTCTTGGATGACCCTATCAGCTTCCATTGAATTCATGGCAATCCTGGCAAATTCCTCAGCACGATTTAACTCATTTTTAACCAGAGACAGATCTTTCTTCAACTCTTCCACTGTCAATGATGATACCTCATCTAATGGTCGAGGTATTGTAATGAAATCATATATTTCTGCGTATTCCTTTCCGTGTGAAAGACGAAGTACACGACCACGCCTCTGTATATATTCTTTAGGATTAGTTGTACTAGCAAGGATAAAGGCAACTTTTATTTTCGGAATATTTACACCTTCATCTAGACATTTTATTGCAATAAGTGCTTGCAGATTATCTCCTTTTTCAAATTCACGCTTTAATACCTCCCTTTCAGCAACATCTTCCTTGGAAGTAAATTGTGAGACCTTCATATCTAATTCATTTCCCAACATATTTGTCACTGCATCGATTTGTCTAATATCTTCCTCATCAATAGAAGTATAATCATCATTCTCATTCAATAAAGAGGCAGCCCCACAATAAACAAGAAGGAAACTATCTTTAAGGTAAGGTTGGATTAACACTCTTAATTTACTGATTTTAGTCTTGGCGGCTGCAACAAGTCTTGCCCTTTTAAGCGCTAACCGCTTACCCTTTTCAGACAGCTTTCTTTTACCGCTTTTTTCAACAATGATACACTTATTTATTTCCTGAGATAATAGAGTGTAAGTTTCTAACTCGCTATCATTCAAGTTAACTACAATAGGGTAATATTTATAGGGAGTTAGCTTCTTTTCACGTATTGCTCTCTCTAGAGGATATTCAATACATTTGGTTCCAAAGTATTGCTTTAGTTTATCGGTACCTTCTTCATCATTGTGACGTTCTAATGTCGCCGATAGTGCTAATCTATAGTTGAATTTGCTAGTTAACATAGAGCTCAGTTTCGCGGACCCAAAGTTGTGTGCTTCATCAACTACCAATAGAACATTGCCTTTCATTTTTGCGAATTGAGACTGTACATAATCAGAAGTAAATGTAGCATTAGTACAAATAAAGCAAAAAAATTCTTTGTTTTTAACCTTTAATTTGTGATCTCGTATTGCATGACTCAATTTCTGTTTCCAATCTTTCTGTGAGGAATCACTATACCCAATAATAGGATGAATATTGAATTTAATAATATCTTCCACCCATTGTTCAACTAAGTGCTGATATGGACAGACGATAATAATTGCTAACTCATTGCTAATTAGCTGGGATAAACGAGTCGCCGCTCCTAGCCCTGTATATGTTTTTCCTGTGCCAGTTGCCATATCAAATATTCCTTGAAAATTTTGTCTTACCCATTCATCTATTGCTTCGATTTGATAATCATGAAACCGAAGACCTATTGGTAGACTTGGGCCTATTAATAACCTTGAATCATAAGTATCATTATTGTTTGAATGATCATAACTAGACTTAGTTTCTCTAACGGTGTCCTCAAAAAATTCTTTTCCATCGATATCTAAATCAATATGCTCTTTTTTATAGGATTGAAGCTTGTCCCTCGCGACTTTTGGGAAATCCATTATCTCCATTCTAGACATAGTATTATTCCAGAGTGATGAAAAAGCCTCTTTCTTAGCACTCACTCGTTCACTATCCAATGTCCATGAACAAAATACATCAATAGTTTCATAGTTGTGAGTAAAGGCCGTTGCTGTTTCGTTAAGCGAGCCCGTAAATGCAACTACATCATTGGAATAATCATATATCAGTCCAACCTTCTCATGATACATACCCATCGTTCCTTTACCTACAAGAAACGCTATTTTAATATCCAAACGATCATTTGCTATAAGAGTGGCCAATATATTTAATCTCTGTTCTTCAAAATAATTTTTAGGTTCTGTTATTGATTTCAACACTACCCGTTCAATAACAGCATTTCGCTCTTCGTATCCTTTTTCAATTGCTTTTATATCCTCCTCTTGTAAGCGAGGTGAAGCAATTAATTGAATACGACCATCATTATCTAAAATCCGGGAAATTCCATAGGAAATTTCTATCAAAGCAGATGAGGAGAAAAACCCAACCGCTCTCTGATATAGCACTGCTTTATCCAGTAAGGGGATATAAAAATTATTTACAATATCATCCGAAAAGGAGCGGTACTCTTTTTTAATCGATAAATCTCTAAACCGCATACTGCCACCTCTAATTTATTGATTTATTTCTCATTTAGTAAAACTAGTATAAAGTATTAATTCAACAGCACGACCAATTTCCCTTTATTTCCACATAAACCAACAAAAAAACGTCAGAAATGATCTTCTGACATTTATTATTAATTTCTGTCCTCTCGACAGTTATAAGGTTACTTAAGAGAACGAACAAACACAGGGAATATCAGCATCCTCTTTAAACAAAAATTTCTCAAAACCCTCATTCTCCATGATTTCACGAAATTGCTTCATGGTATAAGAACTACCATCCTTTTTAAGAATAGAAACATCTCTTTTAAATGACACTCGGAATCTCTCTTCCATTTCTTCTTGTTCCTTATATCTCTCAGGCCAGAGAGCAAATAAGATCGCGTAATGTTGAAAACCACCACGCACGCATCTGCCAGCACAATTGGCATGTGTAAATCCTTTTATTTTATTCTTTACCAGAGTTTTAGCGTTCTCGTTACCTTCTTCCGCTAATTGTTCAGCAAGATTATACATTCTCGGTAATTCGATTCCCCACTCATCTCTAATGATACTTTTAGCATCAAGGTCATCTCTCATTAAATCTATTAAAGGAAATCTAGTTTCAATAGGTTCAAGTGGAAAATGGTTATAAAATTCCCTCAGGTTATCTGCTCTATGTTTCTCGTGTGGACCAATCCCAAAGTATAAGATAGGCTCCAAGTGTTTCTCTAGTCTTATTTCTCCGTCTAAAAATACTATTGTTTGCTTTACTTTAAGTTCTTCAGAGCATTTTGCCAGTCTTGCATTCCCGAGAAAACGTGTATCGTGAAATACTTCTTCCGGTGTTCTCCCATCCATCCTATGTGTAATTTCTATTCCAATATAATTTGCTACTTCTTCCATGAAACGATAATTATCTTCATCTTCCCATAGCGTATTAGTGAAAAACAAAATACAATTTTCTTTCCCATAAGTTTCTACCATATGGCGAGCCACATAAGCACTACCAGCTCCTCCACTAAACATGGCAATATGGATCTTTTTAGTTTCAACGGTATTCATAATATCACTCCGATTTTATGACATGGTTTTCAAATAATTGATAGATAAGAAACTCTAACTCATATTTCGGCACATTGCGACCGGCTGAATTAATAAGTCGCTCTATGTTATTATATACAGCAGTTGATTTTATTGACAACTCAGCTTTTTTAATTATTTTCTTCTTTTCATTTAATTGAATCGTTATCACTTCAGGGTCGTTTGTTGTAATACTTGAATATGATTTGATAGAATTAGTATTAATAGTCATTTGGTAGTCAAATTCTAACTGACGAATTAATAGATTATTTGTTGTATCGGACCAATCATCAATTATTATACCAATATATATCTCAGCAAATATATCAATCCAACCCACACTATCACTTTTCGCCTTAAAAGCAGCAACTAAGTTTCTAATAAATTTATTGCTTGATCCTGTAAAAACTGCATTTTGTTCTATTGCCCATTTCTCTAATTCCATCACACTAGGCATGTTTGTAATACGAAGTATCTCTTGTTGTATATTATCTTTCATTTCCATTAAAACATTTTCTCCATACTCTTTTAATACCATGAACTCATCAAATTCACCTTGGAATCTTTCGAAAATTAAAGCGAAGCTTTGTTGTGGATTTATTTCTGTATGCTTTATAGTTTCCCTTAACCACAAAAATTCTTCCAATACCTGTTCTGATGTTTGCGTAAACTTAGGCAACATTCTTATCCACTTCATCAGTGTTCCACAAATATAAATTAGTCTAGAGTGGTTAACCAGTCGGTATTCAAGGGAATCATTGAAGTGTACTTCTATTTGATTAAAGAACTCAATATACCTTTCATCGTAATGCTCATATATATAACGATAATTTTTTGCTCTACCCTCAAAAATAATCTCAAATAATTTAGAACCATCTAAACCTGGTACATACATTTCATTATGGTATAATGCGAACTCATTCCATCGATCTCTCAATAGTGAAACTAATAACACACTCACAACTGGCAATCTGATTCCAAATGCAGGATTAGTGAAAAGTTCGATAATATCTTGTAAATTCCCTGCATTGTTTGCATCTAGTCTTCCAATCAACTGTGTTCGTAATTCTTGATAAGGCAAGTATTCTATATCATTGAAATTGAGCCTGTTAACATTTAAATCGAGTCGACCATTATTTTTAAAAATTGACGCATATATGGCATACTCTGGGCCAGTTCCTATGATTCCAAATTGTTCCTCTCCTGTGTGCTCAAGAATACGATCAATTAAAACTACAGCGGCACTTTTTTGTGTTCCTGAAATCGATTTTCTATTAAAGTTATCATTAAGAATTACGGGTGTAAGTCTATATAATTGATTACATTTATTCGACAGAATTTCGGTTAGCTCAAACTTTGTACTTACTTCACGTATTTCCGAATTAATAATCCAATTGTTCCCTTCACAAAACCGTGCCATTTCCGATAAATACTTTGTAATAATATAATTAGATTCGTTTATTAGGATTTCTAATTCTTCTCTAACCCCTTTATCTTCAGAAAATAGCGATTTATTTTTCTTTAAAGATTCTAAAGCTAGAGAACTGCTTATGTCTTTCTCTATTGATTTCACTGACACGGGATGCACAAAAAATAATAATTGTTCATTTGCACTTTTTTCTAAGAGAATGCTTTCTACTTTACCTAAATTTTGTAGGTTATCTAGCAATACATAGTAAATGAGTAAATCGAAAATATCTTTTGGTACTGGAAACTTACCTTCTAAGACTTCCTTTTCTCGAACAATTAAAACGGAAGCATACCTAGTCATTCCTCTATCGTCATTAAATCGATCCGCTGTATAAAATTTCGTATTCAAACTTTTGTTTAGTTTGTCGAGTATGAGAGTATCATCTAAAACGATTAGTTGTTTTTCTTTATCTATCGCTTCCTGCAAGTCTATAGAATTACCTGAAAACAATTCCCAATAATTATTGATTCTATTAAACCGAATTATTTTATTCTCGGATAGAATAGCAATTAGATTGTCTAATTCCTTTTCTTTCATATGAGATGAAAAGCATAGAAATTCATTAGTTAAATGCTGTTCAGATTGTAGAGAACATATATTCCAAAGTGCAATTATCTTAATAATATTATGAGCTTGCTTTTTATTTTTAATATTATTAGGAATTCTCGCTAAAGCCTTCTTATACAGCATGAAATGCTCTGATACTTCTTCATTTATAAATTCACTATTGTCAGGGAAGAAGTAATCAAATAATTGATACGCTAAATAATATTTCTTTGAGTTATTTATATGATTATAAAAACCACCTGTTTCTTCACTTTCTAAGAATGTAAATAATGTCCTTTCATTCTGACCAAACACTCGGGTTAAATGAGGCAGCATAAATAATGATACCGGATGAAGTGGATACATTCCTTCAATAACTAACGTCTCACGTTGTGTTTGATCTAAGCTTGGAAACAAAGGATATTTCCTCAGTTCCAATTGTATATTAGTAAAATCAGAATTTGAAACACTCGGTTTCATTTCGATATTCTCTGAAATTATTATTTCTGCAATTCTTAAAAAAGTAGTTTGATCACTTTGTAGATGATATTGTCTAAACCTCTTTTCAATTCGTTGAAATTCTTTAGAGATATCCTCATTAAAGCTGTTAAAGTAAAGTCGCAAACTTTTATGTGTGATTAGCAAAAAATGAATTGCATTAGACCTATTTGCAAGTTCTGCGAGATCCTGCAGATCTTGCATTGTTTCATTCAATCTTGCATTACTCAAACCTTGTAAAAATCGAGCAAATTCGTCATATACAATAAATACACCAAGATTGTTCGCTTCCAATACAGTAATTATATACTCCATTTGGCCCACAAAATTATGATCGTAATCGATATCAAATAATGAGCCTGATGTTAGCAACGGATATATAGTCGAAAAGTACTCTAATTCTATTTCATTTTGTTTTTTTATATCCTCAATCCACTTACCAATCTCTTTCCCATCCTGTACTAATTTTTCGCAAAAAGTATCATATGTCTGAGGAAACTGACTTTTCCATATGGAAATGGAGTCAACAACTTTAGATGTTAGACCGGGCAACATAATTTCAATCTCATTCTCTTTTAATTTTTTAATGATTCCCGAAATAATCGACTGTCTAAATCTGCCTTCATTACCGCTTAATATGATTGGGAGATAAGTTTTCTTCAGGTTCTTTAACCCATTAAGTTTAAAATGAGCATAGTCATCAATGGGCTCCATTTTTTTGATAAGCGCATTAATCTGCTCGTCCTCAACCAATTTTGCAACAATGCTTCCTATAACATTCACTAATAAAGACTTTCCTGTACCATAAGGACCAATGATAATATGAGACCTGTTCGCTTCTTTACTTAGAAAACCATCTACTATTCCTTTCATCGCTTCTGTATGTGAAGGTGTAGGGATATATCTCCTAAGGAACTCATCATTTCCAATGTCAAATTTAATATTTACACTTGTCTTAAATGCCATAATTGACTACCCTCCTAGCATATTCAGCTCTTAGAAAGTCCATTGGTTCAATTCTCATCACCCTAATATAGTCAAGATTGTTAGTTCTAACATATTGGATTGGATATCTCTCATGGTTAGATAATATATTGAGCGCTTCAATTATTTTATTCCGTGACAAGTTAAAAGCTTTCCCCCACATCTGATCATTGGATACAATTTCATTTACACTAATTAACTCCACATCATTCGTTACACAGTAATGAAGTAAAATATAGTGCAATGCAATTATTCCAATATCATGAATATCTGGGGATATCTTTTTAATTATTTCGTGCCCTTCTCCTGAAGGTTCACTCTTAACTAAGCCAAGTCTTGAAAAAGGGGAAAACAGTACATCTTCAGGATCGTTCTCATCTTCGGATTTTGTGTAGAATTGCACTATGCAATCTATGTCTTTTTTCAAAGATTTTTCTGAAATTTCTTTAACTTCTCTTTGACTAACCCAAAAAATAAATGAGTTAAGTAAATCAGGTTTACTAGCTACCGTTTCCTTATAATGATTAAAGAACCAATCAAATACTGTTGATTGGTCGTGTTCATTTCTAATTAGTTCATATTGTAAGATTGATAATGTATCATTTGTTTGTGATAGCTTATCTTGATTTAAAATTAATTCGCCAAGTTGAGTAAGTCTATGTAATTTTTGTCCCTCAATATTAACTTCCTCAATTGTATTAAATGCAATTAACCAAAACCTCAGAGCTTCTACCATGTTTTTGCCTAAGCCTACTTTTTCAAAAGCAAGTTCATCGAAAAAAAAATGATTTTCCTGCTGAACAGCATTTAGTCCTTTACTCAACCATTTTTCCCGAAAATAAAAACTCTGATGTCTTGCATACGCCATAATATGAATCTCCTTTTGTCATAAACAATAATCATTGCTGGAGACTACTCTCCAGCAATGATTATACATCACATTCCTCTAAAAATAAATAAGGTGGTACGTATGTTCTATATTATTCAAACCTCAATTATAAACTTGTTCGAGAGCCTCAAGGCGGATAATGAGACTATCGATTATATCGTAGTTTGGAAAGTGAAGAGTGAAAAGATGGTTTGCCGCGAGTTTTGGCTTCAAGTTCCATTCCTCTAATCCCTTATATAATCAAGGAATTTGAAACAAGCTGTTTGAGCTTGGGCAAAACATTTTTCACTCGTAACGAGACAAAACGAATTAATCGACAGTCTCATACTCCATCCTAGGTATAATACTTCGGGAATTCAGGATTATATATTATAAATAAGGATATCACTTTTAATAATGACTTTTTGGTCATTAAACATTACGTCCAATAACCCTAAACCCTTTAAGGTGTGGGGCATTTAATTTGCACATGGGGGATGTTGGAAGCTGTCTTATAAGATGGATATACTAATTAAGAAGGGATCATGAACAATTTTTTGATGGATTGAGATATTTGACTACAGCTGTTTAGGCTAATGTTCGCACTTCATATTTTCAGACTGATATTACAAAGAGAATCAAATATATATTATTTTCTTGATGAACCTATTTGATCATCAACTTGACCGGTTGCTCTATCTGAGCACTCGGTTATTTTCGTTCCCCCGAAAACACGCCAACCACGGCTGTTTAATAAACTAAAAGGATGATGTAGAATGGCAGCAAATGTAGAAACCATGTTTTATGTGAGAGAAGCACCTTGGCACGGATTAGGTAAAAGAGTTGAACACACTCTTAGTTCCGAGGCAGCATTGCAGGAAGCAGGACTAGATTGGAAGGTAACTCAGCGATCATTACTCACAGACAATCTAATGGAAATACCAGGCTTCAAGGCAAACATCCGTGAAACAGATCAGCAGTTGTTAGGGATTGTGACTGACCGTTACTCTATCGTTCAGAATCAAGAAGCTTTTGGATTTACCGATCAGTTATTAGGCGAAGGTGTACGATATGAAACGGCAGGGAGTTTACAGAATGGCAAGAAAGTATGGTTGCTTGCAAGGCTCCCAGATAACTACATGATCTTAGGAGATCGAGTTAGTCCATATATGGTATTCTCCAATAGTCATGACGGAAGCGGCAGTATCAAGGTAGCCATGACACCTATTCGTGTCGTATGCCAGAACACACTTAATCTTGCACTTAACAATGCCAAGCGGATCTGGACTACGATCCATACTGGGAATATGAAATCCAAGCTTGATGAAGCTATGAAGACATTGCTTATGGCAGAGCATTATATGGACAATCTAGGAGCTGCAATGGATAAATTAAACCGAATCAAGATCTCAGATCAGAAAGTGATGGAATACATCAACCTCCTCTTCCCCATGTCAGACAACGCTACGCCACTTCAAGAAAAGAATGTGAATCATCTGCGTTCCGACATGAAACTCCGATATTTTGACGCACCTGATCTTGCTCACGTAAATAAAGGTGGATACCGATTCATTAATGCAGTATCAGACTTCGCCACTCATGCAGCTCCACTAAGAGAAACAGCCTCGTTTAAAGAAAACCTCTTCCAACGCACCTATGAAGGCAATGCATTAATTGATAGAGCATATGAATTGGTTGTAGCCTCCGCATGATCATTACCAATTATTATTCCTGAGCTGAACACTTCACAAGTGTTCGGCTCTTCGTTTTACCCTGTGATCCTAATACACCATATCGAAGATGGGGGAATATTCAATGCTCATAGATTTTAAATCGTTACTAAGTAATTTCATATGTGAAAACCCAGATAGTTATATCGTTGATCAGATTCTCACCCGCTTTCCTACGCCAAGAGATTTAATGGATGCTAGTGAACTAGAACTAGAATCTATTAAGGGGGTTGGTAAAGTAGGCGCTAGAAAGCTTGTGGCTGCTCTTAAGTTTGGCCCCATCATTTCATTATCAACTGAACCCACGATAAGAGTTAAGACCCCAGAGGATGTCTATAAACTCTTGAAATCAACGTTCCTTCATTTAGGAAAAGAGCACTTCGTTTCTATATTCCTCAATAGCAAGAATATGGTCTTAGGCTGGGAGACGATCTCAATAGGCTCTTTAAACGCATGTATCGTTCATCCTAGAGAAGTGTTCAATGCTGCTATCAAACGTAGATCTGCCTCCATCATATGTGTACATAATCATCCAAGTGGAAATCCCGATCCAAGTAATGAAGATATTGATATCACAAAGCGATTAATGGCAGCTGGAGAGATCATAGGCATTGAGATGCTTGATCATATCATTATCGGTCATGCTCACTATATCAGTCTAAAAGAACGTGGATTCATGTAATTCAATCAGAAGGGAGTCTTACTATGTTAGCAGTCATGCAAGCCAATGTTTTAGTTGAAACCACTGATCTATCATCAGCAGAATGGTTATCATATCGTCGTAAAGGAATTGGTGGATCAGATATTGCTGCTATTTGTGGGATTTCTAAATGGAAACGCCCTATTCATGTATATCTCGATAAGATAGGTGAACTTCCGGAAAGTGAACTAGGTGAACCTGCTGAATGGGGTACACGATTAGAGCCTCTCATTGCAGACAAGTTTGCTAGTGAGCACCCAGAATGGGCTGTTACCAAGAAGGATATGATCTATTCACACCCACGTTATGAGTGGGCATTAGGTAACATTGATCGCATGCTCATATGTCCCAAGCGAGGACGTGGCATCTTGGAAATCAAGACAGCGAATGAATATCTACTCAAGGAATGGAATGATGGGAATATCCCTGACTATTATTACGTCCAGCTGCAATGGTATCTGTTTATCACGGGTTTGGATTGGGGTTATTTTGCGACATTAATTGGGGGAAATAAGTATAGAGAATATGAGGTTCAACGTGACGATGACATGATTGAACAAATGCTGCGATTAGCTGGTGACTTCTGGGAGAATCATGTGCTATCCCGTGAGTGTCCTCCATTCGATGGCTCAGACGCTTCTAGTAACCTCCTGAACACTTGGTATCCGAGAGCTACTCAGACAGCTACAGTCGAGCTTGAAGGTTCTGAGATGGCAGAATCCTATCTCAATATGAAGCAACAGCTTAAGATTCTCGAAGAAGAGTTGAGCGAGGTAGAGAACCATTTTAAATCCTTGCTAGGGAATTACGAGATCGGTAGCACTGGAGACTATAAAATCAAATGGGAAAACCGCAATCGAACAGGAATTGATAGTAAGCTACTTAAAGAGCTTTTTCCCGTTGCACATCAAGCATGTTTAAAAACAACACACTTCCGTCAGTTCAGTATCAAGGAGGTATCGTAGATCATGACAACCGAACAAACAACCTTATTCGCACGATTAAACGCTCCCTTCCCTATTCATTCATATCAGTACGATAGCTTTGGACAGCGATGCTATGTATCTGGGCAATCCGTTATTGAACGTTTAAACGAGGTGTTCAGCGTTGGTTTCTGGAAGTATCGAGGTCTGCATGAAACGGAGAAAATGATTGAAGATCCAAGCGGTAAGTCGCCCAGAGTGAAAATTTATGTCGAGTTCAGTTTCTATAATCCTGATCTTAAAGAATGGATTACCTTCATTGATGCGGGAAGTGAGCAAGTGAAGCCTGGCATGAATGAAGGCGACGCAACCAAATCAGCGATTACAGATGGCATGAAGAAGTGTGCTAGTCGGCTAGGTGTTGCAAGTGATATCTATAACGGACTCATTACGTGGGATAAGCAAGCTCAGATGATCGTGCTACCAGAATCATATCAAGACTACTATGAACAAAAAGGATGGATTACACCTAAGAAGATTACTCCCTCATCCAATCTTATCCCTCCATCAACAAATAAAGAAATCAAGAAGAATGATTTGACGCAAAAGCTCAAGGGTAAAAACACCGCCACACAAAAGCAATTGAGAGCATTCTGGCAGGATCTAGCTGGTTCATTAGACGGATTTGATGAATGGTATGAGAAGAAGCAAGATGAGAAGGTTACGGATCAGCAAATCTTAAATCTACTGCAGAAGAAACTTAATGAAAAGGAAAGCGCAGTAAGCGCATAAATTGTCGAAGTTTATCGTAATTAAACGAAATGAGTTTTATCAACAAGGCGGTCTATTTATATAGATCGTCTTTATTTTCATTTTAAGAATCGCAGGAGGAGGAAATCAATGGTGTTCAATAATACGAAATATGTCACGAATGGAATCAATAATCGAGTGCCTAAGGATCTTCAGCAGTTGCTTTGGAAGCTGGTAGACACAATGAAGGTAACGAATAAGGATTATATGCAGCTATTTAAGGTGGAGACCATCAATGAATTCGGAATCTACAAATTAATCATCAGGCATTCTCAAGAAGAGCCGAACTATGTCAAGGAACACATGCTACTAACGACCTCTAAACTAAACGAAAATATATACGTCATTGACGATGGTCCGCATAGTACGATGCTATTGGCTGAAGAATATTGAACTATTTTTCCGACAAAATATCATCAAGGTGGGTAGACATTAGCTTTATCATATCTAGCATCATTTGCTTTTCCTTCGGGGAGCGATGCAGCATAATCTGTTTGATTTGATTTATAAATCCATCATCATCAATCTCTATATAATCGTGAAGCAAATAATCGACCGTCACACCTAATGCGTTTGATAGCTTAATTAATGCATGTAAGGATAGCTTTCGCTCTCCTCTCTCAATCTGACCAATATACGCATCAGAGAGATCTACTTTCTCCGCTAGAGTCTCTTGAGTCATATTCAATTTATTTCGTTCCATACGTATTCTCTTACCTAGTAAAGCATCATTCATAGTTCAACCCCTCCTTTAGTAAACAATAGTTAACATTGGAAAAGGTTATAATATACTGTAAGCTTTATTTATATTGTCTATAAGCTTTTAATTGGATATAATTGGGGTTAGAAAAAATTTCCTGTCGGGTCTTGTAGAAATTTGAAAGGGGAAAGTACGAATGAAGTCTCTATTTGGCTTGCCATTAAAAACGGGAACGATCTTGTTATCACTATTTATTATATTGGTAGGTTGTAGTGAAGAAGCTGGAAAGACAATAAAGGATGCGGGCACAGCATTGGAAGACCAACTTGGGAGTATTCGAGATTCAGATAATGCTTATGTATTATCCGTCAAGGGAGGTTACTTCCAGGACAACCCTGATCAATTATTCGGTGAAACCTTTGAACAATTTTTTGGTAGCCCAACTTGGAAATATTTCAAAGCAGATTCGGGTGAACATGTTGTTGAGTTCACAGGCTATATGATGTATGAGGAAACGGAGGTTAAAGCCCGCTTTCAATTTATTGTATTGGAGGATGAAACCTTTGAAATCGGTGCATTGTCTTTTAATGATGTGCCACAGGACACTTTGACGGAAAACGCTGTCCTAAATGCTGTGTTCTCTCTTGAGGAATAAATAATCCAAATTGGAGTAAGAAATATATCAAAATAAGAATGGGAGTAATTCAATGATAAAGCGAATGATGAAAGTTTCTATTATACTACTAGCTATTTTAATGTTGATTCCTATAATGGTTAGCGCAGAGGAAATTCCTTCTTTCAATGACGTAAGTGATACTTATTGGGCAAATGATGCAATTAATAGTTTAGTTCAATTAGGAGTAATTAATGGGTTCGAGGATAATACATTCAAGCCGCAATCCTCAGTGACACGTGAACAGTTTGCTCAATTAATTACATTGTCCTTTTATTTAGACATTCCGACTCATGATACCCCGGCTTTTAGAGATGTATCCAAAACAAGATGGTCTTATCCTGCTATCGAGGCGGCACAAGATTTTTTAACTGGCTATTATCCTCCCAATGGTGCTGCTTTCTTCGATCCAACAGGTAAAGCGACTCGTGAGGACGTTGCGGTAGCACTTGTTAAAACTCTAGGTTATCAACCGGACGATTTGCAAGATGAATATATTCTTGATAGCTTTTATGATTCCGATGATATTTCACCTAATATTCGGACTTACTTAGCACTAGCTATAGAAAAGAAATTACTTGCTGGTTATGAAGATCGAACAATTAAACCCAACAACCCTGTCACCAGAGCAGAGGCAGCTTCATTGTTATATCGCGTTATGAAAGGAGCATCTAGTGATAGCCAGAATTCCCTCACACTCAATGTTGATGCACCTGAGACAACTTCAACTTCAACATTTTACATTAGTGGAGATGTTACCAAAGGTGCTCAAGTCTTTATTAATAACCAAGAAGTAGAAGTAGTCCAAGGTACATTCCGAGTTGCCACTCTGCTTGAGGAGGAGGGTACATATACGTACACAATCTCTGCAAGAATGCCGGGAGGTAAAGCTCGGATAGTAACCAAGGAAGTTAAATTTGAAAAAGGTGCTCCTGAGCTTACAGTGAAAGGTATACCCGAAGTATCAGATAAGCAAATGATCACTGTGACTTGGACAGTGAAAGACGACAATGATGACTACCCTGTAATCTACATAAATGATGAACAAATAGAATTTTACTCTTACGTTACTATAAAGCTGGAAGAAGGTGATAACGTAGTAAAGGTAAGGGCAGAGAATAAGTTTGGTAAATCGACTGAAGTTATCAAACACGTACTATTCCAAACTGGTGGACCGATATTGACGGTAGACGACATACCGCAAACCACTGATAAAGAAATGTTGACTATAGGATGGACGGTACAAGATAAAAATGATAACGAACCGAAAGTATATGTAAATAATGAGCTGATAAGCTACCAAACTTCAACCACTGTTAAATTAATAGAGGGGTCGAACACAATTGTGGTCAAAGCAGTTAACAAATTAGGGAAATCTACCTTGATATCAAAGGAAATTACTTTTATTAGTGAAGGTCCTGTTCTTACTGTTAGCCCCATACCAACACAAACTACAAAGAAGAGTGTAGTGATTTCGTGGAGCGTATCAGATAAGAATGACAAATTCCCTATTGTTTATATCAATGGTAATACAGAATATAACAACAATCCAACTGTCTACTTAAACAAAGGTGAAAACACCATATTAATTAAAGCAACAAATCATTTAGGGCAAGTAGTAGAAAAGACATTCAATATCATTTTTGAACCTACGGCTCCAATCTTAACATTAGGTTACGCACCGTTAACCACCCAATCTTCATCGATTAACTTAACCTGGACTGTTTCTGATGAAAATGATCCTTTTACAAAAGTTTATGTAAATGATCAAATATTCTACGGCAGTACTGTTGTTAATCTGACTCCAGGAGTAAACACCTTTAAAATTGTTGCAAGTAACATGTATGGAAAATCAAGCGAAGTGACGTATACGGTAACATACACAACAAATCCATGAATTCAGAATCATTATTGGATCTCACCGACTGTTTATAAAGCAAATAAAAACTACGAGGAGTGTAGACATGTTAGGTCGATATAAAATGATCGAAATTATTCTAATGGTTGTTTTGGCAGCGTATATTCTTACTGGTTGTGCAATAGAATCAAGAGATTCACAATCCGAAGAATATACTACTGAGGCCATGATTAGATCAAAAAATGAAGTGGAAAACACAATAAAGGAAACTCCGAAAATTACCGAAAAGGAACCGGTTAATGATAATGCTGAAGCAGATGCTTCTTTAGTCACCCAAAAAGTTGTGAAAGATCCAGTCGCAGAAGGAAAGATTGTGAGAAACTGCCTTGATTGGGCTGTGTTTTGTTATGAAAGTACAGGGGATTTAATGCAAGATATTGAAATTGAGTTAAAGATGAAAGAAACTATCCCACAACAATGCGATTTATTATATTGCGAACTATATGAGGGTATTATTCAGATTGTAGCTATAGAACCACTCTACTGGCCTACAGTAGAGAAGGCTTATGATCTGAGGATTACTAAACTTGAGGCCAAGAGAGATGAAGAAGCAAAAGAAATGCAGGCTCAAAAGGACCTAGCTATGGAAGCAGAAGAACGTGATCGCTTAATATGGATTTGTAAATCAATAAGCGTTATATGTTTTAAATCAAGTGGTGATCCTCAGAAAGACAAGGAAATTGCACAAACCAAAGCCGAGCAAGCTAATGAGGAGGCTATTATGGCACATACCTATAAAATTCCTGGGAAAGCAAAACCAGGATCAGGTGTAGCAGTCCCTCTTAAATATTGGGAAAGTGTTCAACCCTCACTAACAGAACGAAATATCGTTTTAGAGGGCGCGCTACAATCAAAAAAAACCTATGATTTTGTTCATGATAATTGAATTGATAAAGATAAGTAAATAATAACTGGCCAAAAAGTTGCAAATATCGATAGAGTCACTGTGTTAATGACGAGAACAACCATCATTGACACGGTGACTCTTTACATTTTCAGAAAAGGCAGGTACAAATTTATGATGCCCTCAACCATAGCAGAATTAGACCGAGTTCGGAAAGAATGTAAAGCCATGCTAAATAGACGAGCAGTAGCTTCAGCATTAGCAGCTGTTGTACCCATACCAGGGATCGATCTTGGTACGGATATAGCCATCATGCTTCAACTTCTTCCTGCAATCAATCGAAAATTCGGCTTATCACCCGAACAAATCGATGAACTGGATGAGGCAACTAGAGTAGCGACCCTCTTAATTATCTCCTCAATGGGGAGACAGTTTGTTAGTAAGGTAATAACAGAAGAAATCATAATGTTATTGTTATTAAAAGCGGGTATTCGTGTCACTCTCAAAAGAATGATAAGATTCATACCCATAGCAGGCCAGATTGTATCCGCTGGAATTAGCTTTAGTGCCATGAAATACTTAGGCAACCAGTTGATTAATGATTGCGCTATGGTTTGTGAGCGTGTCATACGTAAATCATAATATAAGCTAATGGCGCTTAATCACACTAAGCGCCATATTTCACTTTCAATCAAATGCATAAAACCACATTAAGCCTTCTCTATTTTATTATACAAGTTTTTAAGATACGTCAACCCCCATTCCTCTGGCAATACAACAGGGTTGATACCTAGCTTTCTCAATTGATTTATCCGCTTGCTGAATTTATCCAACGCTGCTTTAGCATCTTTTCCTTTCATATACCTTTTCTTCGCTTCAAAAACGCTGCCACATTCATCAATCAATGTCAATAATCTCATTAGTTCCAATCGTTTCCCTGGATTTTCAACAGCCTCTCTAAGAATTGCCAATGCCTTCTCCATGGTGTAATAATCACCTTCCCCCACTATTTGCTTATAGTGTCTCAAGACTTCCGCTTTTAATCGACCCTGATCCAACATTTCCTTCATTGGTCTATTATTCTTCCTTAATTGAGTTTCAAACCTCAACATTCCTTTCGTTTCAGTGTAATCTTGAAATTCCTTTCCCGATTTTTTCACACTTTTCATTTCTTTTATCTTTATAGTTTCATACCTGTCATACCAATTAACGGTTATCTTGCTACCCATCAAATAAACGTTCGTAATAGAGTCCCAACGCTCGTTTGTTTGTTTCTTCGCAAAAAAATAATCTGGGACATTTCCACATTTGAACAGTTGTAGATAGAATGGAATCAATTCTTCTTGCACAGATATATCAACAGTTGCTTCAACTCTCTGTGCTTTCCATTTGTAAAAATCAGGAACACTCAAACCCATAACATCTTGTATAACATAATTGAATCCAACTTTAACATCGTTGAATTCAGATACCAATGTGAGCACATAGTATCCTTGATTATTAATGACTAGTTGCGGTCTAAACCGTATCTCGATTGTGCAATCCCCATACACAGTTTTACGTAGTCGAATTTCTTGAAAACCATGCTTCCGAAATGCATAGGTAATGTAAGTATCGCTACCTTTCTTAACTCGATGAAGAAGATCAGACGGATGTTTTTTCTTCAAATACTCCTGTATCCTTTCAAAAGCTTCATTGTACTCAACACGAGTCAACTTATAACTTAGATATAACATGTCCACTCCCATAATATCCTTACCCATCATATCCACCTCTTCCACCCTCTAACCTTACTAGCTTGTGTTACTCACACATCACTAGCGGTGAGGGTATATTATTTAAGTGTTAGAGGGGAATAAAAAAGTACACTAGCGCCATATTTGGCAATCAGTGTACTTTGGTTAAATTGATATAATATCATTGCTATTTGAGATGAAAATATTCACTAATTAGGAAGGAGCACATAATCTCCTCCACTTTCATTTTTATTCGTATCTTTTTCACTTGAGATTTTATAGTTGTCAACAAACACTTTAATCTTTGCTTTATTGAACGTTAATACACGAGGATTTTTTTTGGGATACACTGTTTTTACTAAATCAATTCTAGGTCGATCAACTTCTTCTTCTCTACACTCCAGAATATTCTTATTAATAAGAAATGTGTTGATCATACTTTTTACTGTTTTAACCTCATAATTACTATTGTCTAGAAATTCTATTAATTTAGCTGGGAGTAACATATATGACTCCCCATCCTCCCATCCTAAATTTTCCTCCGCATTTTTCGGTTCTTTACCAAATTCAGTTAATGTGTGTTTCTTAATTAAACCTAATATATTCTCTAAATAATCCTTAGTATCACTTTCAAGTGAATCTTTAGAACCTTCTTGTAAGTAAACAAGATTTAGACTCAGATCTTTTTCATACTTTTTAATTTGCAGATAAGCTTCTTTACCTTCATTCTGTTACCGCTCAGTTCCCATGTCGGGGAACGGGCGGTTTTTTCTTGCC
>JBBDIY010000028.1:0-5882 GCA_040880185.1 Paenibacillaceae bacterium
ATTCCCGTATTCCTTTTGGCTCATGTATTGTCAAGTTCATGCGTCAGCTCTGTTAAATAATCACACGAGGAGCACTGCGATGCTACTGGGTCGGAAGATCAGACGTTCATTCGACTGGCCCTGCGGCAACATCTCTCCATACGACAAGCGCCTCCACTGGTTTCCGGAGAAATCCGTTTGGAACGACTGCTGCAGAAGCTGCTTGAGATTGCTATAGAGAATGCCGGAGCGCAGTGTGGTTGTATTTTGCTGGAACAGGATGGGTTGTGGAGCTGTGCAGCGACTGCGGATGTGGACAGGAACGGGAATAAAACGGTCTATTCGGAAGCGGTCGTCAATTATACGGCTCGGACGAAGGAACCGGTTGTCCTGCAAGATGCTTCCAGTCAAGGAGCGTTTACGAAGGATGATTACATGATTGATGGCCATATCAAATCCGTTCTCTGTGTTCCCTTTATGTATCAAGGCGAGCTGTCCTCCATCCTTTATCTGGAGAATAACTTAACGGTTGGGGCATTTACCGCAGACCGCGTAGAGATGCTGGAGCTGCTTTCCTCACAAATGGCGATTGCCATTCAAAATGCGAAATTATATGCCAATTTGGAAGCTTCACGGGATGAAATCGAACGTTGGAATGGGCAATTGGAATTTAAAGTCGAGGAGCGTACGAAGGAGCTGCAGCAAGCACTCAAGACCGTTCATAGAACGCAAGTGCAGCTGCTCGATTCGGTGAAGATGGCGTCTCTTGGCCAGCTAACGGCCGGTATTGCGCATGAGATCAACAATCCCATCAATTTTGTCAGCGCCAACATCAATCCATTGAAACGGAATATTGACGATATGATGGAGGTCATAAATCGATATGAGGATACGGTAAGGAAGCATGAATTGCAGGATGCCTTTTCGGGCATTGACGCATTGAAAAAGGAATTGGAATTTGATTATTTGCTGAATGAGACGCAGGAGCTGTTGAAAGGAATGGAGGAGGGCACCAAGCGAACGGCTGAAATCGTCAAGGATTTGCGCAATTTCTCCCGTCTGGACGAGGATGTTGTGAAGAAATCCGATATTCACGCAGGCATGGAATCGACACTTATGCTGCTCAAGAAGAAAGCCGATAGCCGGGTGGACTTTATTAGGCAATATGGGCCGATTGGCGAAATTGAATGCTTTCCCGGGAAGCTGAATTAAGTATTCATGAATATCATATCCAATGCGATTGATGCCATCCCGCATGAAGGGACCGTCTTTATTCAAACCGAAGCTTTGGGCGATCAGCAAGAACGGGCGGAGCTGCTGAATAAACTGCATGAGAAAGTAGCCCAGCAAGAACGGATTATGAAGCTGTTCCAGAGATACGTACCCGAAAGTGTTGTAGAAAGCATTGTAAGCTCCCGTTCTGACGATTCTATATTCGACGGTGAATCGCGAATCGTGTCCGTTCTTTTCTCGGATATTCGCAATTTTACTTCGCTTGTTGACAAGCTAGAGCCCAAGCTGGTCGTCTCATTCCTTAACGAATACTTTACAGCCATGACCCAGTGCGTGATTAGTCATAAAGGGACGGTGAACAAGTTCATTGGGGATGCCATATTTGCTATATTTGGGGTACCCGTATCGCACATCGATAACCAGTATAACGTTGTAAACTGCGCTTTGGCTATGAAGGAGAGACTTGCTGCTATCAATGAGAAGTATTTCGAGAAATTAGGTTCGCAAGTGGATATCGGCATCGGCATTCATACGGGAGAAGTCATTGTAGGCAATATCGGTTCCGAGCATCGTATCGAATACACGGCGATCGGTGATACGGTGAATGTAACTTCCAGGATTGAATCGCTGACGAAGTCGAGTCCCACTTGTATCTTGATTAGTGAAAGCACGTATCGCGCGGTGTTTGACACTTTCGAGGTTAAGGCGTGGGAGCCTGTGGAGATAAAGGGGAAGCCGGATAAAATTAAAGTTTACGAGGTTGTTGGAGAGAAACGTTGAAAGAAGAGTATTGAATAAATTCGGGGCATTGTGATTATACTTCTATAATAGGATTCAGTTTGGTTGCAGTTTGTAATCATGTCTGCTATTATTGGAGGTGAAGAGGTGAGCTATATGGCAATTTCTCAAGAAGAACGAAAATCTTTTGAACAAGTACTGGAGAGCTTGAAAGAGAAACCTTATGATGCCAGCATTGTATTGAAGGTACTGTTTACATTTCTACAGAAAACAACTCCATTCAAACTTGAATTACAAGATGAAGTTCAGCAAATACTTGAGCAGCACTTAAGCTATCAGGATTCTTCCGCTGTATTCGATGAGTTAAAGAAATGCTGGAATATTGTTGCATCTGTTGCTCAGGAAGAAGAGGTAGGTAAAACATATACAACAGGTCAACTTGCAAGGTTTTTTGGAGTAAGCATTACATCAATCAACAAATGGATTTCAACGGGCAGATTAGTAGGGGTTGAACGTTTAAGCCGCAATAAACAAGCTCGTATTTCTGAGAATACCATCTGGTTAGCCCCGAATGGAGAACAAGTCCTTGTTCGTGATGTAGTTGAGCGATTTATTCAGAATCAAGACACGCTAACAATTGACATGGAAGATGAAGAATATAAAGTTGAGCGTGTTAAGGAAATTATAAAGATGATCAACTTCTACGAAGAACGTTATGAAGGTGCTTTCTCAAAAGTTGTGTTGGATAAAGGGGATCCGTATCATTCATTGGATTGGCAGTGGGAGCGAGAAGGTAAAGAGTGGCACTATCTCCTTAAAGAGATTGGAGATTTATGATAGGGAATCCTAAAACTAATTTAATCGAACTTTATAAGACGTTTGGCGTGGCTATTCAATTTTGAACAACGGTTGGACTTGCCTATATTGATAGATTTGAAACAGCTTCTCAAATTTAATAGAATCAGATATAATATAAATATGCGGTAAAGAAATAAATTAGTAAAGAAAGCAGCGAAATTTACAGCAACATTTCAAACATTTCTGAATATATTATAGTTAGGAGGGTAAAACTTATGGGAACAGCATTACAGGAGGCGACCGGTTTAATGGAATCTAAACGGGCTAAGGTTTCATCGAGACGACAGGTCACGATTCCTCAGAAATTTTTTGAAAAGCTGAGCATTAAAGAAGAGGTTGAATTTATCCTGCGTAACGGTGAGCTTCTAGTTCGCCCTGTTCGTGAACATGACGAAGGATTTGCTGACCTCATATTAGAAGATCTCGTTAATGAAGGACTAACTGGCGAGCAACTGCTAAAGGCCTTCCGTGAGCGAAATGCAAAAGTACGCCCGGCCGTTGAACGTTTACTTGACGATGTATCGCGAGTAGCTAAGGATCATAAGACTGGTTACGATGAAACCACCGAGATATTTGGAAACGTGATGGAGGACTAGATATGTTAGATGTTGAATTCCTCCCTCCCGCTGCTAAGTTCATTAAAAAGCTTGTGGAAAAACCATTAAAAAGAGCATTGTATAAAGCCATTATAGAAATACGTACAGACCCATCGATAGGTGAACCAAAGACAGGTAATCTATTAGGTATTAGTTGCTATGATGTGATATATAAGGGAACAAACTACGAAATTGCTTATCGTCTTGAGAAGGTAGAGGATGGAAGTTTAATTGTTGTTATCCTTGCTGGAACACGAGAAAACTTCTACGATCAGTTAAAAAGATATATGAAGTAACATTAAAGCAGCTACCAATTGTAGCTGCAATTCCTTCGTAATTGATCCCATGGGTAAACGAACTGTGTCAGAAGAAATGATCCCTTTTTGAGTTAGTATCCATTTCAACGGTGAAGGATTAGATTCATGGAACAGCATTCGGATTAAGGGAACAAGAGAATCAAATGTCCGTTTAGCTTTTACGAAGTCGCCTTTGCTGGTAAGACGGAAGACATCGATAAATTTGTCCGTATGGATATTAGCTGAAGCGAGTATTCCTCCGCTAGCTCCCTGGCTTAACATGGCATGAAAATTAATATCTTCCCCACAAAGAACGGGCTTAGTATCAAGAGCTGTTAACTCCGAGATGAGCCCAATACCGCCAGAGCTATCCTTCAAACCAATAACCCCATTCAAATCCAAAATTCTTCTTACGATATCAGCGCTTAATCGGATTCCAGTACGGGAAGGGACCTCGTAGAGAATGACGGGTACACCGACTTGTGCTACTCTTCGATAATGTTCAAGAATTCCTTCTTCTGATGGCCGGTTATAATAGGGTGTCACGACAAGAACAGCGTCAGCACCTATGTGTCCAGCCATATTTGTCCGTTGTATAGTAGTAAGTGTGTGATTCGTTCCTGTACCAATAACAAGAGGGATATGTTGTTCCCTACCGATCATGATTGCCTTAGTCGCCTTTACGAGCTGCACGATTTCTTCCCACGCAACTGTAGGCGATTCACCTGTCGTACCGTTAATGACTAATCCCTGAATTTCATGTGCCAAGAGCTTCTCTAAGTAATTCCGATATGAGTCCAAATCTAACTCCTCATTCGATAAGAAAGGTGTTACAACGGGCACGTAAATCCCTTTTAAATCCTTTTCATTAAGATTGCTGTTCAGATGCTCGATCTCTATCAACAGTCTAAGGAAAATTTGACCCAGCAAGGAGGAGGGACCCTTTCGATTGGGACGATTGATTCATTGGCTGCCTACTATCTCCCACCTCTGATCCAACAAATTCGGAACCATTATCCCGATCTTGCTATTCGTCTGCAACCTGATACTGAAACGATCATTGTGAATAAAGTCAGAGAAGGCGAAATTGATATGGGGCTAATCCTAGCGAATAACCCATCAGATTCAACTCTTGAGTGGTTAAAAATTAAGGAAGAACCCCTCGTTCTGATCGCGAGTCCCAATCACCCCTTATCGTTACTTAGTGAGGTAGAGCTTGATCATCTAAATGGCGTTGAATGGATTATGACAGAGGATAGCTGTAATTACCGAATTATGTTAGAAAAGGTACTGCGGACGAACGGTATTTTGTACAAAATCGGCTTGGAATTAGGTAACCCGGAAGCTATCAAAAGATGTGTTATGGCTGGTTCGGGCATTTCTCTCTTACCTAGAATGGTAGCTGAGGAGGAGATAAGTAGGAGAACGTTGATAGCCCTACCCTTCAGACATCCTGACATCCATTTGGATTTGCAGATGGTTATTCACCCCAAGAAGTGGATGTCACATTCGTTACTTGAGTTTGTTGATATGCTAAAGTCTAATTCAAGCATTGCTAACGCGTTACCATAATTCTATTAATGAGTTTACATTTAGAGGGCTCACTCTAGCAAGCGCGCCAGCAAGGCATTTTTCAGGTCGGGGCTTGGGTGGTCGAAATACATCTTTATGGTGTTCTTGGGTCATCATGAGTGAGGAGACGAGAATATTCTTTAGTGGGGATAGTGGGTATGGACCTCATTTCAAGGAGATTGGCAGTAAGTACGGACCGTTTGATTTAACTTTAATGGAATGCGGCCAATATAATGAACAATGGGCTGGCATCCATATGATGCCGGAGGAAACCGTGCAAGCCCATTTGGATGTGAGAGGGAAGCTGATGATTCCCATTCACTGGGGGGCTTTCACTTTAGCTTTGCATAGCTGGAATGACCCCGTTGAACGTGCAGTGAAGGCGGCCAAGCAGCTGGGTGCAGCTATTGCGACTCCAAGAATTGGAGAACCCGTCTCTGTTGGAGCTGCGGTATATCCCAGTTTAACATGGTGGAGGTAATTCGGGAGACGAGCTACACGGATTACAGAAACGAGGCATTTCGTTCGATTGGAACGAGGTGCCTTTCTATTGTAACAGGACTCGGGAGATTGCTTTTTACTTTATTATACCTTAGGGCAACCAAACCTG
>JBBDIY010000029.1:0-36223 GCA_040880185.1 Paenibacillaceae bacterium
CTGCCTAGATATCCCTTATGGGATTTATATTCTCATGTTCGTGCGTCAGGTCTGCAATTGAGCATACTTTAACTCGACTCGATTCCCTAACTCGAATTATAAACAAACAATAAAAAAGAAGCGATGAAATGGTACTGACCTTTTCCTCTGCTTCTTTTTTCATAGAACGTCTTAGAACATTATCCCACGATTAATTTGTTATCACTATAGGACTTAAGATGTTTTTTCTTGCAATTACATAGGACCAGAAATCAATCGCTATATAACTATTCACGAATGTTTCTTGTGCCTCTTGTAATAGCATTTCAATGGAATCATCTTGATATCGCGAGCTGATATGGGTCATGATTAATGTTCCAACCTCACTTTGTAATGCCGCTCGGGCAGCATCTTCGGTTGTGGAGTGGTGATAATCATATGCTAACTGCTGTAGATTTCTAGAAAATGTAGCCTCATGTACGAGCACATCGGCACGAACTGCAAGTCTTAATATATTTGGACATGCACGGGTATCACCCATAATCGTTACCACCCTGCCGGGTACTGAGTTCCCGATATAATCAGCTGCGCGTAAGATCGTCCCATCATGGAGTGTTACATCGATTCCTTGCTTGAGAAGACCATACTCCGGTCCAGATGGGATGCCCAATTTTGCTAATTTGTTATGTGCTAGCTTACCAGGTCTATCCTTCTCTTCTACACGATAACCAAAGCTCTCGATTCTATGCTCTAACAAAGCACAATAAATTCGATAACCATCGCCCTCATAAATCGATACTAACTCATCTGAATGTTGTGTTTCATCGAGCTCAATAATTTCAAGCTTATATTCTAGTCGTGATTGGCTGGCGAGTAGTGATGTCTCAATATAGTTTCTAATCCCTTGGGGACCGAATACCATAAGAGGCGATTGAACCCCTTGATGAGCGCGGCTTGTTAACAGTCCAGGCAAACCAAACAAATGATCACCATGAAGATGAGTAATGAAAATTTTCTCCAGTTTACTTAACTTTAAAGGTGCTCTCATGAATTGATGCTGAGTTCCTTCCCCACAATCGAACAACCAGATCGCTCCACGATCCGCTAACAAACGAAGCGCAATCGAAGTCACATTCCTCTGATTGGAAGGCATCCCAGCTCCCGTTCCTAGAAAAGTTAATTCCACTCACGCTTCATCCTTTCTCATCCGAGCTGGATTCTATACTTTCTCTACGTTAAAATATTGAGCTTGAGGATGCGCGAACACCATAGCTGATACTGATGCTTCAGGCTCCATCATAAATCCTTCTGTTAACTGTATGCCCAAATCCTCAGGTTTTAATAGCTCGAACAATGGACCTTGGTCATCCAGATTTGGACAAGCTGGATAACCGAATGATACGCGGATTCCTTGGTACCGAGCACCATGTCGTTGCTTCATAGTCATATCTATAGGATCTGAGAAACCCCAGACGTCACGCATAATATGATGAATTCGTTCCGCTAAGCCTTCTGCAGTTTCTAAAGCAATGGATTGTAAAGCGTGGGAGCGCAAGTAATTACCTTCATCCTTCCACTTCCCAGCTAGATCGCGAATCCCCTTACCGGCAGTAACAATAAGGAAGCCTACATAATCCATTACTCCGCTCTCAACTGACTTCAAGAAGTCTGCTAAGCATAAGTACGGTTCAACTTGCTGTCTTGGGAAATGGAACGTTTGGATCACCTTAGTGTGGTCCTCAGAATCATAGATCAGAATACTATCGCCCGAAGATTGCGCAGGGAAAAATTGATACATGCCGTTCGCTGTAATAATGCCTTCATGTTGTGCTTCATGGAAGATCGTATCCACAATTCCCTTTAGTTGTACGGCCTTCTCGTTCTTCGCTGCGATCAACTCTTCAACATTGCCCTTAATACCGAGATGATGCCCCATGAGCATCTGCATATTAATGTACGGAATGATATGAGAGATCGGGTAATCTTTCATGACATGGCGATCCAAATCAGGTGGTATATACACAGGACTGGTTTGATCTGTATTTGAACGTATAACACGCGATAGCGTCGGCAATTTCTTCTCATCATTACCCGCATCCATCACGTAAGATTCCTTACTAATCCGCAATTCCTCGATAAGCCGCTTACGTTGTTCAGGATCGCTGAGTTGATTAGCAAGCTCTAGACCGTACATCGCATCCTTGGCATACAATACCATTCCATCGTATTCAGGACCAATTCGATCTTTGGTGAATTTACGGGTTAGCGCTGCTCCACCTACGAGAATAGGCACATCTATGCCAGCGTTCTTCAGATCCTGAGCCGTTATGACCATTTGTTGTGCAGACTTCACCAGTAATCCAGATAAGCCAATAGCATCAGGTTTTTCCCTGCGGTACGCTTCAATTAAATCTTGGGGCGGAACCTTGATACCCAAGTTAATGATCTTATATCCATTGTTCGATAGAATAATCTCGACGAGATTCTTACCGATATCGTGTACATCACCTTTGACCGTTGCTAGCAATATTTTGCCCTTAACCGATGTTTCGGATTTCTCCATGAATGGTTCTAAGAAGCCTACTGACGCTTTCATTACTTCCGCGCTTTGCAGCACCTCAGCTACAATCAATTCGTTATTGTTAAACAGCTTACCGACCTGGTCCATGCCAGCCATCAGCGGTCCGTTAATAATATCTAGCGGCTTTCTTGTCTTCATCGCTTCTTCTAAGTCAGGGATTAACCCTTCTTTGGTCCCTTCAACGATATAGTACGCAAGCCGTTCATCTAATGGTAAATTAGCGATCTCATTCTGCTTCTTCTCAACCTTAACTTCACGGTAAAATGCTACAAAAGCATCAAGTGTTTCCTTATTCGTTCTGAAGATCAGATCCTCTGCAAGCTTACGACCTTCCTCTGGAATCGAGGCATAACGTTCTAGCTTCTCCGTGTTCACAATGGCGTAATCCAGTCCAGCCTTAGTGCAATGGAATAGGAATACCGAGTTTAGTACTTCTCGCCCTGCCTCTGGAAGACCGAAAGACACGTTACTCACTCCGAGTATCGTCATACAATTAGGGAGTGCTTCCTTAATTAAGCGAATGCCCTCAATGGTCTCTTCGGCGGCGCCGATATACTGCTGATCACCTGTTCCAACGGGGAATACCAATGGATCAAAAATAATATTCCGCTCATCAATCCCATATTTATTCACGAGTAACTCATGTGAGCGTAATGCCACAGCTTTCTTGGAATCACGTGTTACAGCCATGCCCTTCTCATCAATCGTTCCAACAACTACAGCTGCGCCGTATTGTCGAATAAGCTTAGACATTTGGTCAAATTTTTCTTCCCCATCTTCAAGGTTGATAGAATTGATAATGGCTTTACCTTGTGAGAATTTCAAGCCAAGTTCAATGACTTTAATATCTGTTGAATCGAGTACTAATGGCGCTTTAACCTTCCTCACCACATGATAGAGGAACTCCTTCATGTCTTCCGTTTCATCACGATCGGGATCCTGCAAGCAAATATCAATAACGTGAGCTCCACCCTTAACTTGGGCACGGGCGATTTCAGATGCTTCTTCATATTTACCTTCACGAATAAGTCGTTTGAATTTACGCGAACCGAGTACATTCGTTCTCTCTCCAACCATAAGCGGACGATTGTCCTGCTCCACGAATACCGTTTCGATACCCGAAACTGCTGGAGGATGTACCCCCATTACCGTTCTTGGCGGGAATTTATCCATTGCCTCAACCAAAGCTTGAATATGATCCGGTGTAGTACCACAGCAACCACCAGCAATATTAAGCCAGCCTTGTTCAGCAAATCCGGAAAGCTTCTTGGCTAGGGACTCTGGCGACTCATGATAATGACCATCTTCATCAGGTAATCCTGCATTCGGATAACAGCTAATCGCTGCACTCGAGATTTCGGACAACGTACGAATATGATCACGCATGAACTCAGGACCTGTTGCACAGTTTAGTCCGATCGAGATCGGCTTCAGATGCTCAAGTGAGATATAGAATGACTCGATGTTCTGACCAGCTAGTGTCGTACCCATCGGTTCGATTGTTCCAGATATCATAATAGGAAGTGTAACACCTAATTTATCAAAAGCACGTAATATCGCTAAGCTTCCAGCTTTCACATTTAATGTATCCTGTGAGGTTTCTAATAGGACAGCATCCACACCTGCTTCAATTAATGCCATCGCTTGCTCATGATAGCTATCCGTTAATTGCTCGAAGGTAACCCCACCTGTTACTGACAATGTCTTCGTCGTTGGACCCATAGCTCCAGCAACATACCGAGGATGCTCCGGTGTTGAGTATTTACGTGCTGCTTCAACGGCCAGCTTGGCTGCTACAGATGTAATTTCGTAAGCTTTATCTTGTATGTCATACTCAGCCAGAACAATACTTGCCGAGCCGAATGTATTCGTCTCAATAATATCTGCACCAGCTTCTAGATAAGCCTCGTGAATGTCCGAGATCACATCTGGACGAGTAAGAACGAGCATTTCATTACAGCCTTCTAATGCTTCACCACCGAAATCATCATCCGTTAAGTTTCTTTGCTGAATCATTGTGCCCATTGCACCGTCTAAAATCAGTATTTTGCGCTTCAAAGATTGCTCTAATGTAGGTTTAGCCATAAGTTTAACTTCCTTTCTCACACGTACAAGCTAATAAAAGCAGTTTAAATTATAGTCTACCAGATTTATCGGATTAACGAAAGACGTTCGTGACACCTTACTCAGAATCAACTATAATATACGAGTAACACAGAATTCATTTGTGAATGAGGGATGAGACATGGCTGAAATTCGTATCCGAAATACGAACGAACGCATTCAAGGTGAAGATGAGGTTAGAGCATTTCTTGACAGTCAAGGAGTGTTATATGAGCATTGGAACCCTAAGAAAGTTCCAGAACTACTAAGAACCAAATTCATACTTTCCGATGAAGACAAACAGGACATCCTAAGTGCTTTCGATACGGAAATACATGAACTAGCAGCACGTCGTGGTTATCAAACCTGGGATATCATCGCACTATCGGATGCCACACCAAATTTAGAAGATTTACTCAAGAAATTCGAACAGGTGCATACGCATGTTGAAGATGAGGTTCGTGCCATTACAGCAGGTACTGGGATCTTTATTATTAAAGGTTCGGATGATGTTGGCTACTTCGATGTTGAATTAGTTGCCGGCGATGTCATCTCAGTGCCCGAGAATAAAGCACATTTCTTCACGTTAATGGATAATCGTCAGATTGTAGCCGTTCGGCTCTTTATTGAAAAAGAAGGTTGGATTGCTCACCCTTACGAAGATTCAACTTTTCAGAAGGCATAATCCAAGAATTTAATACGTTCTGATTTGAGCAAAAAACCGTTAAAGGATATGAATCCGCTAACGGCTTTTTTTGTTATTTTAAGTTCAAGATAACTGATCAATGATATTGAATAACTCTTGAAGATTGGATACTTCAAATTTAGGGATAATATCGTCATTGCGGCTTATATGATGTCGATTCATCCAGACACTCGGCATACCAACGGAATTGGAGCCCATAATATCTGTTGTTAGCTTATCTCCAACCATTAGCCCTTCTTCAGCTTTAATATCGAGTAATTCCATTGCATGTTGGAATATGGACGCCGAAGGCTTGCCTTTACCATGATTACCTGAGATAACAATATGATTGAAGTACGATGCTAGCACCGGAACAGAAGCAATCTTCTCGTTCTGTAGATCAGGAGATCCATTCGTTAATAGAAGTAGCTTATATTTTCCTCTTAGTTTATCTAATACTGCAAATGTTTCTTCATATACAATCGGTCGATTCCTTCGTTCTGCTGCGAACATCTCACCTAATTCAAACCCAAGTTGAGGATTATCCATCCGACAAGCTAACAATCCATTCGTCCAAGATTGTGTTCGATATATAGGAGCAAGCTGCTCAAGCTTACGGAAATTCTCATCCTCACCTTCCGTAAAGTTAGCCCATAACCCCTCAAAGGGATTGATCCCTATCAGCTTGGTGAATGAGAATGTCTCATATGATTCATAAAGTTTTCTGGCCTCTTTACGAACGGCCTCTTCTAGCTTCTCAGTATCGACTCCTGTTTGCTGTGAAGCATAATCACATGTAGCTTTGAAAGCCTCCTTGACACTACGGTCATCCCACAATAGCGTATCATCGAGATCGAATAAAATGGCTTTTATACTCACACTTGTCTCCCCTTCACCTAAAATCGCCTAATCATTTCACTAAATTAACGAAGTTAACCTTATTCTTAGCAGCAAATTCCTGCAGTTCCTCAGCCATCTCTGTTATGTTATAACGATTGATTAAACGAGAGAAAACCCATTTGCTAGAGCTATCATTGAATTCGATAACAATGATGCCCGGTTGAATTTCAATCTTACTGATCTCTTCAGCCTTCTTCACACGTAAACCAGCAAATTTTCTTGTAGTTAAGCTAGATTTACCAATTCCTAAGAAAGGTCGGCGTAAGTAGAATACAATGAGAGCGAGAATGAAGTACATGATGACCGTGATCCAATACAAACCATTCCGATCTACATCCCAGAAAGTAACCATATAGAAACAACCGATCAATACTAGGAATATAGACAACATCCAACTTCGGCCTTTCTGCTTCTCATCTTTCTTCGTCGTTTGAGAAATTGGCGAAACTCCATTACGCTTTCGTTGTAAGTTGACCTTCTTCGTATTCCTCTCAACCTGTCGTTCCCATTTACTAGCCATACTCATATTTCTCCTTTTTGTAAATCAGATGTTATTCGTAAACATATGCCAGTCTTCATTAGTCCAATTTATAATTTTGGTTCCTCATCAACAATCTCAATATTGTCCAATTGTCCTTTAAGTGATGATTTAATAGCATTTAAATAAATTTTTCTTAATTGCGCCTGCTCTTCTCGTTGTTCTTCATTCAAACCTATTGTCTTCTGAATTCGTGACAATTCATTAATCCTGCTTATTGTTTCTTGCATATTCAATCATTCGATCCCTCACTTTCCACATCCATTACTTTGCCATGATGGCAAATCAAAGTCAAGCAATGAGCGCACAAAAAAACCAGCCACAAGGACTGGTTCAATATTATGATATTGAAGGTATTAGAAGCCTTTGTCCTTCAAACAGTATGTTCGTATCTAATTGATTGAGAATAATAATCTCATTCACATATTCACGAATATCAATAGTAGCTGGAGCATGCTGCTTCGCAATGACCCAAAGTGATTGCCCGGAATCCACAATGTGTGTTTCATATAAAGGAGTAGATTCCAATTTGACGGTTGTTAATGGTACTTCATTCGTAGCATATGCATGCATCACAGCTCCAAATACGAAGCTCAGTAAGAATATAACAAGGAAAATACTTACTTGTAGCATTGGAATGCGTCCTAACTTACGAGTATTTGATTTCTTCTGAATGAATGATGATCCGTCATAATAATATCCACCGCTTGCAGTATACATATACATTCCTCCCAAACGTTTGTTCCAGAACCTTTGTTCTGTTTTTAGAATATCACGAACGAATGTTTGTGTCAATAAAAATTAGAACGAATGTTTGTACAAACCCTTGTTCTATGTTATTATTGTATTAATAATATTTCAATCTAAGAGGTGATCTGAAGTGTCGAAGATTTCCAATCGTCAACAAGCTATTTTAAGTTTCATTAAGAATGAAGTTAGAGATAAGGGATACCCACCTTCCGTTCGTGAGATTGGAGAAGCGGTAGGACTTGCTTCTAGTTCAACCGTACATGGACATTTGGAGCGTTTAGAGAAGAAAGGTTTGATCCGAAGAGATCCAACCAAGCCCCGCGCAATTGAGATCACTGATGGTGATGATTACTCCGCTCAATTCCATCTCTCCGTTGCTCGTGTTCCACTAATTGGTAAGGTTACTGCTGGTCAACCTATACTCGCAACCGAGAATATAGAAGAATACTTCCCTCTACCTAGCCATTATGTAGCCGAACAAGAAGTATTCATGCTTAGCGTATCAGGTGAGAGTATGATGAATGTAGGCATATTCGATGGCGATTATGTCATCGTTCGTCAACAGCAATCCGCGAACAATGGCGATATCGTCGTTGCAATGAACGAAGATGATGAAGCGACGGTGAAAACCTTCTTCAAGGAGAAGGATCATATTCGACTTCAGCCTGAGAATGACTCCATGGAACCGATTCGACTTAAGAATGTAACGATTCTTGGCAAGGTAATTGGCTTATTCCGAGACTTACATTAAGATCCTACTGAGTGTGTTTATTGTTACGAATAGTGAAAACTTACAAATCAGATGATTACATTCTACTATTACTACTGCAATAACTTGAGCGTGAAGCACACGCCACTTTTACGATTTTCGAGCTGTGCCACTTTATATACCCACGTATGCCGCGCCACGTAAGGGTTTATGCAAAAACCATTGCATTTTTGAGTCTCTCATTTTGTAAGTGAAAATGCCATTGCGAGAATGAAAGTGGGTAAAATGTGGGTAGAATGTGGGCAAAAAAGGGCAAGAGCGATTGAGCCTTTGCTGGAGCAACAAACCGATTGGCTCCTTCGTCCGAATTCAAATATAAGGAAAGTGGCTAGCGATATGCTAGCCACTTTCCTTATATCATCCATCCGTTATGTTAAGAAAGCAGCGATTCTATCCAAACAGTCTTTGACGATTTCTTGGGGAGCTTGTCCTCTAACTCGGAGATTTCGAGCCGACCAATCCAAGTTTTTTATTTGGTCAGTCAAGATGACACCTTGAAAAACCAAACCGCTAGGCAATGCGACCTCAAATCCCCATCCCCTAGCGGTGTTCGTAATTGGACAAATCGCTACAAATCCAGTTTTACCATTAAATATTTTTGGTGATAAAACAATACCGGGTCGATGCCCTGCTTGTTCGTGTCCTGCTTGTGGGTCAAAATCTAAATAAACTAAATCCCCTCTATCCGGCACTTGCATCCTATATTAATTCCCTTCCTACAATCCCAAAATCGATTTCTTCATGACGATTTTCAGGCGTGCATCTTGATAATAAATCTTCCAACGTTGGTTTTTTCTTTTTCGGAACTAACGTCACGCCATGTTCCCCAACATTGAATTCAATTTCAGAACCTTGCTGAATCGAAATACGTTCCGCAATCGCACTCGGAATCCGAATAGCTAAACTGTTTCCCCACTTTTGAACAGTGGTTGTCATATGAATCACTCCTTTTTCCATCTTCTCGTCCATTATACCACACATCCCCTCTTATTGTATACACTTAGTATATACATAGATAAGTGAAATGATACACATGAACTAGAAATAAAAATAGAGACCTTGCTGGAGCAAACCGATTGGCTTCTGCAAGGCTTCTGTTTTGGATCAGGTCTATCAGGATTTTTCCTGATTGAAGCGCATTTCAAGCCAATCGATCAAACTATCCTTTTTGATTTTCCTTTATATGTTATTTGGAAACATCTCCACCTTTTAAAAACATGAAAACACACCTAGTTCATTAGTTTTAGGTGTGTTATTTCGTGTTTGTACCACTGATTACTCGGAAATAATAAGTATATCGGAAGCGACACATAAGTCCCAGGGACGACACGATAATTATGTCAACGACCCAATAACTCGGAAAAGTTGAATATGTTAACGAAAAAGAGCCATTGAGTTAATGGTTGAGAGCCACGTTGTTAATATTTTAGAGCCACTAAGTTAACCATGAAGAGCCAGTTACTGTTGATTCTATTAAAGTTCAACGAACTAGTCTTTTATTAGCGGTAACAATCGGTTGATAATATCCCGAATCTGATGGCATGTGCCAATCAATGTTGTCAAAACCTGAGGCTTTTAATATCTGGCTGAATTCGTCTCTGAGCAGGGCCCTGTAAGCTGTTCGTTGAACACTTGTATTCCATTTTCTCTCACGTTCAATCAAGATGAAATGATTTACCACATAGGTTCTGTTATCTTTCGACCAATCCCACACCTGAAAAACGATACGTTTGCCATCATCGAACACGCGTGGCATGGTAGCATGCTCCTTTAGTTGTACGTGATGGTATTATAGGATAGGCTAAGCCATTTTGCACAAATTCCAGTTTTCCCCACGCCTCACTTCGAACTTATACTTCACTAATAGTTAAAAAAAATCCCTGCCAGTTTACCGGACAAGGATTATATCGGGTTAATCTTCTTCCCTAATTATAAACTATACGAATACATATCATCCCGCGACAACAAATTCCTCAACGGTTCCCCAGCACGGTAACACCGCACGTTATCTCTTATTATCTCGATCGACCGTTCCGTTCGATCAAACACTGGCGGTGTGAAATGTGGCGTAATCAATGTGCGCGGGGCATCCCAGAGCGGATGGTCCGCCGGAAGCGGTTCTTGCGAAAACGTGTCTAAGCCCGCTCCGGCCAATCGCTCTTCGTACAATGCATTCAGCAGTGCCATCTCATCTACAACGGCACCTCGTGCCATATTAACTAAAAAGGCGGATGGCTTCATCAGACCTAGCTCTCGTTCCCCGATCAGGTGATGAGTTGCATCGGATAGCGGAACCGCCAATACGACGTAGTCGCTTTCTTGTAGCAGCTGATCCAGACAGTCACCGTTATTGGCACTGTAAAGAAGGTCGACCCCAAACGGCAACTCGCTGGCACGACGGCGATAGGCATGCACCCGCATACCGCAGGCTTTCACTCGCATAGCCAGCTCTTTTCCGATATTACCCATGCCGATGATACCTACGGTCTGTCCATACAATCCCCTTAGCTTCCCCTGCTCGGGCACACCCCATTGATGATCTTGTTGTGCTTGAACAAATGCTGGGTATTGGAACGCCAACGCCAATATAAAGAATAAAGCGTGGTCTGCAAGTGCAGGACCTGATCGCCCAGCCGAGCTGGTTACAATCAAATCGCTTTCAAATACTTCAGGCCATGCCGACTTGTTAAGCCCGGCATGGTCGCAGTGAATCCAACGCAATTGAGGCGCATGCAAGAAGCACTCATCCAGATCGGATGCCAGAACAGCCACATCGGCACGTTTCAATGCAGCCTCAATTCCCACCTCATCCTCTCGCTTTAAATGAATGAATTCTGCAGGCTCAAACGCTTCTCGGAGCTGGACTAGCTGCTCCTCATTATAATTCACGGTGCTCATCACTACTCGAATATCAGCCATCCGAATCATCCCCTCAATTATATAATTGCCCATTCACAATTTTAATGGCCTCGAATAATTCCAGCTTCGGAATTTGTATCGTTAAAGCTCCATCCTGTACTTTAAAGCTGTAATCCTTTCCCGTTACTAAGCCCCGAACCGCACTTGGTTCATGCGTACACGGAATCGATACCTCCATATCCGACAGGGTGACCGGGGCAAAATAAGTGACACCGAAATGCCCGGTACCATTGACTAGGTGCAGCAGCTGAAATTGCTTTTCCTTCTGCTCAAAAAGCGTCACCTCCACCATCTGCGAAAGGTTGCCGCCCACCCGCTCCAGTCCGGCGACACCCTCGAGCAGATCCGCAATAAAATCAATCGTATTGGTATGTCCTTGGCGGTGATACAAAGCACCCGGCTCCCACGGTATGTAGATCCCCTTGCCTTTGCCGAACGGATGGACCGTAAAACCCGGGTAATCCGTGACGTTACTGTAATATGCCCGTTCCGGCGGCCCGTAATGATGCGGAGGAATCAGCGAGAAGTATTTCTCCACATTCTCATTATATTCGGCGTACACATAGTTCCCGTCCATATAGATCAGATCCGCTTGCACAAACCGGCCGAACTCTTCCTTATGATCTAGGTTGAAATAAGATGAAGTCATGTCTGAACGGACATAGTGGAATTGTTCCACGCCGAGACATTTCAACACCGGAGCATCCCGGAGATCATAGTTGTCTCCACGAAAGGCGGTGCGGGAGGTGGAGATCACGATTCCGCCGGCGAACGCGTAATCGTTCAGCTTTTTAGCCAAATCGTCGCTGATCCGCTGATAATCAGGAACGATAACTGCCTTGTACTTCGTCCAGGGCAATTCCAGTGCTGCGTCCATCATAAGCGTATCGAAAAGAAAATGGTCTTCCACCAAAAACCGGAACCAGCCCCGGAACTCTTCTCGGTTCACATCCCGGATGCGGTCCCGGTCGGCATGCGGTCCGGTAAGTACCGCTATAGTTGCATTGGAGCTCAGGTTCATGTAATCACTTTCCTGTTGTGCGTGATAATGGAACATCTTTTTCACGCTTTCAAAGCCCGATTTATCCTTATGATTATCAAGCCGACCCATGATATAGTAATCAAGGCCTCCTCCATTCGCGAGGTTTTGCGCTAAGCGCAAAGCCTGCTGATGTGGCGAGACAGCCACATGGCGATAATGAATACCGATAAATTCGGTGCTCGAATTGGCCGATATCATGGGTGAATAGGAGCTGACCGCAAATTTCGTATTGTCGGATGCACTGTATTGCCAGTGCGGCAGCGCATAATGAATTTCCGTATAGGATTCCTGCCGTAATACGGAGCGCTGCAGCTTACTACCTGATATGAGTAGGTTTGGTCTAATACTCTGAACGAGATCATACACCATTTTCCCATGAGCTTGTGTAACTCTCTTTTTGAAGATCTCGTATTTTCGAAAAATGGGATCGTTCATATCTTCGGCTTTCGGCAGGGTCAGTCCGAACTGCTCGGAAAATTTCCGTTTGCAATTCATACAATGGCAGATCCCGTAATAGTTGTCACTGTAATCCCTGAATTGAAAGCCACCCGCATTAAACATAATGCCGTCTAAATCAAGCGTCGTCAACGTCTCCTTGATGATTTCCAACGCATACTTTTGCTGATAGTCACCGTTTACGCAAACATGCACATCACCATTATAATCCACAATTTTTCCCTCGGGGGAAACATATGCCCACTCCGGATGTTGTTCGTAAATCGGCCTGCGCACCTTGGAGAAATCCGTTCTGGCAATCACCGCGATATCCGCCTCATGGCAAGCGGCTATAATGTCCGACAGGCTGTCCCCTTTCAGAAACAGACTTTGGTAATGAAAAGGCAACTTTGTAGGATAGCTGGCGATGATGCCGGATGTATTAAGCAGCAACGAGGTAGCCTTGAAAGCCTGCAAATCGGCGACAACCTGCTGCGCGTCAATGTCCAGCATATCGATTTCGCGCAAATTCGTCTGAATTTGTCTCAAGGGCCTGGAAATCCACCACTTGTCCACGTTATCTTTTCCTTTCCCTTTGGCACGTTGCATAATTACCCCCACAATAACAGATGGTTTAACCCTTCACAGAGCCTAACATTACACCTTTCGCAAAATATTTTTGCAGGAACGGGTACATCAATAATATAGGGGCAATAGCCATCATAATGGCAGCCATACGAATCGTTTCCAACGGCAACTCACCATCCTCGCCTATCGGTTCTCCAGTTCCCCCCATCGCTCCGGCATCCATGACTAACGATTTCACAAGAAGCTGGAGCGTCCACTTAGTGTGGTCTGTTAAATAGACCAATGCATTAAAATACGTATTCCAGTGGGCAACCGCAAAAAATAAAGTGAAAGCCGCGAGTGCAGGCTTGGAGAGCGGGATGATGATTCTAAAAAACACGCCCAACTCATTGCAGCCGTCAATTCTAGCCGATTCCTCCAGCTCCTCCGGCAAAGAATCCATGAAGCTTTTGACCACGATTATACTCCAGGCATTGGTCAGATTAGGCCAGATTAATGCCCAATACGAATTGATTAATCCGAATTCCTTGACAAGCAAATAGTTCGGCACCAATCCGGCGCTAAATACCAAGGTAAAGATGACACAAGTCATAATAAAGCCGCGGGCAGGCAAATTCTTCTTGGTTAAACCATAGGCCATACTGAAGGTGAAAATTAAATTTAAAATCGTACCTGCAACAGTAATAAACAATGTACTCTTAAGAGCGTTTAGAAAGCTGTCATTTGATAAAATGTAGGAGTACGCATCAAGGGACCATTTTTCCGGAAATAAATAAAATTTCAAGGGCACATAAACAGATGGATCTGTAAAGGATACGCTGAACATGTATGTAAAGGGGAATACACTAACGATAGAAATCATCAGCAATACTGCATAGTTGATCCAATCGCCTAATGCCAAACGATTATTCCGTTGAACAAAACTCATATGATGAACACTCCTTTCCAGCTCCTTCTGTTAGTAGAGTCCCTCGTTACCCATTTTTTTGGCAAGGGAATTAGCTGAGATTATCAAAATCAAACCAACGATCCCTTTAAACATCCCAACTGTAACCCCGATACTAAGACGTCCTCTCAACACGCCTTGGTTAAAAGCATAAGTATCAAAAACTTCGGCAACATTGATAACCAACGGGTTCATCATTAATAAAACTTGTTCAAAGCCCACATCAATCATATTTCCCATACGCAGGATCAGTAAGATGATGATCGTAGGCCGAATAGCCGGAAGTGTAATATGGTATATTTGTCTCCAGCGATTCGCTCCATCGATGACTGCTGCCTCATATCGTTGAGGGTCAACACCAGCAATGGCTGCCAAAAATATAATCGTTCCCCATCCTGCATCCTTCCATATATTTTGCACGGTTAGTAATCCCCAAAAATAATTGGAATTTGTCAAAAATGAAATGGGCTTTAATCCAAACCCAACTATTAATTTATTCACCAAACCCAAATCCACAGAGAGCATAAAAACAGTCATACTTGCCACAACTACCCATGATAAAAAATGCGGTAAATATATTATGGTTTGATTGATCTTTTTAAAAACATCATGCCTGACCTCATTTAGCATGATGGCTAAAACTATAGGAACAGGGAAGAAAAAGATGATATTTAATATATTTATTAATAGAGTATTGCGCAACATGATATAAAAAAATTGACTTTGAAACATATCTATATAATTTGCTAACCCTACCCATTCGCTGCCAAAAATACCCTTGTATGGATTATAGTCTTGAAAAGCAAGAAGCAGCCCCCACATGGGACCGAACTTAAAAATGACAAAGTATAAGAAACCTGGTAATACAAGCAAATACGTGTATCGATGCTTGGCTAGTTTTGCCCATAAACTGGTATGCCTGCCATATCGCCTCTGCTCTTTTAAGACAGTCTCTGTTGTATTCATTACTGTACTCCCTCCTCTCTGCTTGTATCTAGGCTGAACCAAGGGGATGAGTTGAATGAGGGCTGCCCCCATTCAACTCATGACCAATTAGCTTAAGACGATCAGTTTCTCGCTTTGTAATCCTCAGCATACTCCTTAAAGGCTTGTTTCAGCTTCGGGTCATTGCGCAAGCCTTCCAAATACTTCTTTAGGTCCTCCATGCTCATTTGGCCAATCACCGTCTTGACAACATTGCTTTGGAATGTGGCATCATATTCCGGCCAAGTGTCGTTCCATGTATTGGAGACGACCCATCTGAACGGACTCACCTTGCCATGCTCTTCAAACGGCGCCATTTCAATTTCCTTCGCCTTATTCTGCTCCTTGGTCCCGCTCGGCGCATGCACCTTAGCCCATTTTGAAAATGCCGGGGCTACCGGATTCAAAGCCGTTACCTGAATTTGTTCCTTGCCCAAATCATTCAATACAGGCTCACCATCTACGAGCGTATGATGTACGCCTTCTTTACCGTGATAGGATAAATAGGTAACTTCTTCACTTATCGTTTTTTCAAAGTATGCCAGAATGTCCGGCACCTTTTCCTTCGGCACCTTGCTGCTGATATAAAAGGCGCCCCGCGTACCTGCATCCAAAGTAGCTCCGATATGTCCTTTAGGACCGACTAGCGGAGGAATGACCATCAGCTCGCCTTTGGGATCCGTTTTCTTGAGAATAGCTGTGCTGCCGATCGTACGGTAGCTGGATTGCTGGTATGCTGCCGCTCTGCCCGTCTGTAGCAAATCCAATCGGGCCGGCGTATTAAGCGCCGTAAATTCTTGCGGCATCAGACCTTCCGCATAAATCATCTTGAACCATTCGACAAGCTCCTCGTACTGAGGAGTCAAGAAATCACGGATCATACCGCCTTCACTGTTGTACGTCGGTTCGAATACACCAAAGGATGCCCACATGGAATCTCCGTTGGTAATCGGTTGATCGAGCGTTCCGATCACACCCGGCTTCGCCGCTACAATCTTCCTTAATGCATCTGTAAACTCATCTACCGTTTTAGGTACCGGAATGTTCAGCTCCTCCAACCAATCCTTACGCATAAATATACCGAGATCGATAAAGCCTCTTGATCTCGGAATCCCCATAACTTTGCCGTTATAGGTCGCGTACTTCCATGACCCCGGAGTGGAATTGTTCTTCAGATTTGGATATTTGGAGAAATCGCCAAGGAATTCCGTCAAATCCCAGAACGCGCCGTTATTTATCCCTTGAACCAAGGTTGGACGCTGATAATCCCCTTGTACAACTACCTCCGGAATGTCGCCGGAAGCCATAACCAAGTCGAAGCGCGTATTGTAATCCGCATCAGGGACCCAGATAATATCCAGCTTCGTGTTGGTCATTTTCTGCAGTTCCGTATAATATTCATTCGACATGCTAGGCGGATCCTGCAAGGTCATCACCATCATTTGAATCGGTGTCGGCTCTAGCGGTGCATCCACAGTTGAATCCGGAGCTGTCGTGTCCGGAGTTGTCGTGTCCGGAGTCTCCGACGGTGGCTGTGATCCGTTATTTGTACATCCCGCAACGGCCATTAGACAAAGAACGATGGCCAATCCGAAAGTTAACCATTTATTTTTAATTAGACTCATTTGTATATCCTCCTCTTGTGATTTCACCAAAAGATTAAATGGAAATTTTTACAGCCTCAAATAATTCAAGCCTTGGGATCTGGATCGTTAGTGTGCCATCCTGAAAGCTGTAGTCATAAGCTTGCCCAGTTACCAGACTCTTGACGGCAATTGGTGGGTTAGTAAACGGTATGGATACTTCAATATCCGAGATCGACAACGGGGCAAAGAATGAGACGCCGAAGTGACCGGAGCCGTTGACCAGCTGCAGCAGTTGTGAGCTTCCATCCTTCTTCTCAAACACAGTTGCCTCCACCATCGGGGATAGATTGCCTCCTACTGGAGTAAGTCCTGCGACATGCTGCAGCAGATCCGATATGAAGTCAATTGTATTGGTGTACCCTTCACGGTAGTACAAGGCACCCGGCTCCCATGGTATGTAGATGCCTTTACCTTTCCCATATGCATGCACCGTAAATCCGGGATTGCTTGTGATCTGCGTATAGTAGCAGCGCTCCGGCGGGCCGAAATGATGAGGCGGAATAAGCGAGAAGTATTTCTCCACATTCTCATTATATTCGGCAAACACATAATTTCCGTGCACATACAGTAAATCCGTTACCGGGAACCGGGGGAACAACTCCTTGTGATCCAACTGCAAATACGAGGAGGTCGAATCCGATCGAACAAGCGTGAACTTGTTCACACCCAGACACTGTAGGGCAGGCTCTGAACGAAGCTCGTAGTCGTCACCGCAGAAGCCACCACGTGAAACGGAGATCACTGTGCCACCGTTCAAAGCGAATTCATCCAGTTTTTTGGCCAATTCATCGCTGATTGGCTGAAAGTCAGGCACAATGATCGCCTTGTATTTCTCCCATGACAATTGTGCCGCCACATCAGCCATGAGCGTGTCGAACACATAATGGCTTTCGGCGAGGAAGCGGAACCAGCCTCTAAATTCCTCTTGATGAGCTTGTAATCCGTTGATTAATCCGATCGTTGCTTTCGATGTAAGATTTGCGTATTCGTCTTCATGCTCAGCATGATACAGGAATACATTTTTAACGCTTTCGAAACCCGATTTATCTTCCCGATTATCCATGCGTCCCATCAGATAGAAATCCAGTCCACCGCCATTCGCAAGGTTTTGCGTCAGTCGGAAAGCTTGCTGATAGGGTGAGACGGCAACATGCCGGTAAGGGAAGCCTATAAAATCAACCGTCGTATTGAGAGAAACCATAGGTGCATAAGAGCTGACCACATATTTGGTGTTGTCCGATGCACTGTACTGCCAGTGAGGCAGAGGTCGCCCGATCTCTGTATTGGATTCCTGTCTATAGGCAGCGCCCTGAGTTCTATTGTTGGAAATCAGGATATTCGGCCGAATATTTTGCACCAAGTCATGAATCTTTTTGTCATGTGCTTTCATAACTTCCCTTTTAAAAGTCACATACTTTCTAAAAACGGGATCATTCATATCCTCAGCCTTCGGCAAATCGAGTCCAAAGCGGGCCGAAAATTTCGTTTTACACGCATTACAATGGCAAATGCCAAAATAATTATAGCTGTAATCTTTAACTTGGAACCCACCCATATTGAAGAAAATGCCATCAAAATCTAACGTAGTCAAAAGCTCTTTGATAATCTCCTGTGCATAGACCTGCTGATAATCACCATTGATACACACATGAACATCGCCATTGTAATCGACAATCTTTCCATCAGGGCTGACATAGGCCCACTCTGGATGCTCCTCATAAATCGGCCTGCGAATTTTCGAAAAGTCCGTCCTAGCAATTACTGTGATGTCCGCTTTGTGGCAAGCAGTTATGATATCTTCCAAACTGTCACCCTGGAGAAATGGACTTTGAAAATGATAGGGTAATTGTGTAGGGTAGCTAGCGATAATACCCGCAGCATTGACAAAAACTGATGTTGCCTTGAATTCCTGCAGGTCAGCAACAAATCGTTCCGCATTCATATCAACCATATCGATCTCACTCAGGTTCGTTTGAATTTGTCTCCACGACCTGGAAAGCCACCACTTGTCAATGTTATCTTTTCCCTGAGCCTTAGCTTTTTGCACCAATCACTCCTCCTTAAGTTTGTATAGCCTCTCGAATAGGCCTCACCCTTCTAAGATACAATTACTTCCGCAATCAAAAGCTTCCAAGCCTTTAACTAGTTTGACTTTAAGCATCACCCACTTTCTCTTATTACATGGTAAGCACTTAATAGATTAGCAAAAAAAAGGTATACATCATAAAGGTATACATCATAAATGAAGCGATTTTTTCAATTATGAAAGTTCAACCTTTATTGAACTATAGCAGATTGAATTGATAAATTCAAATTTAATTTTAACCGAATCTATATCACACTTTTATCTATCTTTTTTCCAATCCTCGTCGATCTATTTCTTGTAATAACATCCGAATAAACGCTTATTCCAAATTAAGCTCCAGAGCAAGACCGTAGGTTTCCAATAGATCCTCATTCGACAAGGACTCCATTATTCTTTCTCCCCCTTCAATCAGCCACTTTTTATCGTCCCTCCAGCTTATTGCTGGCGGGAATTTTCTTCTTTCTTGAGCGATCTTTCTGTGTCTGATTTCCAGCACTATGCATAACGTCATTGCGACAAAAAACAATCCGAATGTGATCGAAATATAAGAGACATTAAAATTTGCCAAACCAGTCATTATGAATAACTTACCCCATATAAAGTCATACTATAATGAATTTACTATAACAAATCGAACTGATAAATTCAAATTTAATTTTAACCGAATCTATATCGCACTTATTTTAATTCGGTAACCAGTCTACAATTGTATGGGAGAGTGACAAAAAATGGATAAAATTTCAATATTAAAGCTCGTGGGTGCAAAAATCAGGGCGATCCGTAAATCAAGAGGATGGACCCAAGAGCAACTCGCTGAAATGATCGATACCCAGCACCCCTATATTGGTTACGTGGAACGTGGGGAACAAAACGTAACCCTGCTCACGCTTGAAAAGATTGCCCATGCTTTGAAGGTGGAATTCGGCGAGCTTTTTGGGTATGAGAACTTTTCAGAGAAGAACCCAAAGATTATGCATATCGTCGAGATTTTAAGCGATAAAAGTGATCAAGACTTGGAAAAAGCCTTCCTCCTTTTAAAGCTGGTGTTTAACTAGCTTTGTCGATCGCCGCCTTGTACGCCTCCACGAGTGCTACGATTTCCGCAATCTTTTCATCGGCCATTTCCAGATCGTTGTCCTGGCATAATACATGGGTCCACGTTAAAAACGCTGCGTTAATGTGTGGTCCTGCCTTCTGGAGCCGAGCTTCAAAATAGGTACGCAGGCTAATTCCCTCCCGTATCTATTCGATTTTCAAAGTAATGTATGTAAAGGGGAGCCATGCATAACTCCCTCGTGGCGGATATCCGCGACCGGCGATGTGCCAGTTTCGGCTGGTATCCCTCCAGCCATCATCAGGAGGTTTTTTCATTGGCGGTTTTATTCACGTCTTCTAGATAGTTTTCTTCCAAGAGATGACCAAGATCCACTATCCATCTTAGGGTGCTACATAGGAGTGAAGGAAGCGAGGTGATTGAGAAATGAAAATGATGAACGGCGCTCATATGTTGAGAATGACTGATATCACGTACTTGGAGGAATTGCTGATTACGGAGGATGGTACGCTGAACGTACTGCCGTACCATAAACTAAAAGACATTCCGCAATCTGCAATCTCGCAATTTTGTGTGCAGCACGGCTACTATCTCATCCCAACCGTGGAGTTGGTGTTCTTTATAAAAGAAGAAATCGGCCAGAGCCCTGCCATTGAGATCGGATCAGGAAGCGGCACACTTTGTAAGGCGCTCGGGATCGTAGGCACGGACAATTATATGCAAATGTGGGCCGATGTTAAGGAAGCTTATGAATCAGCCCATCAAAAGCCGATCAGCTATGGCGCACACGTCCAGCGGATCGCCGCACGGGATGCCATCCGAAAATATCGCCCAGATGTGATAGTGGCTGCGTGGGTCACACGCCGTTTGCCTCCATTACGGAGCAAGCGGCGTTTGTTTTTTTATCTGCTATCTAGATGTATGTTTCTATGAAACTAGTTAGAACATTTTAATAGAGAATGAACTTAGGGTGTAGGAGGATTAACTCGAATTTATGTCTAGAGCTGGGATATGTTGCAATATATGATCGAGGGGGAATTGTAATGTTTGAGCAGGAGTTTGAGAAATTTTTGCAATCACAACGTCGTTCAGCTAAGGGAGTTCGGCAGGAGTTATTACAGAAGGATTTAACTGGTGAGAAGAAATTACTGAAAGAAGTCGTTTGGCCGGTACTGAAATCGTTCGATGGAATACATTTGGAGTATGAGTTAGTAAGTACAACAGGCGTTCGGATCTATATTGATGTGTTCTACGAACCGCTGGGATTCGCATTTGAGAGTGAAGGATTTGTAGTCCACGCTGAGAATATCACAAGGGATCGATTTACTTTCGAGCGAATGCGCATACGAACCATATTAATGTATGGCTACAAATATGTGCCCTTCACATGGGATGAGTTAGATAAACGTGCAGAGGCTTGTCGGAGATATATGTATGAGCTGCTTGGCCGATTTTCCAGTAATTCTGGGTTAGCAATTGAGGAACTATCGGTATCCGAACGAGAACTTCTCCGCTATGCATTACGATTAAATCGCCCTCTTCGATTGAAGGATGCATGTTACTGTTTGCAGTGGGGACCTGAGGCAAGCCGACGTGTGCTTCGGAGTTTAATGACTAAACATTTGATAAAACCCGTTGATTCTAGCAAACAACGCTGTCACAAATACGCTCTTGAGGAGAAATCTTCATACTATTTGATCTAAATAAAATTTGAACAAGTATGACAGTGATTATTCAGCCCTATTTCGCCGAGGGCGGTTGCTATAGAGCGTCGAGGACGCTCTATTCGACTCGTTTCAACGAGGGCGGTTGCTGCAGAGCGTCGAGGACGCTCTATTCTGCCCATTTCACCGAGGGCGGTTGCTATAGAGCGTCGAGGACGCTCTATTCTGCCCATTTCACCGAGGGCGGTTGCTATAGAGCGTCGAGGACGCTCTATTCTGCCCATTTCACCGAGGGCGGTTGCTGTAGAGCGTCAAGGACGCTCTATTCGACTCGTTTTGTCTAGGACACCTGCAATAAGTTATCCTAATTTATGCAAACTCAAACAAAACCCCTTCGAGATTTCGAAGGGGTTTTGTTTGAGTTTGCATATTCTAGAATAAAGTCATGTATTGATCGCGTTCCCATTGGTGGACTTGTGTACGGTACATGTCCCACTCAATTTCCTTCAATTCATAGAAGTGAGATAATGCATGATCTCCTAGTGTATCACATACAACTTCATCACCGATTAATTCATCCAATGCATCCTTCAGATTTGCAGGTAAACTTGGTATTCCTTCTTCAATCCGTTCTTCCTCGGACATAACATATATATTACGATCTGTTGGATCTGGTAACGGGTATTTGTTCTCAATACCATCAAGACCTGCGCTTAACATAACTGCAAGAGCCAGATACGGATTAGCTGCTGGATCAGGATTACGTACTTCAATACGAGTACTTAAACCACGTGAAGCAGGAATCCGAATCATCGGACTACGATTGCTAGCTGACCAAGCCACATAACAAGGTGCTTCGTAACCAGGAACTAGACGTTTGAAAGAATTTACTGTTGGGTTCGTAATAGCAGCGAATCCTCGAGCGTGCTTGAGAATACCTGCCATGTATTGACGGGCAACTACACTAAGTCCAAGCTTATCACTTTCGTCATAGAAAGCATTCTCATTGCCAATGAACAACGATTGATGACAATGCATCCCCGATCCATTCATACCGAATAATGGCTTAGGCATGAATGTGGCATGAAGCCCATGTTGACGAGCAACCGTCTTAACTACAAGTTTGAAGGTTTGAATTTGATCTGCTGCTTTAATGGCATCAGCATATTTGAAATCGATCTCGTGCTGACCTGGAGCTACCTCATGATGAGAAGCTTCAATTTCAAAATCCATCTCTTCTAGAGTAAGTACGATTTCACGACGACAATTCTCACCTAGATCCATTGGAGCTAAGTCGAAATAACCACCTTGATCGTTCAATTCCATCGTGGGGTTACCCTTCTCATCCGTTCTGAATAAGAAGAACTCTGGTTCAGGACCAACATTCATCGCTGTGTATCCCATAGATTCAGCTTTCTTCAAAGCACGCTTCAATATACCACGTGGGTCTCCAGCAAACGGTGTACCATCAGGCATATAAATATCACAAATTAATCGAGCAACACGGTCCTGTGTAACCCAAGGGAATACAACCCATGTGTTCAAATCAGGATATAAATACATATCACTTTCTTCAATACGAACATAACCCTCGATTGATGATCCATCGAACATCATTTTGTTATCTAGTGCTTTCTCCAATTGGCTAATAGGTATCTCTACATTCTTAATGGAGCCTAGCAAGTCAGTAAACTGTAAACGGATAAATCTAACATTCTGTTCATTCGCGTTACGCATAATGTCTTCTCGAGTAAAACTCAATAGATTCTCCTCCTCATTCGTAAATCAGATATTGGTGACTAGTGGGGATGTTGATTTGTAGCCTATCCGTGAAATAAACACCGGCGATTAGCGAGGTTGTTTGTTTCAGACCACACATAGTGTGGGGATGCCAGAGTTATCTGGTGTATTCGTAAATCAGATGTTGGTGACTCAAAGTTTAATGATTCTGAAAAAAGCGGGCGAGCTCACCTTGAATGAGTGACACCGAGTTAGGCCGACGCTCTGTCAGTAACTGGCGCTTAAGCAGCTTGTGGAGCTGTGATTCAGATAGCTCTCTACGCTTAGATTCTGTTTGTTCGTTGTAGATGGTCGCATCCTCAGAGTCTTTATTCACCGGATTGATCACTTGCTTGATCCCAGCAATATTGACGCCCTTCTCGATCAATGCTTTAATCTCGAGCAATCGCTCAACATCATTGAAAGAGAATAACCGTTGATTCCCAGCGGTTCTAGCGGGCACGATTAATTCGTGTTGCTCATAATAACGAATTTGTCTTGCCGTTAAGTCAGTTAATTTCATCACAATACCAATGGGGAAAAGTGCCATATTCCTACGAATTTCGTTACTCATGGCCCATCAACCTTCCACTTAACATGTTATATATGAATTGTACTCGCTCTACAAAAACATGTCAAGGCATGTTAGGTTTAATGACGGAAAATTCTCTCGCCCAATTTCTCCAACGCTCTGAGCACCCCTAATTTAGCATGTGAATACGTTAACCCACCTTGCATATAAGCAATGAAGGGTTCGCGAATTGGAGCATCCGCCGACAATTCTAAGCTTCCGCCCTGCATGAAGGTACCTGCAGCCATAATAACGGGATGCTCATAACCTGGCATATCCCAAGGCACTGGAACAACATGTGCATCTACAGCGGAAGCCATCTGGATGCCCTGAACAAAATCGATAAGCTGATGTTCTTTAGCAAAGCGAATCGCTTGGATGATGTCGGAACGCGCTTCCCTCCATCCCGGATTCGTATCATATCCAAGATACTCGAATACTGCCGCTGCGAATACCGCCCCCTTCAAAGCCTGTCCTACAGCGTGTGGCGCCATATAAAACCCTTGGAACAGCGCTCTCATCGTTCCTAACATAGCACCTACATCTAGTCCAATACCAGGAGCGATTAATCGATGAGCCGCTAATTCTACATAACGTTTTTTTCCAACAATATAACCACCTGAAGAAGCCAAGCCACCCCCGGGATTCTTAATTAACGAACCGACAACAAGATCAGCCCCGACCTCTGTAGGCTCCTTATCTTCTGTGAATTCACCATAACAATTGTCAACAAACACGATAACATCGGGCTTAATCTGCTTAACCCGCTTGATCATCTCACCAATTTCATCGACATGAAACGATTTGCGCCAAGCATAACCTCGTGAACGTTGGATTCCGATAACCTTCGTATTCGGCGTCAATTTCTGTTCTACTTCGTCCCAGTTTACGGTTCCGTCAGCTAATAAATCAGCCACGTCATACTCGATGCCCCATTCGTGCAAAGATCCCGTATCATCTCCGGGCTTTCCAATCACTTTATGTAAAGTATCATAAGGTTTCCCCGTAATGAATAGCAGCTTATCCCCTGGTCTCAGCACTCCGAATAGTGCGGTAGAAATCGTATGAGTACCCGAGGCAAAGTGAGGTCGGACGAATCCGGCTTCAGCCCTGAATACATCTGCATAAACTAGATCAAGTGTTTCTCTGCCCGTATCGTTATATCCATAACCCGTTGACCCTGCAAAATGGAAATCGCTCACCCGATGCTTCTGGAATGCCTCGATAATCTTCCACTGGTTATGATCAATCCGTTTATCTATGGCTCGATGCTGCTCAGCAATCTGCAGCTCAATCTGATTAATCATAACTTCGCTTTCATTCGTAAGCTTCAATGTTGACCAACCCTACTCTCAGCCTCATCAATTTCATATACAGCCAATTTACTACTAACGGCTTGCCCTTGCTTCTGATCTGCACGAACGTGGAAGATCAAATGCGCTTCCTCTACTTCACGATCTAATACTTCACCAACTCGGTATACAAGAGCTATTAAGTCTCCACGTTCTACGGGGATACGATAGCTAATGTGATTACCTACGGCTCGCTCTTCGATGGCCAATTTTACTCGCTCTACATCCGCCTCACGGAATGCAGAAATTCGGATGCTGTCGCCCTGCTGAGGAATTAATCCAGCCTCTGCGGCGGGGCATTGATCTATTTTGTTATACACGGTTAATTTCTCTTTATCATTCGTACCTAATTCATTCAGAACTTGTTCGACAACCTTCATCTGCTCCGCACGCAGCTCTGAAGAACTATCGACGACGTGAAGCAGCAAGTCCGCCTCATTCACTTCCTCTAGTGTGGAGCGGAATGCAGCAACGAGATCATGGGGCAGGTTCTGGATGAATCCAACCGTGTCAATGACGACGATTTCCTTACCACCGGGTAGCACTAGTGAACGTGATATCGGATCCAACGTGGCGAATAACTTATCTTCCACGAATACATCGGCTTTCGTTAGCTCTCGTAGCAGCGTCGATTTCCCAGCATTCGTATAGCCAACTAATGCGACTTGGAACACACCTGTCTTCTTGCGACGTTCACGCTGCAGCGTACGATGTCGAATAACCTCTGACAATTGTTTTTTCAATTCATCAATTCGCCCACGAATGTGACGACGATCCGTCTCCAGCTTGGATTCACCGGGACCTCTCGTCCCAATTCCCCCACCTAATCGCGACAAGTTCTTACCTTGACCCGATAATCTCGGTAGCAGGTAGCTCAGCTGTGCAAGCTCTACTTGAAGAATACCTTCACGCGTTCTTGCACGACCAGCGAATATATCAAGAATAAGCTGTGTACGATCAATGATTTTGGCATCTAATGCTTCCTCCAGATTGCGCACCTGCGCACCTGATAACTCATGATCGAAGATAACCGAGTTTCCACCTAATAGCTCCAATTCCGCTTTAACCTCTTCAACCTTACCTTTGCCAATATACGTACGTGAATCCGGCTTCTCCATCTTCTGAGTGATTGTACTAAGTACGACAACGCCAGCTGTATCAGCTAGACGAGCTAGTTCATCCAGAGAACCAACAGCTTCATTACGCCCGCCGAAAAGTCCTACCAACACGGCTCGTTCCTGTATTCGTTCATCCACAATGTGAGTTTCAATCATACATAAGCACCTTCTCTTCATTCACTATTTATGCTCTAAAGTCTACCATAACTGACTGCGAAACAAACGTGAAAGAATAACTATATATTATTTATACACATATATCGAAACTATTTCGTTAACAGATGGGTCAATGACCTGCGATATTCGCTTGGAGATAGCTGATAAAATCTTTTGAATTGTTTTGAGAAATATAGAGGGTCATTAAATCCTACAGAATAAGCAATTTGTTCGATCGTAAGCTCAAGCCGTTCTCGAAGCAATTGTCGTGCTTTACTAATCCGTAAATTCAATAAGAATGTGACGGGAGATACGTGATTGTACACCTTGAACATCTTGGAGAAATAAGCTCGGTTATAGCCATAGGATTGGGCAATGCTCTCAATGGATATCGGTTCCGTGTATTGGGTGGTCAGCTGTTGGGCCACTTGCTTCACATGACGTTCGATGGTTGTTGGCGCTTCTGATTCCTTCAATCGTTCGGGGTGTACTACCTGCTGGAAATCTGACAATAATAAGTACAAATAACCACATGCACGTAAACCGCCACTGCTGTCTCTACTCTTGAAGGTGCTCTTAATTTTCTCGAGCCATTTGGCATGATTGTTGTTAACAGCATGAACGATCGGGGACGACAGCGATATCCCTGCTTGACTCACCAAAGCTTGAAACTTCTTACCCTTTACGGCGATCCAATCATAATGCCATGGGTTCGTGTAATCCGCTTTATACTCGATAAGATGACCGGGTTCAATAATAAAGCTATCTCCCTTCGTTAGCTCATAGGTACGTTCTCCCGTCGTGAATGTCCCTTGTCCCGCTAGGACATGATGTATCAAGTAATAATCGAACACTTTAGGTCCAACCTGATGACCGGCACGAGTCTGACTTTGACCGGCGAATAGAATATGTAGATCAGCATCCTCTTGATGTGGATTCGAAACAACATCATAGGTTTCAACGATATGCATAGCTTTATGCTTCACCTCAATTCATTGTCTACAACCTCAACTATAACTATACCAGAATAAACTTAATTATCATAAAAAATATCACATTTATCCATGTGAAAATCGCATGAATCCATATAAGAATGAATCCCCTTGGCGTATACTGATATCATTAATACTGCTTAATCAAACTTGAAGGAGAATTCTTATTATGAATGAAATCAACGAATTAAAGCGTCAATTTATTCAATCCTACGGTGGAATAGAAGAAGACATTCGTATCTTCCATGCGCCCGGACGAGTGAATCTAATTGGTGAGCATACTGATTACAATGGTGGGTACGTATTCCCGGCTGCATTAACATTCGGAACGACCATGCTCATTCGTAAGCGGGATGATCGCAAGCTTGGATTAGCCTCGATGAACTTTGAATTATCCAACATCATCGATCTGGACAAGCTGCAATATATCCAAGAGGATGACTGGATGAACTACCCGAAAGCTGTTGTTTATTACCTTGAACAGCATGGTTACTCCACTCACGGTTACGATATTCTGTTCAGTGGTGAAATTCCGAATGGTTCAGGATTATCTTCATCGGCTTCCATTGAAGTCGTTACGGGTTTCGGACTACTCTGTATGGAGGGTCATCCGATTGATACCGTTAAGCTCTCCCTCATCGCCCAAGAAGCAGAGAATAAATTTATCGGCGTTAATTGTGGGATTATGGATCAATTCGCTGTGGCTAATGGGAAGAAGGATCATGCGATCTTACTCATGTGTGACACTCTTGAATTCAGGCATGTTCCTTTCCGTAGCGGTAATTACAAAATTGTAATTGGCAATACGAATAAGCGTCGTGGATTAGTAGAATCCGAATATAATACGCGCCGTTCACAATGCGAACAAGCGGTTCAATACCTGCAAGTTCAATTCCCTGACATGACTTTATTAGGGCAAATCACACTTGAACAATACAATGCGTATGAGCATCTGATTCCGGATGAGACCATACGTAAACGTGCAAGACACGTTTTGGAAGAAATCGATCGTGTGCTTCAATCGATCACCGTTCTGGAGAACGATGATCTTCCAGCATTCGGTCAATTGATGATTGCCTCCCATCGTTCATTACAGCACTTGTACGAGGTAACAGGCATTGAGTTAGATAGTATGGTCGATGCTGCACTCCAAGCTCCAGGTGTGCTTGGCTCACGTATGACGGGTGCAGGTTTTGGGGGATGTACGGTATCCCTTGTACACGAAGATCATATCGAGAATTTTATCAAGCAGGTTGGCGCGCAATACACGGACAATACGGGTCTAATTCCCGCATTCTATGTATGTGATATCGGCGATGGAGTTAAGGAGGTTTATTCAATATGACTATTCTAGTTACAGGAGGCGCTGGATATATCGGTTCACACTGCGTTGCCCAATTATTAGCCAATGACGAAGATGTCGTAATCGTTGATAATCTGCAGCAAGGTCATCAAAAAGCGATACTTGGTGGCAAGTTTTATGTAGGAGATATCCGTGATCGTGTCATTATGGATCAGGTGTTCACCGAGAATAAGATCGAAGGTGTTATTCACTTTGCGGCTAGTTCACTCGTCGGCGTGAGTATGAAGGAACCTTTCGAATACTATCATAACAATGTATATGGTAACCTTTGTTTACTAGAGCAGATGAATCGATATGGTGTGAAGAAAATTGTTTTCTCATCAACTGCAGCTACTTACGGGGAGCCTGAGCAGGTTCCAATTGTTGAAACGGATCGAAAATCACCTACGAATACGTACGGAGAGACGAAGCTGGCTATGGAGAGAATGATGCATTGGTTCGATGTAGCTTATGGAATCAAGTATGTTGCTCTTCGCTACTTCAATGCAGCAGGAGCCCATGAGAGCGGCTCTATCGGTGAGGACCATAGTCCTGAAACTCATCTCATTCCTCTTATTCTGCAGGTGCCGCTAGGTCAACGCGAGTATATCTCGATCTTTGGTGATGATTACCCAACCAAGGATGGAACCTGTATCCGTGATTATCTCCACGTGGATGATTTGGCTGATGCGCATATACTCGCCATGAACAAATTACGCGATGGCGGAGAAAGCGATGTTTATAACCTTGGAAGCGGGAGCGGGTTCTCGGTGTTAGAGATGATTGAAGTTGCCCGCAAAGTTACAAACCACCCGATTCCAGCCATAATGGTTGAACGTCGTGCAGGAGATCCCGCAGTTCTCATCGCTTCATCCGATAAGATCAAGTTGGAGTTAGGCTGGAATCCTCGCAAGGACAACGTGGAAACTATCATTCAAGACGCTTGGAACTGGCATAGCAATCATCCGAATGGCTATAAGGACACTCGATACGGATCGACTTCCAATTAAACTCCCTTGTTAGTCACGACAGTTTAATTTCCAGAAAGGAGTGATCACCATCAATATCAACATTCAATATGAAATAGAAATGCTACTGACCTTTGCCCTAGAGAACGAACTCATTGAACAGTTGGATGTGATTCCTACCCGCAACGCTTTACTCGATTTATTCCAATTGTCTGAACCTTCTATACTTCCCGTTACTGAGCCCTTACCACATACAGTCGTACCTATTCTCGAGAACATACTCGATTATGCTGCGGAGTGCGGATTGCTTGAGCACAACAATACAACCTATCGCGATCTCATGGATGCTCGGATTATGGGCTTACTCATGCCTCGAGCTTCAGAGACTTCCAAGAAATTCTGGCAGATAGCTCATACGGATTCCATTAGATCAGCAACAGATTTTTTCTACCACCAATCGATTGCTTCAAATTATATTCGAGTGGATCGAATTCAGAAAAACCAATATTGGCAAACCGATACCGACTACGGTCTGCTGGAGATTACAGTGAATTTATCACGACCAGAGAAAACTCCTCAGGAAATCGCCTTACTGAAAAATGCACCAGTTAGCGAATATCCAGAATGTTTATTATGTGAGGAGAATGTCGGCTATGCAGGTAGGCTCAATCATCCTGCAAGGCAGAATCATCGGGTTATTCCTCTTACCATAGATGGTCAGTCTTGGTTTTTTCAGTATTCCCCATACGTTTACTACAATGAACATAGTATCGTCATTAATAACCAGCATGTGCCGATGAAGATTGGACCTTCGACATTCCGAAGGTTGATTGCCTTTGTCGAGCAATTCCCACATTACTTTATCGGCTCGAATGCCGACCTACCTATTGTGGGTGGATCCATCTTAAATCATGATCACTTTCAAGCTGGACGGCATACATTCCCCATGGAGCTTGCTCTCGATGAGCAAATGTTCAGTCACTCATCGTTCTCGGGAGTCCGTGCTAGTATCATCAAGTGGCCATTATCCGTTATCCGCCTACGAAGCAGCAATCAACAGCAATTACTTGCAGCAGCCGATCATATTCTCGAAGCTTGGACTGGGTATAGTGATCTGAAGCTTGAGATTACAGCTCATACAAACAAAGGTAATACAGCAATACCTCACAATACCATTACCCCTATTGCACGTTACAATCAACAGGGGGAATATGAAATGGATATGGTTCTTCGGAATAATCGAACAGATGAGCAGCGTCCCGATGGCATCTTCCATCCGCAGCAACGTCTACATCATATTAAGCATGAGAATATTGGATTAATCGAGGTCATGGGTTTGGCTGTTCTGCCAGGTAGGTTAAAACAGGAGTTGCACGAGATCGGGCAAATTCTAATCGGAGCTACTAAATATGCAGGGGGAATCGCAGATGACCCCTCTCATCCATTGTACAAACACGGTTTATGGATTGATGAATTAATCAACCACTATGGCACTACACTTACAATAGACCGTGTCGAGCTTATCCTGCAGCAAGAGGTTGGCCATAAGTTTATGGAGGTTCTCATCGATGCAGGTGTTTATAAGCGCGATGAACGGGGGACGCGAGGCTTCCGCCAATTTATGCTTCACTCGGGTTTTACCTCAGTGTCGTAACAACCACTTGTCTAAAGTCCATTTGGTATAAGCAAGTGTTTCCCTAGCTTTGTGGTAAGGCATGAACATAACCTGTGAATCCATCACTGACATCTTCGGCTGCTCATAATCGAGGAATTGGGCAATATCATGCGCACGTGCTCCGTGATAAGAATGAGTAACAATAATGGCTGAGTGCCACTTTTCCTGCTCCATAATGGTGCGACTGAACAATAAATTTTCATAGGTGCTTCTCGCCTCAGACTCAGATCGCATATTCGTTTGTGGGATGCCCTCATCCACCAAATAACGAATCATACCTTCTGATTCTGAGATTGTAGCGCCATTATTATCTAGCCCACCTGTTGCGATCACATAATGACAATGTCCTTCCTCATACAATTCAACTGCAACATCCAAGCGTTCCCTCAAAGCCGGACTAGGTTTATCATTCCAGAGTGCAGCTCCTAACACGATGCACACATCCGCTGGTTCAACGCCTAAAGTCATATCCTCGGCAGAGTAAATTTTCCACTGTATGTACGCTGTCCAAACAAGTCCCAGTATGATCAAGATCGCAAGGGGTTTTATGGCCATCTTCATCACTCGAACCATCATGGAAACCATCATGGAGTTTCCTGCTTGCTTGCAGCTGCAGCCTCGCTCTTAGCCAGATCCTGCTCTTTGAGAAAATTCACCATATACTGAAACCTCACTACATCGACTCCTCCGGTGCTACTAGAATAATTCTACCGTCTTCTAATGATACTTGAATTTTATTCTTGTTCTTCAGCCCGATCGATTCCAAGTAATTGCTTGGAATTTGCAAACGACCTGCTTTATCCAGTACAGCGTACTCGATATGTGTTTCTTCATCCTCGGAGATGATCCCAAGCTCGAGCTCTGCTAGCTCATCCGCATACGACTTCCGACGAATAAACTCTGATGAAGTTTTCCCATCTCGGATTGCTACAACACGATCCACCTTACGCGCTACTTCCGGATCATGCGTAACAATAACGACAGTGAGACCCATACTGCGATTTAAATCACGGAACAGATCAAGAATTTGCTCCGCCATGGCAGAATCAACTGAACCAGTAGGTTCATCGGCTAATAGCAGCTTCGGGCGATTAGCAAGTGCAATTGCAATCGCCACCCGCTGTTGTTCCCCCCCTGATAGCTCGCTCAGACGATTACGGGTTCTGTGGCTTAATCCTACAGCCTCTAGCAATTCCAATGCACGTTCACGTTTTCTACGCCCCTGTAGTAGAATGGGTAGCTCCACATTCTCAAGCGCCGTCAAATAAGGAATGAGATTTCGCGCATTATTCTGCCACACGAAACCGACCGATTCACGTTTATACTTCACTAAATCTTTCTCTGTGAATTTAAGCATATCTTTACCATCTACCAAAAGATTACCAGCAGAGGGGCGATCTAGTCCACCTAACATGTTCAATAAGGTGGACTTACCGCTCCCACTGTTGCCAATTATCGCTAACAATTCCCCAGGTTCGATATGAAGATCGAGACCTTGTAATGCTACAACTTCAAGATCAGCAAGCTTATAGATCTTGACGAGATTATCACAATGGATCATCGGTCAATCCTCCCCTAGTTTCACAGCTTGATGAATTTTAATACGTGACAATAAGTAAGCTAGGATCGCTAATCCAGATGCAATCATAACCATGACGATGATGAATAAGCTCGTCGTATCCCTCGGATCGAATATAACCTCGAATGGAGGAACCTGTGTTGTTGGGTCAAACGATAATTGGAAGAACGGAACGAATAATCGACTCGTCAAATTCCCATCTATAGATCCGATCAGGAGTGCTGCTCCCGATGTTAGCACCTGCTCTGCTACGAGCATATAAATGAGCTGTCTGAAGGAAATCCCCATTGCTCTGAATATACCAATCTGTAGAATTCGACCTTGGAGCGTAAGAATCCAATACAAGAGAAATCCACAGAAGCTAATGATAATCGAGATAATAAAGCCTAATGTCATTACACCATTAACAGCTAATTGAAAAGGATCGCTCTTAGCATCATTAATTTGCTGGATCGTATCTCGATAGTCGGTTACATATATTTTCTCGTCTTCGATCGCTTTAACGAAATCCGCCCTACTCGCATCTGGCTTCAGCTTAAACCAATATTCGTAAGGTTCAACAGCAAGCAATGTCTTGATGGTCGATAGATGCCCCACAATCATATGGGGTAAAGGATCTGCTGGCTTCGTTGGATTAGGCTGGAAAGTCGGAAAATAATCAATAATCCCATATACAATAAAGTTTCTTGGCTCTACCATATCCCAACCGATCGAGATTGGATCGCCTGGCTTCAAGCCCTCTTCATCTGCGATGGAGCGTGATATAAGCACGGCAGAGGAATCCGTCGCAATCAAATTCAGATAATCATTAATGTGATGATCAAGGATACCCTCTTTAAACCAAGCTGTCCTCCCGAACTCATCGGTATCGATTCCATATAACTGGGTATCTACTACTGCGTTAGCTGTTGAGTAGAAAGCCTCTTCCTTAATGAATACCTTAGCATAATTCTCAACACCTGGAAGCCTATTCAATGCTGAATCGATTAGTGGCTCTGTATACTGAACACGCTTAGCTGTGAGTGGTGTAGGTGCAGGCGGACCTCCCGGCGGAGACGGTGGCGGAGCATCGTTCTGCCAATAGGTTTTCAGAACAATATCTGCCCCATTATGATACAGAATCTTATCATGATTGTTCTCATTCATCGTTCTAGCAGCACTGGCACTAAAGAAGCCTGTTGCTAGTGTCATCACTAAGAACACCATGAGGAACTGATATTGCGTGCTCGATCTACCTACCTGTATGAGTGTGGAATACAAGGATGGGGACCACCACTTGCGACCAACCCAATAAATGAACCTGATCAGGTATGGGTATAAGCGCAATGCCAATAATCCACAGCCAAGAATGAATAAGGCTGGAACTAAGAATAGCAGTGGATCAATACTGAATTGCGTAGAATCTAACCCCGCTGCAGCCAAATCCTTGATTCGTTGGTTAAAGGACTTCAACCCATAAACCGCAATCACGATAAGGGTAATGTCCATATAATATCGGTGTAGAAAGGATAACTTCATCTTACGGGCTAATTGCTGTTTGTGACCAACAATGGTTGCCTTAGTAGCGATAAAGGCAGGCACCATAATCATTAACAAACCAATTATTAACGCATATATGCCATACATGTAAGCATCTTTATTCAAGGTTGCATCCATCGATGAGCGTTGAACAAATTCCAGGAAGCCGTTCGATGCTCCCAATGCCTTGGTTAGCATTAATCCAAAATAAGGACCGATGGCGAGTGCAATTAAAGATAGTATAATCCCCTCGATGAAGAAGGAGGTCATAATCTGTAAGCGGCTCGCTCCGCGACTTCGCAACACTGCTATCTCCGTTTTCTGTCTGTCCGTAATGAGATTGGCAACCATATATAAGTAGAAAGCTAGCATGATCAGAACAGGAACATTCATCGACCACAATAACAATCTTAGCTGCTGCTCACGTCCATCATATCCTCTTAAAGTTGGTAAGGCCTCTGCCTTCGTAATATTCGTCGAGGCATTTGCGCTCAAATTTTGCTTAATATAATTATTCGTTCCGATATAGTCAGCAATATTACTAACTTTCATCTTGGAATAATCCAAGGCGAAATACCAATTCGATGCTCGAATCGGTGCCAATCCATCATTCGTAAAGTCACGCTCAAAGGTTCCAAAGGGGATGATAAAAGATTGCTGATAAAAATTCATACTCTTGTTTCCCCAATATAGTGAATCATCATCCTTTTTATCTATGACTCCTACGGCTTTGACTCGAATGGTCTGTTTGAGCAGCTTCTCATCTTCAAATTCTAGCTCATCATTAAGGACCATCGACAGTTTGATTTGGGCATTGGGCACAATAACAGCTTCATAAACACCATTGACCGGCTGTTCCTTTGCAGGTAATCGTCCATCCACCAGCCGAATATTATCCTCTAATTGTGATAAACCGACGACATTCGCAAATCGTTTGACATCTGGGTTAATTTTCGTAACATCCGTAGGAATAAGCTTAAACATGGGTGTATAACGTTCGATGACGAACTCGTGAATGGGAAGATTGAACCCTGTATCCTTCGCCTGATTCATCGCTCTATCTAATCTGGCTATTCGTTCAGGAATGGTTACGGTTCCCCTCAGTACATCAGGGAATGTTACTCCTGCCGTATAACCACCCGAATATAAATTGGAAGTGATCTGCTTCTGCTCTAGTTCTTTAACTAGCATTCGTTGGAGGATAGCATCCGTATAGATCGGCATGCTGCTCACCATTGCAACGATAAGCACAAGCCCCATCAGAAGGCTTAATTCCAGCCACTTATTCTTAATCATCTTACGAAAAATCATCACAAGTAAAGCCACTTCTGCACCTCCTGGAATTAAACTGTCGTGACTAACAAGGGAGTTTTATGGAAGTCGATCCTTATCGAGTGCTCCTGGAATTAAACTGTCGTGACTAACAAAAATTAAACTGTCGTGAATCCTGTAAATTAAACTGTCGCGACTAACAAGTAAGTTTAATTGGAAGTCGATAATCATC
>JBBDIY010000030.1:0-36109 GCA_040880185.1 Paenibacillaceae bacterium
TACGTAATTTCCCCAAATAGGATATGAGTAAGTTATTTACTAGCGGTCACTAAATGAGGACATTGGGCAGCTCACACCGAAGAGGATTAAGGCGCTATCGAGAAAGTACAGGTCGATCTCATTCCATAAACGAAAAGGCTATATTCGAGAAACAGGAGTGAAAAGCCAATGACATCCTCCTATCGAGTCGTATGGAAAGGGCCTACAAACTTAGCCTCTGGTATTGGAATTGCCAGCAGAGAGTACGTTAGGGCGTTGAGACGGCAAGGGGTGAATACTGTGGTCGGAGCAGAGAGAAGCCGATCAAAGATGCGCAAGGTGTTAATTTATCATTATTCTCCCATTACGCTTAACATAAGAAAGGAAAGAAAGCATTTCAAGACGATTATCATCAACACCGTCTGGGAGACGACCTGTATCCCTAAGCGGTGGCGTAGGCCGATTAATCAAGCGGATGCCGTGTGCGTCCCCTCACTTCAGGACAAGCAGACTATGCGTAATAGCGGAATCAGAATCCCATATTCATCGTTCCTCATGGCGTCCATGCCCGGGTGTTTACTCCTAATCCTGCTGATCATCAAAACAAATGGATATGCACGTAATGAGAATGGACATTGGATCCGCAACCGAATACAAGCCTATAAAGCTAATCTAAACATTCACAGGCGTACAGCCCCCATTCAGATCATTACCCAATATTTAAATTCTAAGTCTCTTAGAAGTATTTATGCAAAGGGACATGCCTTTGTTCTTCCTACGCGTGGCGAAGGAGTCGGCTTGCCGTTTCTAGAATCGATGGCCAGCGGCGTCCCCATAATAACAACCGGTTGGGGCGGCCATATGGATTTCTTAACAAGTAATAATTCATTCCTAGTTCATTATAAATTGCGCCCCCCTGTTATCGGTATGAATCGTAAATCCTCCATTTCACACCAATTTCGCCATTTGTTCGCGGAGAAGGGACAGTTGTGGGCTGAACCGGATATTGGAAGCTTGAGAAAGCAGATGAGGAAAGCCTATGAAAATCCTCTTCTATGTAAGTTGAAAGGGGAGAGAGCTAGGAGAGACGCGCTTCATCTGTCTTGGGACCGTGCGGGCTTTTCATTAAAGAAAGCTATAGAAAAGGTGATTAGGATTAAGAAATAAGGAGCGCTGCTCCCATTACTCAAAAGGAGGAATGAAATTGCGAATAATTCTTCTTGGCGGCGGCTCCAATAATAAAGGTCTAAGCTTATGTTGACGGTAAAGGAGAACACGTCGATTAGCAGGTTGAGCACAACCTGCTTAATTTCTGGTTTCTATCTTATCATATATTAAAGTTCCATTAGCAGCACCGATGGATTTTTATTCGTATATCCACTCAGTTGGGAGGATGATTCCCACATCATCCTCCCGGTAAGTATCGAGGAAAGCAATCTTGACGGTAAGGCTTTGTTTGACATTCGCAACAAGAAGCTGTCTGTCATCAAGGATGAACAAATAACGGATCAGATGATTGAAGATATCTTTGCTAACGAACATCATCGGGATTATTATTTAATCTCATCTATTTTTTGGTCACCAGATGGGACATTAGCGGCATATCAGTCCGACTCCAATGAAATCTGGATCTACAATCGCGAAGAACGGACATTCGAATTTGCAGGTGTGGGGACTTTACTCGGATGGTTACCTAAAGGTGAACTGGCTTGGGTGAATACGCAAAATCGGATCTTTACTTTTTAATAACCCATTGATTAATTTTGGATGTTTATAGAGTAGAGTTATATGCTAATGAACGATTCCTATAAATGATATAAACAACTCTTTCCTCTTATATAGAATGCTTTATCACAACTGGCTATTTTTCAAATTGACGGCTCAATACAATCTAAATTGACAATCACTTGTTAGGATGTATATACTTTGTTTATACAATTATAGGAAGGTGTGGTATGATGCAGGTTCAAAAATGGGGGAACAGCTTGGGTATTCGAATCCCCAAGGCGATAGCATATAAAGTTGGTCTAGAGGAAGGCTCCGAAATCGATCTTGATCTTGAAGATGGTTGCATTGTTATAAAGCCCAAGTCAAAATCGTTAGATGAGTTGTTATCTCAAATAACTCCGGACAATCTTCATGTTGAAGTTCCAACTGGTCAACCAGAAGGTAGAGAGTCATGGTAGGGCATTATATACCAGAGCGTGGCGATTTGGTGTGGTTACAGTTTACTCCGCATTCGGGAAATGAACAGTCTGGGAAGAGACCTGCCTTAGTTATATCACCAGTATCATACAATGGGAAGGTTGGGTTATCGTTACTATGCCCAGTAACCTCTAAGATCAAAGGGTATCCATTTGAGGTAATCATTCCGCAGGATTTGCCAATTGAAGGTGCAATTCTTTCTGATCAAATGAAGAGTCTCGATTGGCAATCTCGACAGGCAACGTTTATCTGTAAGGTACCTGTGGAAACATTAAACGAGGTCATTTCTAAAATTGATATTCTGATTTCCCATTAGCAAGTAAGGACATATCAATACCTGCCGACACACCAGCAGATAGTATAATTTTACCATTGTCAACATATCGAACATCTTCCAGTATAATAGCAGATTTGGGTGCGACTACTCTCAATTCGTTAATAGCTAAGCAATTATATCAGGTGGCGGGCAACTGTGAATCCTGCAATAAATACTTCGAACGGACCTGTGAAATCCAATACTTCTACCTGATCAAAAATTAAAATTGCAACGTTTCTTGTTTGCCGAACATAGTCCATAAAGTTAAGTCCCCCCTAAAAAATAAAAAGTATTTAGTCAGAAAATCACTAAATACTTTGCCCAGGCGTACGGCTTTATGAAATATGTGCTCCCTCGTGGTCATCCACGTTCGCCAGTAACACATACCGAAAATGTATATAACCCATATATATCAGAAAATTTGGATAATTACTTTCGTAATTGAATTCAATTATTTGGCTTGAGAGATTCCGTTAACGATTTGAGTCAGTGCCTCTCTGATTGGTGTAACTGGACGACCGAGCAGCTTTTCAAAGTCGCTGCTTTCGATCTCCAGCGTGCCTTCCCGAATGCCTTGCTGGATACCTACGACAATAGGGATTGCGAAGTCGGGTACACCCACGCCTTTCATGATGCCGGCATAAGTGGCGTCATCGACCTGTTGCACTTGTACTTCCTTGCCTAATACTGTGCCAAGAGCAGACGCTAGTTCTTCTTGAGTCAACAGTTTACCCGAAAGCTCATAGATCGTATTCTCGTGTCCATTTCCCGCCAATACTGCTGCAATAGCCTCCGCGTAATCTTGCCGCAATGCCCAACCCGACTTGCCAGATCCAGCAGAGGTCACCCACGGTGCACCTGCCATCACGCCTTGAATTTGCCCGATCTCGTTCTCCAAATACCAGTTGTTACGTAAGAAGGAGTATGGAATGCCGGTTTTGATGATGGCTTCTTCCGTGAGACGATGTACGAGAGCCAAGAACAACTTGCTTTCACTTGCTTTCACTTGCATTCGGTGCACTGGTATATGCAATAAATCCAACTTGCGCACGTTGAGCCGCTGCGATCGCATTCGTGTGCTGCCGAATTCTTGTTTCATTGTCCCCATCTGTAGATATAATCAATAACCGGTCGATACCGGCAAAGGCGGAATCCAATGTTTCTGGGCGGTCGAAATCTCCATGCCGAACTTCTACTCCCCGAGCTTGCAGTCCTTCCGCTTTTTCTGGATTGCGAACACTGACAGCCAGTTGACTCGCTGGTATAGATTTCAATAACGTTTCTACAACTTTTGTTCCCAATTTACCTGTCGCGCCTGTGACTAAGATTTTCATTTTTCTTTTCCTCCCAAAAATGTTTTATTGTAATTCTTTTTTTGTTATAACTTGATTAGTTACAACTAGTTTATAAAATAAAAGCTCTTAAAGGAGCTCTCATTTATTTGAATCTTGCTGTAAGTTGGCTCAAAGTCGTTTGTGCCAACCTGTGTTCCATAGCTGATTGAACCTCATTCAATTCGGATTGGAGAACCAACTCAATGTTCCGCCCGACAAGGCATTGCTCATTCGGCTCTTCGTGAACACGGAATAATTGGTTTTCTTTGATTACATTTACAGCCTGATAAACATCAAGAAGCGTAATTTCCTCAGTTGCTTTGAGTAGAGAAGCGCCTCCTACCCCAGGACGTACTTCCACTAACCCTGCCTTTTTTAACATCCCCATAATTCTTCGGATTACTACAGGATTGGTATTTACGCTACCCGCAATGAAGTCCCCAGTCAATTCGTTCGAATTAACAGCAATCAGTGAAAGGATATGAACAGCCATAGAAAAGCGTGTGCTTATTTGCTTCAAGTTCATCACCACCGTTGTAACCATTATAGTTACTACTATACATTATGTCAATGTCCGTACCGTGAGTTGAATCTTATTGATTTATTTGAGTATGTACTTTGCACAGTTAGTAAAAGCAAACTGTTTAACTGCTCCGAATAAAGCACTCTATACCGCACCCATATTGCTTCCGTTTACAAATATAACGGACAATTCTTCCGTTATTCCACGCGGGTAATTTGGATTTCCCGTAATAGCGGAAGCTTTTTCCACTAACCACACACCATCTCATCTCATCCCTATGATAACTGCCTGTTATAACAGTAACTTTTGTAAAAGAATTCACATTTGTGAATGGGACACTGACCTTACATCGTTGGTGTTTTTTTCCTTTCCAATTGGGTAATATTAAGATGGACACAATTGAGTACAATGGAGGGCTTACATAATGGAGAATAATGAAGGAAAAAAGTCTAACCGCTTAATACATGAAAAATCACCATACCTATTACAACATTCCCATAATCCTGTGAACTGGTTCCCTTGGGGCGAAGAGGCCTTTACTAAAGCAGCCGCAGAGAACAAGCCTATATTCCTTAGTATCGGCTACAGCACTTGTCATTGGTGTCATGTCATGGAACGAGAATCTTTCGAGGATGTAGAAGTCGCCGAGCTACTGAATGAGCATTATGTAGCGATTAAGGTGGACCGCGAGGAGCGGCCAGATGTTGACCATCTATATATGACGATCTGTCAGGCGATGACTGGACATGGGGGCTGGCCCTTAACGGCTATTATGACAGCGGATAGGAAGCCATTCTTCACAGGTACATATTTTCCCAAACAGCAGAAGCATGGTCGGATCGGATTGATGGAAATTTTATCGCAGTTGAACGACAAGTGGTTGAATGAGCATGATCATGTTGTATCAGTGAGCGAGAATATTGTGGATCGGACGAAGAAACAAACGTTAATAGAGCTAAAGGGCGATGTAAATGGAGCGATCTTAGATTTAGCATTCGAAGGCTATGCGAGTATGTTCGATCCGCAGTATGGCGGCTTTGGTAACGCGCCGAAATTCCCAACCTCACACAATCTTTCCTTCTTGCTCTGCTATGCGAAGGTGAAGAATAATGCACAAGCCTTATCCATGGTAGAGAAGACGCTTGATGGTATGCATCGGGGAGGCATGTATGATCATGTTGGCTTCGGTTTCTCCAGGTATTCCACGGATGAACGCTGGCTTGTACCCCACTTCGAGAAGATGTTATATGACAATGCATTGCTCGCAATAACATATACAGAAGCCTACCAGGTAACGGGAACAGAGAGCTATGCCACCATCGCGGATCAAATTTTCACTTATGTACTTCGCGATATGACGGGAGCAGAAGGTGGATTTTACTGTGCAGAGGATGCGGATTCAGAAGGGGAGGAAGGTAAATTCTATGTGTGGACATCCGAAGAGGTCATCGAGGTATTAGGGATTGAAGAGGGTACCCTCATTAATCGTATCTATGACATTACCGACACAGGTAATTTTGAAGAAGCTAATATTCCTAATTTATTGGAGCAATCATTAGAAAGTTATGCGGTAAGCTCTGGGATTCCACTTGAACCATTACAAGCTAGAGTAAGTGCTTCACTTCAGAAGCTGTTCATCCACAGAGAAGCGCGAATCCACCCTTATAAGGACGACAAGATCTTAACTTCATGGAATGGTCTGATGATCGCAGCATTCGCTATTGCAGCGAGAGCGTTCGACAAGTCCGTGTACGCGGATGCGGCTGAACGTGCAACTGATTTTATGATGACAAAGCTACGTCGTGAAGATGGGCGATTACTGGCCAGATATCGGGATGGAGAATCAGCTTTCCTCGGTTATGTAGATGATTATGCTTTCATGGTCTGGGCGTTAATCGAGTTATACGAAACGACTTTTAATACGACTTACCTACAACAGGCCATAGAGTTAAATGAGCAGATGGTCGACCTATTCTGGGATCAGGAGAAGGGTGGATTGTTCTTCTACGGTCATGATGCTGAGCAATTATTCACGCGCAACAAGGAAACGTATGACGGTGCCGTTCCTTCGGGTAATTCTGTCGCAGCCATGAACATGATTCGTCTAGCACGGATGACAGGGGATTCAACTTTAGAAGAGCTGTTCGATAAGCAGGTGAAGGCATGCTCGGGAGCCATCGAACGATATCCATCAGGACATTCAATTATGCTGATTGCCTTATTACAGGCTTATGAACCAAGTCGGGAAATTGTAATAGCTGGAGCTATGGAGGATCCCCAGCTACAGCAGCTAGTAGCTGAGATCCGTGCCAAATTCCTCCCTAATACGGTAGTGATGCTAAACCCCGATGGTGAGCTAGGCAATGAAGCACGTAAGCTGATGCCAGTCATCGCCGACAAAACTACTGTAAATGGGCAAGCAGCCGTCTATATATGTGAGAACTATGCCTGCCAAGCACCGATTACGGAGTTGGAGCAATTGGTGAAGGCTATTTAAGCGGACGAACAGCAATTTGGCGAAACCGATTTGTTCTTCCAATAATCTTGCTTCCCCTAAGGACACTTTCATCGCTTGCTGTCCAAGTATGGCTCTTTTTATTTTTTCTGCGAATTCCTACGAAATTATACGGTGAAGTGGCGTATATTTTATATCCCTTTGCACGACATCGTTGCAGGAAGTCTGAATCTTCACCATGCGTAATGTTCTTGAAGCGAACAGCATTGTATATTTTCCTCTTGAATAGTAGTGAACCTCCCGCCACAAACTTCACAAATTTATGCCGCTCCGTTGGGGTCGTAATTGCTAGTAGTCTTTTCCCCTCAAAATATTTGAAATGGGCTGCTTTCCCGACAATGGCAGCGCCTGACCGGCGAACAGCGGCCCTCATTTGCTCCCTCAGATAATAAGGTGAATAATAATCATCGTCATCAAACTTTGCGATAAATCGGTATTTAGTCTGGCTGACCGCAATATTTAAACATCTACCCAATGTGAATTTCTGCGGTACTTGATAAACCCTAATATCCGAGTATAAGCGGACCATTTTACGATAGTACGATAGCTTCATACGATCATTATTTAATATGATGATCAGCTCTTTATTTTTATACAACTGCCTTTTGTAATTACGTATTATTTTATCGAAATATTGAGGCCGATTTGTAGAGATTATGACTGAGACCCCTTTGCGCTTTACTGAATAATTGGTCAATTTAAATCTCCTCCGCTCCCACTTGCACGATTTCATGTTCATTTATTAACGACTAACCATGCATACGAAGTACTTGGAACGCCTCAGAAAACTCCTCGTAAATCTGATTTCCGCGAAATTGCGCTTTGTGCAGTAAGCTATCCGGGTGAATGGGATGCTGAATTGTTCCTAGCTGAGTTTGATAAGCTTCCAAAGCCTTCTCTTTTATATTCATCTCTTCTGATGTAAGTGGAATATATAGATTCGGGTGAAACGAAATTTCACCATCAGTTTCATAGATCAATATGGTGCCGTTCCAGAAGTAGGGGCGTGTAGCTGCTACAGCAGCTTGATGCAGGGCTTCATGATCCTGATGTTTGGTAATGGAAGGGATGTAGATGGTTGAGGGTTGCAGTTCCTCTACATGACGTTCGATTAGAGCAACAATTTCCGCTCTTGGAATTCGATCTAGTTTACTGTCATACATTTGTTGTCCGCTTTGATCAGGGTACATAATATGATAATCGGTAACCCCGAGAAGGCGCATAGCCTCCTTTAATTCTTCAAACCGGGTTTCTCCGCTATAGGAACCGTAGGAATTCAATTCTTTCTTATAACGTTTGGAATCACTAAGCGTAAGTGAAGCAATGACAATTCTAACCTTGCTTCCACTTTGGATATATTTTTGAATGACTCCACCACAGCCGAGCGTCTCGTCGTCAGCATGGGGTGCCAGAACAAGTACACACTGATTTGAATAAACAATACCTACCATTCGTATCACCACCTCTAATAGAATGTTATAACAATCTTCTTAACTACAATATGAAAGAAAATGAGAATGGTAAATGTGGGTGCCTATCATTCATGAAATTAGATACATGTCCAAAGCTTACAGTCATTTAATTGAGTATATTAGTAAAAAAGAAAGTGGTGGTAGATAATCCGTGAAGCCATTCATTCGAATTCTATTAACGGGAGTAGGTTCTCCTGCTGCACCCGGTGTCATTCGATCCCTCCGCTTAAGTAAAGAGATTGACTTTTACGTTGTTGGCATGGACTGCAATCCTGATGCAGTTGGGTTCCACATGGTAGATTTACATTTCATTGGTCCCCGTGCATCGGTTGATGGGTTCATGCTGTTTGTCCAGAAAGTTTGTGTAGAAGAGAAAATTGATCTCATATTATCCCTTGTTACGGATGAACTAATTAAATTGTCTGAGGCAGAACAAGAGCTTCTTATGCTTGGAACTCGTTTACTTATATCCCCTACGAATTCTCTCAAAAAGGTGATTAATAAGGGAGAATTATACAAGGAACTTCGAACAATAGGCATTCCCGTACCCAACTTCCGTATTGTTCGTACTTCAGATCGTCTCATAAAAGCAATCTATCATTTAGGCTATCCGCATCGTCCTGTTTGCTTTAAACCTACTGTTTCAGATGGGAGTAGGGGGTTTCATATATTGAATAACGATATCGATAAGTTTCGAATGATGTTTACCGAGAAACCTAATTCAGCACATATGAGTGAGGAAGAATTGCTGCGAATTATCGATGAGAAAATAGAGATTCCAGAGACGATTGTGATGGAATTTCTGCCCTTTGAGGAATTTAGTGTAGACCTACTTGTAAACAGAGGAAAGGTAGTTGTAGCGGTTCCACGGTTAAGGGAGGCTACAGTAAATGGTATTTCAACGAAATGCGTCATCACAGAAGAACAGGATATTATTGATTATGCCGTGATGGTTGTAGAAAAACTGCAATTACATGGGAATATTGGCGTACAAGTTAGAAGGGACCGAAATAGAACACCGAGAATAGTTGAAATTAATCCAAGAATACAAGGTACAATCGTTCTTTGCACAGCGGCGGGAATCAACCTTCCAGTGCTTGCAGTAAAACAAGCTTTAGGAATCGCTCCAAACAAAGGCGAACTGAATATAAAGTGGGGGACCCGAATGACTCGCTACTGGGAGGAGGTATTCTACGATGCTTATGGATCTTCATACACACTCTAATTATTCGGATGGTAAGAATACACCTGAAGAAATGATAGAAGCAGCCATCGAGATTGGATATGACGCTATCGCCATTACAGATCATGTTTGGAAAACGAGCTTATGGATTCCGGCATATGTCGCCCATCTTGAAACACTGAAGAAAAAATATGAGAATGAGATTAAGCTCTACACAGGGATTGAAGCGAAAGTAGTTTCATTAGAAGGTGATATTGACGCAGATCCCTCTTTCGATGCTCAGGTAGATCTGATATTGGGTTCCATTCATCGAATACCACATAGGGAAGGTTATTTCTCCAATGCGGACATGGAGCGACTGCCCAAACCAATCATAATAGAAAATTGGCTTCTTGCCTTTTATCGAATGCTTGAAAATCCCAGAATAGATATTATCGCCCATCCATTGTCGGAGTTAAGAGCATTTGGGATACGAGACGAAGACCTACCTATACGGGAAATTAGTGACCGCATTGCTGGGTCTAATAAAATCATGGAATTTAATGTCCGATACAATACAATGGATGAGCAGGTAATCAAACAAACTAGAGAGAGAAGTGTTCAATTTCTGATTTCTTCTGATAGCCACTCCGTAAAGGATTTGATAGTAAACAGTAGGAAGGTTAAGGAGCTAACGGGCAGAGGATTTCGGATTGTAGATATTCATCAATATTTACTAAATAAGAAAAAAGCGGAAAAGCACTAAAAGTAACCACAAAAAACAGGGGTTGTACCTAAGTAGATTATCTACTGTTAGGTACAGCCCCAATTAGTTTGCTACTTATTCTTGATCATAGTCTGCCATAACGAATCATATTCATGACCGAGTTTCCAAGCAGCTACTCCGGCTAGATCATACTTCTTAGCTAACTCTAGACGGGCTTGGATGGTTTTCTCATCCTCTAACCAGAATACATAGGTTGAGCCATTATCAACGTAGGTGATCTTATACTGATTGAACGACGCATCCCATACAGCTGTTGTCTGCTTGGAAGCCAACAATGCGGGAATATTCTTCATGATCAGAGCTCGATTACCTGTGAGTTTACCTTGAGCATCGTAGATCCATTCTCTTGTATAGAAAGGGATACCTAATAATAATCTCTCTCTCGGAATACCATAGGAGAGGAATTCTTGAATGCCCGTCTCTGACCATTGTAAACCGGATACGGAACCAGCTGTGGGGCTGGCGGAATAGTATTGGTCATAAGCCATGATAATGATATAATCAACGATTTCTGCTAGTTTGGAATGATCGAAGGCTGTCACGTGATTCCAAGCTAAGCTGCCTCGTGGTAGATCGATAGATATAATTAATTTCTTAGCATGTCCAGCAGTAGTAAGATTACGAATGAAGGTTGTATAGGCATCACGATCCTTGCCAGCTAAAGATTCAAAATCAATATTCAAGCCCTCAACACCCAGTTGAGAGGCTTTATTGATTAAAGTCGTGATGAACTTGGCTTGTGCTTTAGGATCGTTCAAGAAAGCTGCTGTTAGCTTTGAACTAAATTGATTCTGGACAAGTGGGTGAATGGTGAAAGACTCATTTTTCAACCTATTCACGGTTTCTTGATCGGAGGTATCTTTAATCGTACCATCTGAGCTTTCTAGTATGAACCAAGTAGGAGAGACGATATCTAGTCCCATTGTCGATGTGACAGAGGATTGAATGGTAGCAGGCTTAGATTCGCCATTCCAAGACATAAAAATCAACTCACGTTTGTTGTCCCATAGAATCTCATCCTCAAGTGTAACAATGGATGCATTGGCATACATTTTAGCTATTTGGAGTGCCGCTTGAAAATCATTAAATCGTTTGATCAACTTGTCACTCTGGAATACTTGGTAGTAGAGGTAGTTACTCCAGATATCGCGATCACGGACACGGACGGTAGAATTACCGAAATTCTTAGCATATTGAATCGCATCATCCAGTCGGATGAATTTCTTAATCAGTCGATTATTCTGGTATACCTCGTTCGTTTTCAGGTTGTTATAAATCTCTTTATTCTTCTTGGTCTGATAAATGATAGAATCATCATGGAGCAATGCTTCATGAATGGCGTCTCCAAGGTACCCATATGCACCGTCAACCAGCGGTTCGCCATCTATGTAAATTTGATAAATAGGAGCACTATTCCTTAATTGTTCTTTACGCTCGGGCGTAATGTTGTCCCAAACCCATTCGTTTGTACTTAAGTCAATCACATGTACATTCTGCCATTTCTTCGCTTCCTTCTGAGCAGACGCCAGATCGTTGAATATCCAATTAGCAAGCACATTATCATTTTGCATTAATTTGAATTGTCGTGCAGGTCTAACATATGAATCCCAAACCCAACCGCCGGCTTTCAGATCACGTATACTAGAGTTGCCGTATGATTTGGCGATTTTCTTAGCCTCTTCCAAGGTAGCGAATTGCCATTGTGGTAGAGTTTTACCGTTCTGATATATGCGATATCGGGGGAAATTGTCCCATAACCAGCTTCGATTGGAGATGAGCTCAACATGGCTGTTCCTTAACTTGGCGGCATGAATTTTTGCCTTATCCAATGAAGCGTACTCCATAATCGGTCGATTTTCTTCATATACACGATATTTGGTTGTTAAATCAGCAGCATTGGCAGAAGGTATCACGAACAATTGAGATAATAGAACAATAGCTATTAGCAATCCAAGTGAATTCTTGAACACTTTCTCACACTCGCTTTCATATATGGAATCTAGCAATCTTACTCATATAAACGAGAATCCTAGCGAATTGTTGCGATGGAAAAAAATATAAAAAAAGCGTCTCGTCGCATTAGAACGCTTTTGTGCTAAAATATGTTCAACTATGTAGTTGGGAGAATGATTAATGTGGTTAATTATCCGGAAGCATATATCGAATACTTGGCGTATTATCATGGGTCGCGGGATTATTTTGAATGCCATGAAGTGCTTGAGGAATATTGGAAGGAGCACCCGGATAGTCCGTTTAGGGTAACTTGGGTTGGTCTCATTCAGCTCGCGGTTGCGATGTACCATCATCGCCGAGGAAACTGGAAGGGTGCGGTCAAGATGCTGTCTAGTGCCATTCGATTGCTAGATGACGATGACCTTGGGCAACTCGGTATCGACGCAGACAAGCTAAAGCTTCTCATAAATGAACGATTGTTCAAGCTCGAACAGAATACCCAATTCGTGTTTCAGGATATGAACATTCCATTTAGTGATAGCTCGTTAGAGGAGCAGATCACAAAGATAAGGACCGATGACGTAGTCATCGATCCATATATTCTCAATAAGCATACATTGCGTGACCGTTCGGATATTATTCGAACGCGACAAGCTGAATGGATCAGAAGAAATTCAAATTAAGGACTTATGATTAATCAGCATAGCCGTCGATTATAATCTCGAGCTTTCCTGTGACGGGATCGATCAGAAGTCCGTGGACTGGAATAGTACGTGGCAGAAGAGGGTGATTTTTAATAATGGAGACACTGGTTTCAACACCTTCTCTAACGCTATCAAAGCCCTTCAGAAATCGATGCAGGTTGATGCCAGAATGGCTCAATGTATGGATCACATCAGGAGCTATACCACTCTCAATCATTTTCTCTGTAATACGATCCGGATTAATTCCTGTCATCCCACAATCATGATGTCCTACTACGAACACTTCCTCTGCTTGAAGCTCATATACAGCTACTATAATACTCCGCATGATGTTACCGAATGGTGAAGTGAGAATGGCACCGGCATTATGTATGATTTTGGCATCACCATTCTTCAAATTCATCGCTTTAGGCAATAATTCAACTAAACGTGTATCCATGCAAGAGAGAATGACCATACGTTTATCAGGGAAACGGGTCGTCATAAATTCCTCGAATAATTTGTTATCCACGAAAATCTCATTATATTCTATAATTTCAGAAAGCCTTGTTATCATTCAGGAGAACCTCCGGTTTTATCGATTAATGGTATAGACGAGTTGTAAATTTGACTCTTGCTCTTCAGCTCGAATGCACGACCTATCTTATTGTATCCTAATGTGAGTTGATCCTCGAAGAAAACTTCTTGACGTGCTGCATAGACAATACGGATATCTTGATCATAGCCAATCTCATCCTCAGATGACATGCCATCGGTTCGCCAGAGTTGAACAACTCCGTTCACCGCGCAGCCGCAGCCTTCCGTATCATACACGATCTTGATTGTTGGTTGCTCAGAGGGGAACATATGTAATAGCTTATCTAAAGCTTCCTGTGTCGGAATGATTGTCATCGATGTATCTCCTTCGATTGGAATCTTATTCTTACATGCCTACATAAGTTTATCATTGGGATTAGGTATGTGACAAGTTGAATGCGTATTAAGATTTCAAGTATGATGTAAGTATTAGATTAATTATGCTTAACGAGAAGAGGAATGAATCGATGAGTGAACATGCGTTATCCGAATTCCGTGAATTAGTGAAGAAAATCAAGAGCTATGAAGAAGCTTTAGCTGTTATGTACTGGGATCTACGGACAGGGGCTCCAAGAAAAGGTGTTGAAGCACGTTCAGAAGTAATCGGAACTTTATCTACAGAGATGTTCAAATTATCTATATCCAGTGAGATGGGAAGATACCTAGAAGAGCTCACGCAAACGGATCATCTGGAATCACTTGATAAAGTTAATCGCAAGCTAGTACTAGAGTGCAAGAAGGAATATGAGCGCAGTGTGAAAATTCCAACAGATATGTACCAAGAATATGTGGTGTTAACCTCTCAAGCAGAATCGATTTGGGAGGATGCCAAACGGGCTTCCGATTATGCCATGTTCCAGCCTTACCTAGAGAAGATTGTTGCCTTCAATCAGAAATTTGTAGAGTTATGGGGCTATGAAGGGCACAAATATAATACCTTGTTAGATATGTATGAACCCGGAATAACGGTTGCTAAGTTAGATGAGGTGTTCGGAGAGTTGCGGAAGCATACAGTACCTCTCGTTCTTGAGCTTAACCATGACGCAGCCCAAATAGATACTTCATTCTTAAAGCTACATTATGATGTAAGTAAACAGAAGGAATTCAGTTTATTCATTCTGAAGGAGTTGGGTTATGACTTTGAAGCAGGTCGCTTGGATGAAAGCGAGCATCCTTTTGCCACTGGCTTGAATCCTGGGGATGTTAGAATTACTACGAAATTTAAACCGAAAGATGTAGCATTTGCATTGTTCGGTACGATACATGAGTGTGGACATGCCTTATATGAACAGAATATATCTACCAACCTCATTGGGACACCCTTATGCACTGGAGCATCAATGGGTATCCATGAGTCACAATCCCGCTTCTGGGAAATCTATATTGGCTCAAGTCTGCCATTCTGGCAACGGTATTATGGTGATTTACAGCGCGTATTCCCCGAGCAGCTAGCGGGTATCTCCGTAGAGCAATTCTATCAGGCGATTAACCAAGCACAGCCATCGTTAATCCGGATTGAAGCAGATGAATTAACCTATAATCTACATATTATGATCCGCTATGAATTAGAGAAAGGCTTAATTGGAGGGGATATACAGGTCGCTGATCTTCCTCGATTATGGAATGAGAAGTATGAGCAATATTTGGGCATTACACCAAGTAACGATGCAGAGGGTGTACTTCAGGACGTGCATTGGGCAAGTGGGGCATTCGGATATTTCCCTTCCTATTCACTTGGTAATATGTATGGGGCACAAATGATCAATGCGTTAAGACAACACTTACCTGATCTTGACACAATAGTAGCACAAGGGAATTTAGAGCCAATAAAATTATGGTTAATCGAGAAGGTTCATCAATTCGGTAAACTGTTAACACCGGAGGAAATCATCCACAACGTTTCTGGTGAGGAACTGAATCCTACTTACTTGATTACTCATCTGAAGAATAAGTATAGAAGGTCATAATCAAATGGGTATTCGTGTAATTAAGACGGCCATAGCTGCGGTTATGGCTATATATCTAGCTGACTGGCTCTCGTTAACGTCCCCCTTGTCTGCGGGCTTACTTGCCGTACTTGGGGTTGACGTTACGCGAAAGCGCACGCTCCGCAATGCTTTTCAGCGATATGCCTCGTCTATTCTTGGATTGTTATTCGCGGCACTGATCTTTCAAGTATTCGGTTTTCACATATGGGTTATTGCGATATTCATTCTGATCACTTATCCTGTTCTGTCGCGAATTAAGCTGAAGGATGGGATTATTACCAGTTCCGTTATTGTGTTCCATGTATTTAGTGAAGGTGAAATTACATTAGATATTCTTACGAATGAGGTATTATTGCTATCGATTGGATTAGGTGCTGGCACCTTAATTAACTTGATTTATATGCCAGGCAGCGAGCATAAGCTAGAGAAGACACGAGAACGAGTAGAGAACCTGTTCTCCGAAATTTTCACTTATTTCGCCAAACATCTCCGAGAGACGAATACAGTCTGGGATGGACACGAGTTGCTTGAGGCGACAGAACAGATTAATGAAGGAGTACGGATTGCCAATCACTCAACTGAGAATAGTATATTCCGCACAGAGCATAGGTGGATCGTATACTTTCTCATGAGACAGCAGCAATTAGCTTCGATTCATCGAATGGTTGATACTCTCGCACACATCTATACGATTATGCCTCATGGTCATCTTGTTGCGGAGATGTTCGAGGAATTAAGTAAGGATGTAAAAGCTAAATATTATTCAGGTAGGGTATTGGAGATGCTCTTGCAAGTGGAGCAGGAGTTCAAGAAGATGAGCCTGCCAGCTAGTAGAGATGAATTCGAGGTACGATCCTCGATTATGCAACTCGCGATTGAATTGAAAAACTACTTGTCCATTGCCAAAAGTCAGAAGCAGAAAGCTCCTCATTGAATATATTAAGTGGTGAACAATAGATAGCGCCCAGATTTTTGTCACCCTAGACGAATGTCCTGCATACAATTGAAGTGAATGATGTATGGAGGAGGTATTAGGAATGTCGATCAGAGATAAAGAACTGGAATGCAGAGAAATAATGACCAAAGCAGTTTGTGGCAAAGGGCGCAAGTTTTCTCAAGTCACTCATATCGTTACTCCACCGCATAATCCATCTAATATTCTGGGAGCTTGGATTATCAATCATCAATTCGAAGCAGTGAAATCCAGTGACGGAATTGAGATTTTAGGTACTTATGATATCAACATCTGGTATTCGTTTGATAAGAATACGAAGACAGATGTGGCAAAGGAAACGGTATCCTACGTGGAAGTAGTACCGTTAAGCTATCTCGATCCTAACCATCGTAAGAATACGGAGGAGATATCGGCTGAATCCACGCAGGAGCCCAACTGCGTAGAGGCAAATGTTACCGCAGACGGTAAGGTCCATGTTCGAGTTGAACGTGAATACCAAGTGGAGTTGGTAGCCGAGACCAAAGTTTGCGTTGTTGTATGTCCGGGTGGCTGTGATGATCTCGGTAATAAGGATTTCGATTTCAACCACGGCAGGAATGGGCATGATTCGGATGATTATGATGATTTGGACCCTGATTTACTGGATGATGAGTTAGATTAGGTTATTGTATGTTCATAGTGGATGATTGGAGGGGGCTCTAGCCCTCTTTTTTCTTATTTTTTGTAGATAGGGCTTACTCGATACGGATCGACTTCCAATTAATCTCCCTTGTTACTCGATACGGATCGACTTCCAATTAAACTCCCTTGTTACTCGATACGGATCGACTTCCAATTAAACTCCCTTGTTAGTCACGACAGTTTAATTTCCAGAGTTAGTCACGACAGTTTAATTTCCAGAAGGAGGTTTAGAGGATGAGTGTGTATGTATGGCATGATGGGAGAGCCGAATTATCGCCTTTGTTGAGTAAGCTTACTGTACAACATGGATCATCAGTAGAACATATAGCTGGGAGGAAGGTGATCCTTCGTTGGTGTGGTGATGATCGTGTATTGAATAAGAAGAAGAGCGAGATACTTAACCATTCTAGCTATACAAACTTATTGCTCGACAACGATAAGATTCATTCGACCCTGCACTTACATGCCATCTTATACGATCCTCCACAGCGTCCTGTCAACCACCTGCTTCTCCAACACAATGAACCGGATTATCTCATCCCGGTGTTCCTCATGGATGCGCTCGCCATTCTACAGCATGATGAAGGAAACTCACTTTCGTTGAAGCGAGATGATTGGGGTACACATAAGTTTCAAGAGGTTCTTGCTGAACATAAGACTGGTTTGCTTCGCAAATTAGAACGATATGCTGTTCGCGCAGTCTATGCGCTTGGTCTGGATTACGCTTGTGTATATGCACGAGTACAACGATCGGGAAGAGCGGTAATTACTCGAATAGATGTAAATCCGATTCAGTGTGAACAGGTGAATGATTTGTATGCCAAGGCCATTAATGAGTATGGGGATTACATGTTGAGTAAAGTATCCGAGCACAAATTGGCTGTATTCGGAATGGACCCGGAATTTCTGCTGAGGAACCGAGAGGGTAAGATTGTGCCTGCCAGTCGATATCTCCGTGCTAAGGGTGGTGTAGGTTACGATTCAGCAACGGTACTCGGCCGCAAACAAACTCATCCACTTGCCGAGCTCCGCCCAGAACCTAGTGAGAAAGTTACAGTACTTGTTAATAATTTACGCCGAACGATGTGGATCGCAGCAAAGCAGATTACGGATCATTCTTTACAGTGGATTGCGGGGGGGATGCCTGTTCCAGGGTTACCGCTCGGTGGACACTTGCATATAAGTGGCATTAAGTTGCATTCACGACTCATTCGCACGTTGGACAATTACTTAGCTTTACCGCTTATTATGATTGAGGATACATCAACAAAAGGACGTCGCAAAAAGTATGGTCGATTAGGGGATGTGCGACGACCGTTCCATGGCGGATTTGAATATCGAACATTACCAAGCTGGATCGTCTCACCGCGGGTGACCAAGGGTGTTATCGCATTAACTCACTTAATTGTCCAGCATTATGACGAGCTCATCGACCGTCCACTGGATCGCTTGAATATCCTGATTGCATACGAAGAAGGGAATAAACAATTACTAGAGCCCATTGTTAAGAACTTATGGCGACAATTGGAGGCAACAACAGGCTATATCGAACAACGTATGTATTTAGAGCCTTTGAAAGATTGGATTATGGAACAACGTATATGGAACGAACAAGCTGATTTTCGAGCGGTTTGGCGGGTACCCCCATTCCATTGACTTGAATTCTGAACCTTGAAGCAACTTCTATATTAATAGGGTCTAAATGGACCTTATTCTTAGGGAATGAAGAGAAATTGACCTCATTTATTGAAATTCGGACCGAATAAGGTCGTTTAAGACTCTATTCCAATGAACGAATAGGATATGGCGTTCGATAAGCTCCATAATGACCTTATTATCTTGAATCCATGCCTTTGTTGATTACTATATAGGATACAATGATGGAAACATGCTATAATAAAATCTGGTATTTCTAGAGCGAGCTATATAAAACCGGAGGATCATAATGGTCAAATATACACCGATGATGGAACAATATTTATCTATAAAAAAAGATGTTTCAGACTGCATTCTCTTCTTTCGATTAGGTGATTTCTACGAAATGTTCTTCGATGACGCTTTGACGGCTTCTAAGGAATTGGACATAACGCTAACCGGACGTGAAGCTGGGGTTGAAGAACGGATTCCGATGTGTGGTGTACCCCATCATGCTGCAGACAATTATGTAAATCGATTGGTGGACAAAGGCTACAAGGTGGCAATCTGTGAACAGGTGGAGGACCCAGCTGAGGCCAAAGGAGTTGTAAGACGGGAAGTTGTCCGGATTGTAACTCCAGGAACACAGATGGATAGTAAATCACTCCAGCATGCTGGGAATAATTATATGCTCTGCGTATCCGAGTATGCTGATCGTTATGGTCTAGCAGCTTGTGACCTGACTACAGGAGAGCTCTCTGTGACTTCCTTCGAGCATTCCCCTGAATTAGTAATGGACGAGCTATACGTGTATAAGCCCGCAGAGTTAATCGGGGATGACAGTGTAATCCAAGCGATCATGAAGATGATCCCGAATGGTGCGAAGCCACTCAGAATGGATGCTTGGACTTCAATAGATCAGAATTTATTCGAAGATCAGTTTGGTGCTGAGCAAACAAGTGGGTTGGACTCTGCAGCGCAGCGTGCTGTAGGTTTGATGATCACCTATTTGTCAGAGACACAGAAACGTGCACTTTCACATATTCGCACCATTCGTGTCTATGAGCCCCAGCAATATCTTGTACTGGACCCGTTCACGCGACGCAATCTGGAATTAACAGAAACTGTGCGTGATCGTTCCCGAACAGGCTCACTTCTGTGGCTGCTAGATAAGACTGTGACTTCAATTGGCGCCAGGCAGCTTAAACGTTGGATTGAGAAGCCCTTAATGGAAAGCCAAGAAATTGAGCAACGATTGGAAGCTGTAGAGTTTTTGGTTACAGATTTAATAAGTCGAGAGGACATTCGTACGGGCTTGAAAGAAGTATATGATCTTGAACGACTTGTTGGGAGAATATCATATGGGAATGCCAATGCGCGTGATCTTGTAGCACTACAGCTATCGTTACAACAAGTGCCAGGCATTATTACAATCTGTCGAAATTCAGCATCAATGACTCTACAATCTCTTGTTACTGGTGTTGATGAGTGCTCCGATGTGCTGAACTGGATTGAGACTGCCATCGACGAGAATGCACCCGTGTCTGTTCGTGATGGTGGAATGATCAAACCTGGATATGACGAATATCTAGATAAATTGCGGGAAGCGAGTAAGAATGGTAAGCAATGGATGGCTGAGCTAGAACGAACAGAACGAGAGTATACGGGTATTAAATCATTGAAGATGGGTTTTAACAAAGTTTTTGGATACTATATAGAGGTGACCAAAGCGAATCTTACATCTCTGCCTGAAGGTCGTTACGAGCGCAAGCAAACGTTATCGAATGCAGAGCGTTATGTAACACCGGGATTGAAAGAGAAGGAAGCATTAATTCTTGAGGCTGAAGACAAGATGGTTGGCTTAGAATATGAATTATTCATAGCCTTAAGGGATACAATTGCTGGGCATATTCCCCGTTTGCAGAAGCTTGCTGACGTTCTCTCACGAATTGATTGTTTGCAGTCCTTGGCTGAGGTAAGTGCAGCGAGACAGTATCAACGACCAAATCTAACTGAAGGTTACAACCTCATCATTGATGAAGGGCGACACGCTGTAGTGGAAGCAGTTCTGAAGGACGAACGATTCGTCTCGAATGGGACAAAGCTAATGGAAGAACATAGCTCGATGCTGTTAATCACGGGTCCGAATATGGCAGGTAAGAGTACTTACATGAGACAAGTGGCGATTATCTGTATTATGGCCCAGATAGGTTGCTTCGTACCCGCAGCTTATGCGGAGATACCTATCATAGATCGGATATTTACGCGGATTGGTGCAGCAGATGATTTAATTGGTGGGCAGAGCACATTTATGGTTGAGATGATGGATATTCGTGTGATGACAGAGAAGGCTACGAAGCGAAGCCTTGTGATCATCGACGAATTGGGCCGAGGTACATCGACCAATGAGGGTATGGCTATCGCACAAGCAGTTATCGAGTTCTTGCATGATCAGGTTGGTTGTAAAACCCTAGTGTCAACCCACTTTCATGAGCTTGCCCATCTGGAGATGAGTTTGCCTAGCCTGTGGAATGGCAGAATGGCAGTGAAGGAAAGCGGTAATGATGTGAGCTTCTTAAGAAAGCTGGTAGAGGGAGCTGCGGACACGAGTTATGGCATTTACTGTGCGCAGATTGCAGGGTTACCGCAATCCATTATAGAGCGCTCTTATAGCCTCTTACAAGGTTTAGAGGTCCAACACATAGCATCCTTAGAGACCGCTATTGCAAAACCATCACCTCAAGTCGTACAGCTAAGCTTATTCGATCCTGTCTCACCAGATATGAAGCCTATCGTGGATGTGATCAATAAAGCGGATCTAATGAATATGACCCCATTACAAGCGATGCAACTTATTGATGAATTGAAACAATTGGTGAAGAAATAAGCATTCATTCGAAGATAGGGAGAGTTGTTAATGATGAACCATAACAAACGATTACCTCGGACCATTCTTACCCGCATTGCACTTGTTGTCGTTGTTCTTGCTGGTATGTTGTCCCCTCCCTTCATTGGAGAACTTCATGCAGTAACAGATAAACAGAAGGACGAAATCGTTAATCTGATTATTAATAACCACGTAAGTGGTATTGAGAAATCCAAGTTGAACACGGAGAACATAGATACGATCATTAGCTCACTCGGAGATCCATATACCCAATACTTCTCACCTGATGAGTGGGAGCAATTCATGGATATGCTGGAGAATAATTATGTAGGTATCGGGATTCGTGTAGGTCAAGATGATCATGGGTTCTTCGTGAATGAAGTATTCCCAGATTCGCCAGCTTTAGGTGCAGGGATGCAAGACGGTGACTATATCATTGCGGTTGAAGGTAAATCAACGCAGGGTATTACTACGGATGAGTTAATTGCCAGAATAACAGGTATCGAGGGCACTAACGTTCAGATTACGATCCAGAGAAGCATGAAGTCAATAAAGCTGTCTATGGCACGCCAGGCCATCCATGTGCCAGCTTTAACGAGTCGCTTATTCGATAACGGTACGGGATATATTCGGATCTCGAGCTTCTCTAGTGATGCAGATGAATTGTTCGCTACCAAATTAAAGGATATGCAAGCTGAAGGTTTAAAGTCTTTGGTCATCGATCTTCGTAACAATCCAGGAGGGCTATTAGATACTGCAGCGAACATGGCATCACAATTTATTAAGAAGGGATCATTAATCCATACGGTTGACCGAACCAAGACAGAAACCGATTATCCGATTAATGGTAAAGCTCCATTAACTATTCCAATCACGGTGCTTGTGAATGAATATAGCGCTAGTGCTTCTGAGGTACTCTCAGGTGCACTGCAGGATTACAAATTGGCAACAATCGTTGGAACTAAGACATTCGGAAAAGGTAGCGTTCAAAGCTTATTCAATCTTGCAGAAGGTGGCGTGCTTAAGCTAACGATCCAAGAATACTTAACACCACTCAAGCACAAGGTGAATCACGTAGGCATTTTTCCTGATGTTAATGTGCAAGGAGACGTATCGCAATTAGTAACTGCCTTGCAGAACGCTGGTCCGATCGATATACAGTTATCACTTACTCAGCAAGCTCTATCTGTCAATGGTCAATTATTCAATGACCGTTTCAAGGTTATTCGTGAGATTGGAGGCACATATGTCCCATCACGCGTGCTTGCTGCTATTGTAGATGAGAATATTGCCTGGGAGGCAAGCACTCACCGTGTTCGGATCGAAGGTCAAACTGATGATGGTGCTTTCCGAGAAGGAGAACTAGGATTTAAGCTAATCGAGGGTGCTAGCTATATTGAGCTCGCACATTTCCAAGCACAGTTCCCGGAATTCGACTGGCAGGACCAAGACGGAAAGTTAACGTTGTCAGAATAGACGGACACAGCATTTCACAAGGGGGTAATCAATATGGGAATTATCCATGTTCTCGATGAACATATCGCAAACCAAATCGCTGCGGGTGAAGTGGTGGAACGACCATCTTCCGTTGTCAAAGAGTTAGTCGAGAACGCTGTTGATGCCAAGAGCTCGCGAATTGATGTGGTGGTGGAGGAAGGCGGGCTTCAGCTCATTCGCGTTACGGATAACGGGGCGGGAATGGATGAAGAGGATTGCCGCCTTGCTTTCTTCCGTCATGCTACGAGTAAGCTGTCTACAAACAGAGATCTGTTCCAAATTCGAAGTTTAGGGTTCCGTGGTGAAGCACTGCCCAGTATTGCGGCTGTAGCTAAGGTAGAGTGTGTAACCGCGCAAGATCAGGGCGGACTAGGACGAGTTTTACGCATTGAAGGTGGTAAAGTATTGAGCTCTGATGAAGCTCCCGCAAGTAAAGGCACCCAAATTGTCGTCAGAGATTTATTCTTCAACACACCTGCGCGTCTGAAGTATATGAAGACCATACAAACCGAATTATCGAATATTTCCGACTACATGTATCGTCTTGCACTTTCCTATCCGAATATCGCATTTACATTAAGACACAATGAAAATTTATTACTACAGACACAAGGCCGCGGCGATCTGCTCCAAGTGATCGCCTCTATTTATGGAACATCCGCAGCGAAGATGATGATTCCAATCTCAGCGGAGAATCCGGATTACCGCTTGAGTGGGTTCGTTGGGAAGCCTGAGCTTAATCGCTCAAATCGGTATGGCCTAACAACAATCATCAACGGTCGATACATACGTAGCTTCGGACTGAGTCAAGCGATTCAGCAGGCGTATCATACCTTACTACCGCTTCATCGTTACCCGCTAGTCATCTTGCACCTGCAGATGGATCCTACTCTAGTTGATGTGAATGTACATCCTGCGAAATTGGAAGTTAGATTCAGTAAAGAGCAAGAGTTATATCAATTTGTTGAGATGTCATTCCGTCATGTGTTACAACGACAAACGCTTATTCCTACTCCTCAGAAGGCTGTGGTTAAGGAGCATGTTGTTCAAGAACGGATGCCATTATACGAGACTAGTAAAGTGGTACAACCGACAGAAGAGTCCGTGCAGAAACAAATCTTCAGTGAACAAGTCCAAGCTCAACAAGAGGCAACATCTGCTAATTGGACGCATTCATCAGCATCTCCAACACCGTCAACACCTAAAGCACCATCCTCTGCGACCTCAGCGACCTCATCCACTCAAACTCCAGCGGCAACCTCACCATATAGTAGAGCTGAGAAACCGCCTGAGCATGCAGTAGATATGATGAAACCTGCTGTTCAATCATCCGCCCCCACGTATCCACAGGTATCCCCTGTTGGACAGCTCCATGGGACGTATATTGTCGCACAGAATGAGGATGGGATCTATCTTATTGATCAACACGCCGCACATGAGCGGATCAATTATGAACGATTCTATGAATTGTTCGGTCATCCAGAGGAAGCAAGTCAGGATCTTATTGTACCGATTACGTTGGAATTTACACCATCAGATGCTAGCACTTTACTGCAGAGATTGCCTGCATTTGCCCGTGCTGGCGTTCAACTGGAACATTTTGGCGGGAATTCATTCATTGTTCGGTCTTATCCCCATTGGCTACCAGCTGGCGAAGAGCAACGTATTATTGAGGATATGGCGGAATGGATTTTATCAGAGAAGCAACAGGTGGATATTGGTAAGCTAAGAGAGCAAGCCGCTATTATGTGTTCATGCAAATCTTCCATTCGGGCGAATGAACGTCTAACCATAGCGGAGATGGAGTCCTTACTACAGCGATTAGCCCAATGTCGGAACCCCTTCACATGCCCTCATGGAAGACCGATCACGGTAAGTTTCTCTACATACGAATTAGAAAAAATGTTCAAAAGGGTGATGTAATGCTCGTAACAACAGGAATCAATCCATCACCACAATCCGTACACTTAGCTAGACAGGTTTCAGTGGATTGGCAAGCCGAGTGGGTACCTCGAGGCAATCGTTCACTCAAAAAATTAAAGCTGCAATACAATCAATCTCAAATTCTCATTGTTGGCAATTATGAATTACGTTACTTGGATCAGGATGATCATTGGATGTTCTTCCACCCTAGTATGGCCATGGTTCGTATCAAAAGGCTTATTAAAGGGGAGAAAGATAATATGCTTGAGGTCGGTCTCGTTCAAGAGGGTGATCGAATTATTGATTGCACGATGGGACTTGCTTCGGATGCTATTATATTCTCACATGCTGTAGGTGATACTGGAGAGGTAGTTGCCATAGAAAATGCTCCACTTCCATATCTACTTGCCAAAGAAGGACTTGCCACTTACGAAACTGAGATACCTGAGCTTCGTGATGCGATGAGAAGAATTCAAGTTGTTCAGGCTGACCACTTGGAATATCTCCGTGCGCAGTCTGAGCGAAGTGCGGATGTGGTCTATTTTGACCCGATGTTCCGCCATGCAGCAGCAGGTTCTGCTATAGAGCCGCTTCGTGAATTAGCAGATCATCATGCGCTTAGGATAGAAGCGATCGTTGAAGCACGGCGTGTCGCTCGTAGGAAGGTCATCATGAAAGAACAAATAGGAGGCGGTGAATTCAGTCGGTTAGGATTTGAGCATAGCAGGGGCACATCCTCGAATCGAACGGCCAAAATTGCATATGGGGTGATCAATTGTGAATGATGATCACAGATCAGATAGAAAGAAGCTACTTGTCTTACTTGGTCCAACCGCTGTTGGTAAGACGAATATAAGTCAAACTCTCGCCAAACAATATAATTGTGAAATCATATCTGCTGATTCTATGCAGGTTTATCGTCATATGGATATTGGAACGGCAAAGGCTAGCCTTGCTGAATTAGAGCAAATTCCTCATCATCTCATAGACATTTGTGAACCGGATCAATCGTTCTCGGTATCCGATTATCAATTATTAGCCACTCAAGCCATACAGGATATTCATAATAGAGGTAAATTACCTTTTATTGTTGGCGGGACGGGCTTATACATACAATCAGTTTGCTACGAATATGAGTTCACGGAAGGTGGAGCAGATGAAGCCTTTCGCTCGGAGCAGAGACAATATGCTGAGCAGTATGGTGGCGAAGCGCTCTTAGATAAATTGCGCTTAGTAGATCCCGAAACCGCAGACCGGTTGCACGCCAATGACCAAAGACGTGTCATTCGCGCACTTGAGGTTATTCACCTTACCGGAATTACGATGTCAGAACAGATGAGGCTCCAGAAACGGACTACGCCTTACAATTTAATCCTGATCGGTTTAAATATGGACCGTGCGCAATTATATGCGCGAATCGAACAACGCATTGATCTCATGCTTGAGCAGGGTTTGGTTGAAGAGGTGCGTCAACTTATGAATCGGGGGTTTACGGAGAACATGACTTCCATGCAAGGGCTTGGATATAAGGAGATCATGACCTATTTACTCGGTAAGATTTCGTATGAGGAAGCTGTATATTTACTGAAGCGAGATACTCGACATTATGCTAAGCGTCAATTGTCTTGGTTTAGACGTATGAAAGATATCAATTGGCTTGATTTAAGTGATTCAGAGAAAATTTCTGAGAATTTGGATAGGATACATGCTATAATAGCAGGAAAGTTTATGATGAGTAACGAATATACATGGATACAATGTGAATCGTAATGGGGGTATATGGTAATGAACAAATCGATTAATATTCAGGACACATTTCTGAACCAACTTCGCAAGGATAGTATTCCGGTTACCGTCTATCTAACTAATGGATTCCAAATTAGAGGACAAATTCGTGCGTTTGATAATTTTACAATTGTCATTGATAGCGAAGGTCGTCAACAGATGGTTTATAAGCATGCGATTTCAACATTCATGCCGTCTCGAAACGTTTCTCTAGCACCGCAGGAGTCAACAGAACAAAGTTGACATTGTTTGGTGAGAACGATTACCGTAACTTTTTACTTGATTCAATCGTCTAAGTAGAAGAGCTGAGAGCAACCCGAGCAGTTGGGTTGTTTTTTTTGACATTAGAATTTATAAGTTTATGAAGTGGCGAATATGTGTAATGGTTCCTATAGAGATGGAGAGATGGACATGGAGAAATCAACTAAATCAACAAATCACAATAAAGCCCCAAAGAAGAATAAGAAAAAGAAAAAGCTGAAGAAATGGTTATGGATTCTATTCATATCTGCCGCAGCAGCGGTATTCTGCGCCATTATTGTTTACGGGTTCATTATCATTAATGGAAATCGCCTTCTGAATGAGAATATTGATAAGCTTGAGCTACCTGAGGCATCGATTATCTATGACAAGAATGGGAAAGAAGCATCCAAACTATCCGTTCAGAATCGAGAATCGGTTACTTATACGGAGATCCCTGAATTGATCAAGGTTGCGTTTATCGCCACTGAGGACAAACGTTTCGAGGAACATGAGGGAATCGATTATTTGGGGATAGCTCGCGCCTTAATTAAGGATGTGCTAGAAGGAAGTGCGGCTGAGGGGGGGAGCACCATTACCCAACAGCTGGCTCGCAATTTATTCTTGAATGATGACAAAACAATTTTCCGTAAAGCAACCGAGATGTCGATAGCAACTGCACTGGAGAGTCGATTCTCCAAGGATCAAATTCTTGAGATGTACTTAAACCGCATTTACTTTGGCAAGGGTGCATACGGGATTAAAGCTGCCGCAAAAACTTACTTCGGCAAAGATAATTTAGATGACCTTGAGCTGTGGGAGGTAGCTACATTAGCAGCTATTCCTAAATCGCCGACTTATTATAATCCTGTCGACTACCCAGATCGTTCAAAGCTACGTAGAGATACCGTTCTGTTACTCATGGCTGATCAAGGGAAAATAACAGTTGAACAGAAGCTCAAAGCACAAGCGCAACCCATTAAGGTCAGCACGACAAGAGCGAATGAAAAGTTTCCAAGCTATCTAGATATGGTGTTGAAAGAAGCTGCAGACGTATCTGGTATATCGGAGGAGAAGTTACTACGTAATGGATATTCAATTTATACAACATTAGATGTGAAGGCCCAATCCGCCTTAGAGCAAGCATATGAGAATCCGGAGTTATTCCCTAAGGATGGTCCAGAACAAATCGTACAATCCAGTATGGTTATCCTAGACAATCAAGATGGTGGGATTGCTGCTCTTATTGGTGGACGTGATTATGTTCGTAAAGGGTATAATCGTGCACTTGAGAAGCGTCAACCAGGTTCAGCCTTCAAGCCAATAGCTGTATATGCCCCTGCTTTAGAAACAGGGGATTGGAATCCAAACTCGATATTGGATGATTCGAAGCAATCATTCGGTACGTACAGTCCTCGTAATCTAAGTGGCAAGTACAGTGGCACTATAACTATGACTGATGCGGTTCGTAACTCCATTAATTTACCAGCAGTCTGGTTATTGAATGAGATTGGTGTGAAGCGAGGCTTCGATTTCGCCAAATCATTAGGCATTGAGATGGATAAGGATGATCGTAATCTTGCTATTGCACTAGGTGGTCTTACACATGGTGCCTCGCCGCTTGAGATGGCAAGAGCTTACAGTGCATTTGCTGATCAAGGAACGCTACACACCACACATACGATTATCAGCATTAAAGACAAGAATAATAAGGAACTATATACCTTTAAACCTACTGATGAGAAAGTAATGAGTGAACAAACCGCTTGGTATACGACTATGCTCTTAAAGAGTGTGGTTAGTGGCGGTTCAGGTACCAAAGCAAGGGTGAAAAACCATCAAGTGGCAGGTAAGACAGGGACGACGCAATCGGGCATTAAAGGTGTATCAGGAAATCGGGATATCTGGTTTGTTGGTTATACCGCACAATATACAGCATCCGTATGGATGGGGTTTGCCGACACGAATAAGGATCATATTCTCAAGGATTCCAGTAGTAAGACCGCTGCATTATTCTCACAAGTAATGACCCAAGCATTAGAAGGAAGTAAATCTACGTCATTAAAAAAACCTAGCGGTGTTGACGATGCTCCACCTGTGAAGACATCGATTGATCCTGTGACGGATGTCAATGCTGCCTATGTTGCGGACACCTCTGAAGTTCAGATCAATTGGACTGCAGTTGGAGAGGACCTTGATTATCGCTTATTCCGTAAATCAAGTACACAACCGTACGAATTATTGTTAACGACGAAGTTGACTTCTGTACAGGATTTCAACATTGTCCAAGGGGAGACCTATCAATATTATGTGGTCGTGTTCGATCCAGAACTGGAATTAGAGAGTGAAGCATCGAACATTATAGAGGTACAGATTCCAGCAGCCGAAGAGGGAGATCTTGAACCAGGCACAGGCACAGACCCAGGCACAGACCCAGGAACAGACCCAGGCACGGACCCTGGGACAGATCCAGGCACCGATCCAAGAACAGACCCAGGTACAGATCCAGGAACTGATCCAATCACAGACCCGGGAACAGACCCTGGTACAGATCCGGGAACTGATCCAGGCACGGACCCGGGCACAGATCCATCGGTTGATCATTTAACTCCAGAACCCGGGGGTGTATTGCCTTAATTTAACGAGTACTATCTATAAAGTCACAATTCAAGCCTGCATGCCTTGGTATGCGGTACCTGCTGCTCAGGGCTAGTACTTCCACGATCAACGCTCCGGAAAGCTCTGGAGCGTATTTCTGTATGCGGATGGCGATTGTCCCCGCCATTTATGAAACTTCCGAGAAAAATATAATGCATCACTATATCCTACAGAAGAGGCAACTTGGTCTATGGTCATGGATGTGGCAAGAAGCAGCTCGGCTCGTTGCATCCTTATTCTTAGCAAGTATTGCATTGGCGAGACACCGGTCGCTTGTTTGAACAGCTTGCATAGGTGTGCACGGTGGTATCCTAACTTATTGGACATATACTCGATCGAGATAGGCTGAGTAAACTGTAAAGTCAAATACTGAACGGCTTGTTTGATTATATGGTCAATATTGGTGTCTAATGTTAGCTTTACATCCTCGAGCTTAAGCTTAGCAAGTCCGAATTGCTGCAATAATAATCGCACCCAACCTCCAGCCTCTAAATTAGATAATTCGGGAGGGTTATTCGTCATAAAGCATTGTTGAAGCTCTTTGTAATAACCGCGAATTTTCGGATTAAGGCTTGCACGGATAATAGGCTGTTCCGGAGAAACTCCCAAGGCTTGCATCAGCTCCGCTGCACCATGCCCAACAAAGCTTACCCATATATAATGCCAAGGCTGTAAACTATCGGCTTTATAGGTGAATAGCTCTCCCGGGAATATGATAAAAGTGTCTCCTAGGCTACAATGATATTCTTGGTCGCACATAGTGAATACGCCTTCGCCACCCAACACGGTATGGATCAGGTAGTAGTCATGTATAGCTGGACCAATACCATGAGAGCGTTGCGGTTGACCTTCACCACTGAATAATACAGTAAGCTCACCATCAGTGGGTGAGGGATTCATACCTATGGAGAAATAATCATGTTCGGGGTTCATACGCTCACCTACTTTTCAAAGTATATGAATACTTTATCAAAAAAACGACAAATGTCCATATTATTATGTGTTCAATCCATACCTTATTTCGCTAGAGTAGCCTATATTATGATTAGGTACACTACTCCATAAAGAAAGAGGTTGTTATCTTGTCCAAAATCACTTTTCTAGGCGCGGGAAGCACGGTTTTCGCTAAGAATGTCCTTGGAGACGTCATGCTGACACCTGCATTGCAGGGCTTCGAAATAGCTCTATTCGATATCGATCCTGTTCGTCTGCAAGACTCAGAGAATATGTTGAATAATATCAAAAAAACTTCGGGAAGTACATGTAAGATACAAGCGTTCACCAACCGTAAGGATGCTTTACGTGGTGCAAAATATGTAGTTAATGCAATTCAAGTTGGCGGCTATGATCCTTGCACAATTACGGATTTTGAAATTCCTAAGAAGTATGGATTAAGACAGACGATTGCTGACACCATTGGAATTGGAGGGATTTTCCGTAGTCTTCGAACCATACCTGTGATGCTCGGCTTCGCAGCAGATATTCGTGAGGTTTGCCCGGATGCCTTATTCCTGAATTACACGAATCCTATGGCGGTTCTGACGAATGTCATGAACACCTATGGAGGTGTGAATACCGTGGGCTTATGCCATAGCGTACAGTCTTGCGTTCCTAACCTGTTTAAGCATCTGAATTTGGACACAGAAGGTGTTAAGACGCATATTGCAGGAATTAATCATATGGCATGGCTACTTGAAGTAACGAAGGATGGTGTGGATATCTACCCAGAGATTAAGAAACGAGCGCTGAAGAAACAACTTGAGAAACACGATGATATGGTTCGCTTCGAGTTGATGTCAAGGTTTGGCTACTACAATACAGAATCCTCGGAGCACACAGCTGAATATCACCCATACTTCATTAAACATAAGTACCCTGAGCTCATCGAGAGCTTCAATATTCCTCTTGATGAATACCCTCGCCGTTGCATTGAGCAGATTGGTAAATGGAAAACCATGCGTGAACAATTGGTCAATGATACCAATCTCTCACACGATCGTACCCATGAGTATGCTTCGTACATCCTCGAAGCGATGGAGACGGATGTACCTTTCAAAATCGGTGGAAACGTTATGAACACTGGCTTGATTACGAACCTTCCAAGCGAAGCATGTGTGGAAGTACCTTGTCTCGTCGATCGTAGTGGTGTTAGTCCAACTTATATTGGCAACCTTCCACCACAGCTTGCAGCACTTAACCGCACGAACATCAATACACAGTTATTGACGATTGAAGCTGCGATGACTGGCAAGCGAGAGCATATCTATCACGCAGCGATGCTGGATCCACATACAGCAGCTGAGCTTTCACTAGATGATATTAAAGCGATGTGCGACGATCTAATCGAAGCGCATGGTGATTGGCTACCGAAGTACCAATAGTATTGATTCGAATCGAAACTACTTATAGCTATTACGAATGCAAACAGCCGTCAGGATATTCTGGCGGCTGTTTGCATTCGACACACCTATTTGCACTTTTATGCTCATATAATAGTAGCGATGCTGTACATATGGGAGGGTTTTTAAGATGGCGATCAAACCACTGGCTTTACAGAGGGGAGACAGAGTAGGCATTGTGACATTGGGCAGCCCACTTGATCCAACGATCATTCAAACGCGCATTGCCTATTTACAGGCTATGGGCTTAGAGGTAGTTGTAGGTCGTTATGTATATTCACAGAATGGATACCTTGCTGGGAAGGATGAAGAACGAGCGGAGGACTTGATGTCCATGTTCATGGACGAGCGAGTTAGATTAATACTGCCTTCGCGTGGTGGAGTTGGTGTGCAAGGGATTTTACCTTATCTCGACTATGACTTTATTCGCAGTAATCCGAAGATTGTGAGTGGTTACAGTGATATAACTATATTATTAAACGCCCTAACACAATTCTCAGATATCGTAACCCTACATAGTTTATTGCTACTCGACTTTAAACCAGAGACACCAAGCTACAATTTCGAGCAGTTTTTTACGATGACTTCGTCTGACATTGCGCCTCGTCCTATCTTGAACCCTCCAGATAATCCGCTCGTTAGCAAGGTTACAGGTAATGTGATTGGTCCGGTTATTGGAGGGAATTTAACATCCTTCGTTGGATCGTTAGGAACACCATTCGAGATTGACACGACAAGTAAGATCCTTCTACTCGAAGAAACCCATGAACCGATTAACACCGTATACCGCTATATCGAACAGCTCAATTTAGCTGGCAAATTCCGCGATTGCGCCGGGATAATTATGGGACAATGTACGAATTGCTTAAACGCCTACGGTAGATCATATGAGGATTTGATTAACGATTATCTGGTTCCATTGGGCAAACCGATGATGTCCAATTTAGCCTCCGGACACGGTTTATATAAAGCAGCCATACCGATAGGAGCTACCTTACATATGGACACCATGAATGGAACGATCACCTTATTGGAACCAGCGGTCACATATGGCAGCTCTCCGATTGAATAAGGACTGATTAGACATTGTTCCAAAGTCTTTATTGTGTAGGAATTCTTGTTTATTTGTCGAATACATATTGTGTAGAAAGTTAATAATTAGGCAAAATGTGGTGGAAAATGAGAGAAAAGTTAGCTTGGATTCGTAACGTACCTTTCCGTAAGCTTCAGCTTCGTGTCATGTTATATTTATTAGTGTTTGGTTTAGTTCCGACCGTGAGTACAATTTTATTTTTCTACCATCAATCAACCTCAGCATCGAGAACAGAGCTAGCCAATTTAGTTAACCGTTCTCAGCAGTTAGTTGTTGATCGGTTAGAGATGGAGATTAGGCAGCTTGAGAACAAAGCAATTGCCATTAATAATGATGCAGAAGTACAGCGTATGCTCGGAGAAACATCATTACCCTATACGATAGAGGATGGTTCACTTCTCTCTTATTTGCATAGGATGATACCGCTATGGAAGTCTGGTAACCTGCAGAGCTCCAATATTTGCTTCTCATTCTATGCATCCAATACCTCAGTCTGTGGGGATTCGAGTATTATTCAACTAGAACAATCCCTATATAATACCAAGGATCAGCGGATTGATAAGATCACTAGTTTGAATGGACAGGGAGAGCTCATACGATATATTGCTCCCCTCTATGAGATAGATACTGGGAATGTACAAGGTCACATAGCGATTATTATTGATCTTCATACGGTATTATCTAATTTGAACATCCTAGAGTATCCATCTGAGATTATCTTAAGCGATAGGGATGGTAATCCACTCTTAGAATCTACGGATGAGTTGTTCAACAGAGATTCCGAGTATTACGAAAGTGTAATGACGGTTCGTGTATTCGCAGATCAATGGGTATTGAAAATAAGTGTATTGAACAGAGAGTATGCTTCATACCAAGCCAATCTGATTGCCATTTCAATCTTATTCTTACCGTTGCTTCTCATTTTCTCACTCATCGGGGCATTTATTTTCTCGCGCATTCTGACGAGACCTCTGCAATACTTACGAAGCTTGATGAAGCGTGCCGAGCTTGGTGATCTAAAGGCTTATTGGACATACAAGAGTTCGCAGGATATTGATGAATTAGGTGAAAGCTACAACCAAATGCTAAATCGGCTTGAGGATGTAATTAAACAGGTGAAGATCGAGGAATCACTCAAGAAGGAGAAGGAATTCGAGGCTTTACAATATCAGTTGAACCCGCATTTTCTATATAATACATTGAACACGATTAAGTGGGTGGCCAAAATTCATAAGACGCCGCAAATTTCCGAGGTCGTTAGTGCTCTCGTGCGATTGTTGCAGGTTAGTCTGAATAAGAAAGGTGACTTTATTACTGTTCGAGAAGAAGTTGGGCTTGTGAAGGATTACATGGACATTCAAACCTTTCGATATGGGGAAACGATCCAGATCGAGACGAATATAGATCCATTAGCCGCAAACTGCTTGGTTCCTACGATGATCCTTCAACCCATTGTGGAGAATGCGATCATTCATGGTCTCGACCAGTCGGATAAAGAGGACAAGCGTATTATGATTCGAGCATGGATTGAACGAGACCTGTTATTCTGCCAAGTCGAAGATAATGGCCGCGGGCTTGATCACGAACAATTACTATTCCTGGATGCTAAATCGAACAAACGTGAAGGGATCAAAGAACGATTAAGCGGGATTGGACTAAAGCATATACGCGAGAAAATAAGGCTGTATTACGGCCCCGATTACAGTATGCAAATATTCAGTAAACCTAATCAAGGAACGACGATCCGCCTGTCGCTACCGATTCATCAAAGTGAGGGATAAGTGCTATGAATATTATGATTGTCGATGATGAGCCGATTATCCGTATTGGACTACGGACATTAATAGACTGGGACCTTCATGGCCTTACATTGATTGGCGAAGCTTCAGATGGAGAAGAAGCGCTTGAATTCATGAATAAGCATCGTGTGGACATTCTCGTAACCGATATTCGCATGCCACGCATGGATGGTCTAGAGCTTATTCGCAGAGCGAAGCTAAAGCAAGAAGATATCGGAGTTCTCGTGCTTAGCTGCTTGGACGACTTCAGCTATGTGAAGGAAGCCATGAAGCTTGGAGCGAGAGACTATATTCTAAAGCCCACGATGGAGCCAGAGGAATTAATTAATATTCTGAATAGTATAGGTGAACAATTAAGTAACGAGCGCAAGCGAGATGAGCATATACGACAGCTCAATATTCAATTGGCGCAATCGAAGCCCTATCAGCTAGAAGCAAGAATTCGTAAATGCTTAGAGCTTGGTATTGAGGATGTACTCCTCGAACAAGAGCTGTTCAATGAGCATACATCGTTATATTCCATGCTTATTTATTCAGATGCCGTGCATGCATTATCACCTTTTGTGAATCATGATCATTCGAATTTCCTAGTATCTATCGAAACTAATCCCAATGAAAGATTTGTATTAATTGAATATCATCATCTACCTGCAGCCCAAGACTTCTCGCAAGAGAGTACAAGCTTGGCAGAACGTTTCCTATCCTGGATGACTATAGTGGATGATCCTAATCCGAACGGGAAAGTGATTTGTGTGGGTTCACCCATGGAGAGTATAGAACAACTAAAGCAACGAATGGATTTACATCGATCACAGATGCACTATCGATTTTATGGGGATTCAAGCTTGCAGATCGTTGTTCAATCGTCGAATATGATTTCGATAGATTTATCCTTCGCCCTAGAAATTCGCAATGATATTCTGAAGTCAGTTATGGGTAACAATAGGGACGGTGTTATGCACCATACCCAACGGTTAGCAAGTATGCTAGGCTCATTCTCAAATAGGAAGATAACTACCCGGTCAAGTCCCCAACTTTCAGAA
>JBBDIY010000031.1:0-35870 GCA_040880185.1 Paenibacillaceae bacterium
ACCATTAATGCTCCTTGGAGTCCAGCCGTCCATGATGCGAATAATCCGATAGCTGCGACAATCGTCTTCCCTGCACCCACATCACCCTGCAATAAACGATTCATCCCATGCATACTCTGTAAATCCTGCAGCAGCTCTGCAACGACCAGCTTCTGCGAATTCGTCAGCTTAAACGGCAATGACTTTACAAAGGCCCTAACTCGCTCGATATCTATCGATTGCGCAATACCGTCCGCTCTATTCTTGGTGACCGCACGGAACGCTTGAAGCTTAAGCTGGAATAGGAAGAATTCTTCATAGATCAATGTATGTCGGGCTTGCTCGCTAATCGCTGTCTCCTCAGGATGGTGAATGCCATAAATAGCTTGCTTGCGGGATAGTAATCTCCGCTTATTGATTAACGAATCAGGTATGATTTCTGATATGAATTGTCCGAATTGAACAAGTGCTTGCTGAATCGTCTTCCGCATCCATCCTTGCGTTATACTCCCACCAACCGAATAGACGGGCTGCAATGTGCCTGATTTAGTACTCTGTGTCCCAACGAATTCAGATTCGCTGACTGTCATCTGCCTACGATACTGATCCCACTTACCCGTCAGAACAATCTCGCGTCCAGACTGGAGCTGCTCCTTCAGATAATGCCGGTTAAACCAGACAGCAGTAACTAAGATCTGATCGATCATCACCTTGCTCGTCAATCTTGACTTCTTGTTTCCCCACATCTGGAATATAGGTTCACTGTATAATGTGCCAACGACTGTAACTTTATCTCCATGCTTCACTTCTGCTAAGGAACGGATTCGATAATCCTCATACCGATAAGGATAGTATTCCAGCATATCGAGCACAGTTGTGATACCGAATGCTTCTAGCTCCTTCGCTTTCTGTGGACCAATGGACTTAACAGAACGAACAGGTAATTGATGTAATTTAATCATAATTCTGGAGTGACGAACACGGCTAGTGCACCTGATCCGGTATGTGTGCCAAGTACTGGTCCAATATTGGTGAAGGAATGTCGATTCACTTGGAAATTCGCTTCTATTAATTCATACAATGACTGCGCGCTTTCACTTGCTTCAGAATGACCAATACACACATTAATCGTCTGACCTTCAAATTCCTTTTGTAACAGTTCAATAATTCTCGCTACTGCTTTCTTATGACCACGCACTTTGTCAACCGTATCTACTTCTCCACCGTCATCAAGAGTTAAGATCGGTTTAATATTAAGGAGCGAGCCAAATAATGCGGATGCCTTGCCGATACGACCGCCTTTATATATATTATCAAGCGTATCCAGAATGAAATAAATGCGGGTAACCTTCCGGAGTTGCATGACTAAATCTCGGATTTCCTCTATACTCTTACCAGCCTGGGCCGCTTCTGCGGCAGCGATAACGAGTAAGCCTAGACCATTAGATGCTGATTTAGAATCAATAAGAGTAACCTTATTCTGATCATCTAACAAAGACCTAGCAAGCATTGCAGATTGATAGGTTCCACTCAGAGCCGATGCTAGGTGGATGGATAATACCTGCGTATCTGGCTGTGCACATAAGTCCTTATATAATTCTAGAAATTCAACAGGTGATGGTTGAGAGGTTGTTGGCAGCTCCGCAGCTTGTCCTAGCTTTTGATAGAACTCGCTGGAGCCAATATCCACACTGTCATAATACGTTTCATTGCCAAAATGAACCTTGAGTGGCACCATCTCAATACCGAGCTGTTCTCTGATTTCTAATGGAATATCCGCGGTACTATCCGTTACAATTCTCACTTGAGCCATCCCATCCACCTCATTTCACAATTTGGAGATCAAGAATATTCACTCTACCGAAATAATATAAGGATACAAAGGTTGACCACCCTCGTGAATTTCCAATTCAATATCCGGATAATGGTTGAAGACAAAACTCTGAATACCCTGTGTCCATTTCGCATTGGCTCCTTCTCCACAGAAGAGAGTAACTACCTCATCGCCTCGTTCGATCATTCGCTTCAGTAGCATCTCACTCACTAGCTGCGGACTGGGACCAGAAACGATGAGTTGATTGTCCAGCATTCCCAGATAATCGTTCTCATGGATTGCCAATTGATCGATCTTAGAATCTCGAATAGCAACCGTAATGGAACCTGATCGAATCTCCTTCATTGCGGACATCATCGCAGCTTCATTCACTTTACCATCAGAATGCTCGTTGAAAGCAAACACTGCCGCAAATCCCTGGGGTATCGTCTTACTTGGAATAATAATGATCTCTTTGTCTGCAAGCTGTCCAGCCTGCTTCGCGGCTAGAATGACATTCGGGTTATTAGGAAGAATATAGACAAGGTCAGCAGCTATGTGATTCACAGCAATTAGAATCTCTTCTGTAGAGGGATTCATAGATTGTCCACCTTCAAGGATGAAATCCACCCCAAGGCTACGAAACACACTGCTGATTCCCTCTCCCATCGCAACGGATAATATTCCAAATGTTTTATTCCGCGTTATAATGGGATCCATCTTCGAATGAGTAGGTAAGTTATTCTCTTCCTCATGGATAATATGGGAATGCTGATCGCGCATATTCTCAATCTTGATTCTCGACAAATCGCCAAACTGCATCGCAAGATTCATCACCGTGCCCGGTTGTTCCACATGAATATGCACTTTCACAAGATCATTGTCCGTTACCAGTATTAAAGAATCTCCAAGCTTTCCAAATTCATCACGCACAATAAGCTCATTGAACTCTTCGTGATTATCTGGTCTAAGTGTAATGATAAATTCCGTGCAATAGCCATACTCAATATCTTCAGTTGCTATATGTGATTGTGCACTCATTAATTGTTCATTCACATCAAGAATTGTTGGAAGGGTAAGATCAGACACAACTTCTCCAGACAACGCTTGTACAAAACCTTCATAAATATAAACTAACCCTTGTCCTCCTGCATCAACTACTCCAGCTTGCTTCAGAATGGGTAGCTGTTCTGGCGTGAAATCTAGAGCAACTTGGGCAGCACGCTGTACTCCTTGAAATAATTGAATAATATCCTCTGTAGAGCCAATGATCTCAGCACTATGCTGAGCCGCTTGATTTGATACCGTAAGTATCGTCCCCTCCACAGGTTTAACAACCGCTTGGTACGCGGTCTCTACTCCTTGTAGAAGCGCAGAAGAGAGCTGTTGGATATTAGCCTGCTCTAATCCACGGACTGCGCTAGCAAATCCTCGGAACAGCTGTGACAGGATTACCCCGGAATTCCCACGGGCACCCAACAGCAACCCCCTTGAAAGCGCTTCCGCAGTTTGCCCTAAATGGCTACTTGCTCTCGCCCTCATTTCCAATATTCCACTCTGCAAAGTCAGATTCATATTCGTTCCCGTATCTCCATCAGGAACAGGGAAAACATTCAACGCGTTGATTCGAACCACGTTTGCTTGAAGCTTCTGTGCGCCGATCCCTATCATATTAATCAAATCGGTACCATCTAAGTTGTATTTGAACAATTTATAATCCCCTATCTTGTCTTGATCAAGGCTTAGTCATCATTCTACTATAAGTACTCGAATAAATAAATGATTATTGAGCAGGGAAGTTTCATGACTTAATTAGCTTTTGTATTGACTGCCATGAAGAAAGCATGATATTATAGTAAAAGTGTGTTTCTAATCAAGATGATTTATCCGTATTGCGGATTCAGCTTAAGGAGGTGTGTTCGATGTCTCGCAAATGTTATATTACAGGCAAGTCACCAAAAAGCGGCAACAACGTTTCTCATGCTAATAACAAAACGAAACGTACTTGGGGAGTTAACGTTCAGAAAGTACGTATTATTGTAGACGGTAGACCAATAAAGGTTTATGTCAGCACTCGTGCTTTGAAATCAGGTAAAGTGGTTCGAGCGTAGATTATCATTTTCCAACATGGACAAAAAGCACCCTAGTGGTGCTTTTTTCATATCCAATTTAAGTATATTTTCGGCCATATACGTTAAGTATATCTAGGATAAACGGCTTTGTCGTCCCTAGCTGGCCTCCATTATTTCTTACTGAACGTATTAAGCACAGTTTTCACGAAACTGCCTAGAAATCTTGGTAGTCTGATTGTATAGAATTTCATCCCCTACCCCTCCCAATGATTAGTCATCCTGCATGCACATTCACTTCTATTGTATTCCGCCCAATCGAAAAGGTGTCTAACAATCACACGAGGATAAATTCTTATTCGCAAAAAAGATACCGTTGACTTTCTCGATACGGATCGACTTTCAATTAAACACACTTTTACTCGATGCGGATCGACTTCCAATTAAACTCCCTTGTTAGTCACGACAGTTTAATTTCCAGAGTTAGTCACGACTGTTTAATTTCCAGATGACAGACGTCGTTGGTATCTCAGTATATGTCACTAATTCTCAATTCATTCCACAACTTTCACGAAGCTCAGTTAATGCTTTACTGCGATCAGGGTTTCCGAAGACAGCTGTTCCTGCGACGAGCACGTTAGCACCTGCAGCTACAACCTGCCCAGCGGTTTCGGTATTAATGCCTCCATCCACCTCGATATCAATGTGAGCGAAATCCCGCTCGACTAATATACGACGTAAACGCCTGATTTTGTCCAAAGTGGAAGGAATGAAGGGCTGTCCTCCAAAACCAGGATTAATGGTCATTACGAGTATGTAATCCACCATATCCAAAACGGGTATGAGTTGTTCGACTGGTGTAGCCGGATTGATTACGGCTCCAGCACGTACACCTAGCTGTTTGATCATCTGAAGTGTACGATGCAGGTGGATATCTGCTTCAACATGTATGGAGATCAGATCAGCTCCAGCCTTAGCGAATGCAGGTACATATCGTTCAGGGTGCTCAATCATGAGATGAACATCAAGTGGTAGCTTCGTATGAGGACGTATCGCCTCTACGATCAATGGACCAATCGTAATGTTAGGCACGAAGTGACCATCCATAACATCAATATGCAACCAATCTGCTCCACCACGTTCTACCTCTTGGATTTCTTGTGCCAGCTTCGCAAAGTCAGCAGATAATATCGAGGGTGCTAAATAAATCATATGATTAATACCTCCGCTTCCGCTCACTAATTTCTTGTAAGAAGATCAAATAATGATCATAACGGCTTTGTGCAATTCGTCCAGCTTGAACACCTTCTATAACCCTGCAATCCGGTTCATTCCGATGTAAACACCCGCGGAATTTGCAAAGATCATCCGATTGATTAAATTCAATAAAGTACTGACTTAGGCCATCTGCCTCGATCCCTGCGAAATCCAATTGACTGAACCCAGGAGTATCGAAAACCCATCCACCATTCTCAAGCGGCATAAGCTCTACATGACGAGTGGTGTGTTTGCCACGACCTAATCTCATACTAATTTCATTGGTCTCGATGTGCATGTTAGGTATAATCGCGTTAATCAACGAAGACTTCCCTACCCCCGATTGCCCCGAGAGTACAGTGAGCTTCCCTGCCAAATGCTGCAGAATCTCATCTTTACCTTCACCCGTCTTTGCACTGCAGGTTAACACGGTATATCCGATTGCTTCATAAACTAGACGAATACGATCAATAGTCTCAAGTAACAATGGAGCTTCTGTAGGGTGAAGAAGATCACTCTTGGATATACAGATTGTTGTTTGGAGATTAGCTTTCTCGGTATGGACAAGAAATTTGTCAAGTAGATGGGTGCTTAAGTCCGGTTCAGCTGCCGCGAATACGAGTAAAGCCGTATCCGCATTAGCAACTTGAGGGCGAATTAACTCTGTTGTTCGTGGCAGAATCTCATCAACACTACCCTCTCCACCATCGGTCATCGTGTAGACTACGCGATCACCGACAAGCGGGGTTACTTCATTCTTCCGAAGAATACCTCTTCCTCTACATTGAATAGGTACCTCACCCAACTTGGCATGATCTGCTAACACATAATAATATCCGCTTAATGCTTTTACAATTAGCCCTTCTGGCATACATTAAGCCTCCTAAATTCTTCGGAACATGATCAATTATTCGGTCATTGGGGATCAATAATTGGGTTTAGATCAACCATAGGATCAGTAACTGAATCACCATCCACAGGTGGATCTCCTTCTTCGACATCGTACTCTGGAGATTGGCGTTTCTTCGCGTCTGAATAGGTCACAGTAAGCGTATCATATGGCGTATCATTACTATATATCGAAATGACAGCATTCTTCTTTGGCGAGAGCACAAGTCGAATCGTAAATGATTTTTCCTCTGTAATATCTGTCGTGCCCCATTCCACACTATCACCTGCAGCATCCGTTACAAGTATTTTTACTGTCGTCTTCTCCCCCGGATTAGTCGGAGCAACCGTGACTGACTTCAAATCCTCTACTGCATCGTCGGGTAGCCCGTCGCTGATGAATAATGTGATCTCCGAACCAGGCTCAACGAGCTCATTCGGCTGATAAGGAAATTGCTTGTATATATAGTCTTTAGGTGTATATGTCTTTTCCTTCTTAATTCCATCTTTGGCGAGCTTAAGGCCTACCTTCTCAAGCATAACTTTCGCAGGTTCTAGCGTGAGCTTTGTCAAATCCGGCATCGGTATAGTGCCTGGACCCTTGCTGACGGTAATGATGATTTCTGTCTCTTTGGGATTAAACTCCTCTTCGAAGGCTGGAAATTGACTAAGCACGGTACCTTCTGCAGCATCGTTCTCTACTGGATCCGCTTTAATATCCTTGGCATCTTCATATTTCGCCTTTAATGTAAGTTCGACTTCCTTCCATTGCAAGCCCACATAATCCTCCATGAACGCCATATCTGGTCCACTGCTTACAACAAGAGTGATATAAGTATTCTCCTTGGCAGTGATTCCAACTTTATCTTGAGAGATAACGACATCCTTGGCAACCACATCACTGATCTCATACTCAAATGGTTCCAAATACCGCAGATTAACCTTAGTCAGCTCAACCTTAGCATCGTCAATAGTCATGTCAACAACGTCGGGCACAATGACATCTGGCACCTCAAACTTAGCTTTGAGCCACATCACGCCATACCACATCGTAAGCAACAATGCGATAACGAGTACAACCCAGATTAATGGTTTGATCCAAGCACGGCTTGGTTTCTCATCGTCAATCTCAGCCCAACGCTTCGAATTCTGCCGCTCCATCCCTTGATTACGTTCTTGATTAGGAAACCGTTGATCATGTCGAACAGCAGGAATAATTAATGTGCGCTCATCGTCTTGATCTTCTGTAGCAGCGAATAAGGCCTTAGTTTCGACTCTTCGATCAGGTAGTAAGCAAGTGTCTAGATCTTCAAGCATTTGTTTGGCAGACGCATATCGTTCCTCTGGATTTTTGCGAACTGCCCTTAGAATAATGTTCTCCACACTTTGTGGAATCAATGGATTGACCTTTCTTGGTTCCTCCACTTTCTCCTGTAAATGCTTTAGAGCAACACTAATCGGGCTGTCTCCAATGAATGGGAGCTTACCTGTTAACATCTGATATAGCACGATTCCTAGGGAATATAAATCCGATTTGGCTCCTTGAACAACGCCTTTGGCATGCTCCGGCGAGAAATAATGGACAGAACCAAGCACCGCACCCGTCTGAGTAATGTCAGTCGATGCTGTAGCTCGGGCTATACCGAAATCAGTTACTTTAATTCGACCATTCTTACCAATCAATATATTATGTGGTTTAATATCACGATGAATAATCTCATTCTGATGGGCATGATCGAGTGCATCACAGATTTGGCTGGCAATATGTACAGCTTCTTCAATCTGTAATGGTGCCTTCTCTTTGATCTTATCATTCAATGTAGAGCCTTCTATATATTCCATCACAATGTAATAGACATCATCATCCTGACCCACATCATAGATACTAACGATATTGGGGTGGGATAACGAAGCTGCTGCCTGTGCTTCGCGACGGAAACGACGAATGAAATCATCATCATTCGTATATTGCTGTCGCAATACCTTAACCGCTACTTTACGATTGAGCAAAGAATCATGTGCCTTGTATACGATAGCCATTCCGCCACCGCCAACTCTTTCGATCACTTCGTAACGTTTACCCAATTCACGTCCGATCATTCACTTGTCCCCCTTTCGATATGAGAGGTTGCTCATTGGAAACCAACACTACCGTTACATTGTCATCTCCACCAGCCTCAAGTGCGCGCTCGATCAGAAGGTCTACTTTACCCTCTAGCGATAAATCCATATTAAGAATTTCTATCATCGAATCTTCAGCTAGTAAATTACTTAATCCATCAGTACATAACAAAAGAGTATCCCCAGGATACCATTCTGTATGACTAATATCGGCTTCAATTTTCGCTTCAGTGCCAAGCGCGCGGGTGATTACATTACGTCTCGGATGAACAATCGCTTCTTCTTGGCTAATCTGACCGGATTTTAATAATTCGTTAACCAATGAATGATCTTCCGTAATTCGAGTAAACTGACCTTTGTGAATAAGGTAGGCTCGACTATCTCCAATATGAGCAATAGATAGACGATTATTAGTTAATAATCCAATAACAATCGTTGTCCCCATACCTAGAAATTCGGGGCTTTGCATGGATTTATTGTATACCTCTGCATTCGCCAGATCAATGGCGCGAATGATCGCTTCCTCCCATTGCTTCACCGACATTCCATGATGAACTGCCTTCAATTCGCGCTGTACGACGTCAATCGTCATCTGACTTGCAACGTCGCCAGCTTTATGGCCACCCATTCCATCAGCTAGTAATGCCAATGTCAGGCCATTCATGTCTGAATGCACGGCAGCACAATCCTCATTCACCGAACGGATACGGCCAATATCCGTCTTATAGGCCGTCTTCATCTTTGCTCCACCTCAGTCGACTCCATGTGCTTGGCTCGAAGTTGACCGCAGGCTGCGGCAATATCTGCGCCCTGCTCACGGCGTATAGTTGCATTCACTTTCTTATTCTCCAATATGTGTTGGAATTGAAAGATGAGCTCTCTGGGTGTCTGCACATAGTTGCGCTCTGGTACATAATTGACCGGAATTAAATTGACATGGCACAGTATGCCAGATTCATTCAATACATCTGCTAGCTCCTCAGCATGCTCTGGCTGATCATTAACGCCACCAATCAAGGCATATTCAAAGGTAATTCGGCGACCGGTCTTATCCCAATAATACTTTAGTGCCTTCATCACTTCAGTAAATGGAAATCGGCGATTGACAGGCATTAGCTTTGAGCGAAGCTTGTCATTGGGAGCATGAATTGAGATCGCCAGATTAATCTGAGTGTCCTCATCGGCGAAACGATAAATATTAGGCGCAATCCCACTCGTCGAGACTGTAATATGACGTTGGCCAATATTCAAGCCCTTCTCGTGAATCATCACTCTTAGGAAATTCATTAAAGCATCATAATTCTCGAATGGTTCACCAATACCCATGACAACGATACTGCTTACTCGCTCGTTCGTAGGATCAAGCATTTGTTGACACTTCACAACCTGGGCAATGATCTCACCTGACGTTAAATCGCGCTTTAAGCCACCAAGAGTAGATGCGCAGAACGTACATCCAACACGACAACCTACTTGTGTGGTTACACAAACACTGTTCCCATAATTGTGTTTCATGAGCACAGTTTCAATTGCGTTATCATCCTGCAGACCAAATAAAAATTTAACAGTACCGTCAGACGATTCCATACGAGTAATTTCTTTGAGTGTCACGAATTCGAAGTTATCAGCTAATCGTTCTTGCAGCTCCTTCGGTAAATTCGTCATGTCCTCGAATTGATTCACTCGTTTGACGTACAACCAATCGAATATTTGACCCGCACGGAATTTAGGAAGATCATGTGTCTTCATCCATTCCTGAAGCTGTACTAAAGTTAAATCATAGATAAATGGTTTCATCTCATCACTATCCATTCCAAGAACGTCTATATACATAGTCTTGCTTATCCGTTCTATTTTATCACACTAACTTCACTGCTTTAAAGGGCTTGTTTGCGAAGTCGTGTTATGAAGAAGCCATCTGACTGATAATGATGCGGTAGAATCTGCAGCATACCTTCTCCCACTAGGCGCGGTGCCAGGGAAGGGAATTGTTGGGTTATTGAATTATCTAATGAAAAATCTGAATGCTCCGCTAGAAATTGCTTGATTATCGCTTGATTTTCTTCATACTCTGTCGTACATGTACTATAAATAAGCAATCCGCCAGGCTTTAGAAGACTGTGAATTTGGTGTAGAATGGTCGTTTGGATTAATCGAATTTCACTAATATCACTTTCTAACTTCGCCCACTTGAGATCAGGCTTGCGACGAATAACACCTAAACCCGAACACGGTGCATCTAACAAAATACGATCAAAGGTATGCTCATCAAGCAGATGAGCCAATTCGCGAGCATCTCCGACACTAGCTTGTACAATATTAAGGCCTAGGCGCTTGGTCTGGGCATCGATAAGCTGTTTCTTATGCTCATGAATATCAAAGGCGATAATCAAGCCTTGATCATTCATAAGCTCAGCCATATGTGCTGTCTTGCCTCCTGGTGCCGCACAGCAATCCAATACCTTCATGCCAGGCTGCGGGTCAACAATTCTCGCTACAAGCATTGAGCTTTCATCTTGGATGGAGATAACCCCGTCATTATACCAAGAAGTCAGCGCCATATTGCCGCCACCCTCCACGACAATGCCATCAGGTGCGATAGCGGATCCGGTAGCTGAATATCCCTGTTCAGTTAATTCTGCAATAAGCTTCTCAGGGGTCGTTCGCTTCTGATTCACTCTAATACTTGTATGAGGTGGCTTATTATTGGATTCACAGATCCTTCTCGTCTCATCTTCGCCGAATTGATGAATCCAACGGTTAACCATCCATTCCGGATGAGAATAAGTGAGTGCGATCGACTGTGCAACTGGAAGATTTATTGGTATTTGTAGCTTTTCCGGTTGACGTAAGATGTTCCGCAGTACCGCATTAACCATACCCGATATCCCTTTGTGACCTTTGCGACCTGCAATCGTTACGGCTTCATTGACTGCAGCATGAGGGGGTATCCGATCCAGATAATGAATCTGATATAAGCTTAATCGCAATAAATTCCGAACCCATGGCTCCAGCTTGGTTATACCCTTACTTAGGAATTGATTGAGCAAATAATCAATGGTATTCAACCTTTGTATCGTACCATAAACAAGCTCAGTTACTAATCCAGCTTCACTGCGGGGCAAATTAGCTTTTAGTAGCGCTTGATTTAGTGCAATATTACTGTAGGCTTGCTGTTGTTCGACACGAACCAACACATCCATGGCAAGCTCACGGGAAGATTGGGGCCGTTGTTTGGTTTCATTCATGTTTCTCACCTAATACAGTACCTTCGGTCAAACGACCATTGTTTACAAATTCAGAAACCGACATCCGAGTTTTGCCAGCGGGTTGGACCTCGGTTATTGTTAATGTTCCGTCTCCTGTTGCGACAACGATACCAGATGAGGATACACGTATGACAGATCCCGCCTGCATCTTCTCTTTATCATCATTGTTCACAACATCGTCTGGCTTTAAGCAGGACCATATTTTTAATACTTCATTATTCCATAAGGTATAGGCTCCCGGCCAGGGGCGTAAAGCACGAATATGATTGAATATATTCATACTTGTGTCCGACCAATTCAACCGCTCATTGTCTCTTGTGATCACACGAGCATAAGTAGCCTCTTGATCGTTCTGTGGAGTTGCTGTGCACCGACCTTCGATTAGATCAGGTAATGTGATCTTCAATAAATTAGCACCAGCGATGCTGAGCTTCTCGAACATGGCCCCCGCATCGTCTGCATCCTCAATCGGAACCTCTATCCTACTAATCATATCTCCGGTATCCAAGCCTTCAGCCATATACATGATCGTGACACCCGTTATTGTCTCACCTTTCATAATGGCATACTGAATAGGCGCACCACCGCGGTAAAGAGGCAGTAGCGAACCATGAATATTAATACATCCTAATCGAGGAATAGCAAGTACAGATTTCGGTAAGATTTGCCCGTAGGCAGCTGTTACAATAAGGTCGGGCTCATATGCAGCAATCACCTCGGTAACCGCAGGATCACGCATACGCTCCGGTTGATACACTGGAATGTGATGACGCTCGGCTTCCACCTTCACTGGCGGGGGTGTCATCAGCTTCTTACGACCTTTAGGCCGATCTGGTTGGGTGATCACTGCTACGACATTGTAGCCTTCCTCAGCTAACATGCGAAGTGAAGGGATCGCGAATTCCGGTGTGCCCATGAATAGAATGTTCAAAAATTCACTCTCCTGGTTCAACTGGTGGAATCTTATATACAGATTCAGCAATATCAGTGAATAGTATTCCATTCAGGTGATCAATTTCGTGTTGGAATATACGTGCAAGATAGTCGCTAGCTTCAATGGTGATTTCATTACCTTCTCGATCCCAGCCTGTCACAGTGATGTTCAACTTACGGTTTACATCTCCGTTCAATCCAGGAATACTCAAGCAGCCCTCTGTGCCAAGCTGTTCACCATCAGCATGAATCATTTCTGGATTGATGAGCTCGATAAGCTCTGTTTCCCCATCATGAGGATCCAGTACAATAACGCGCTTCTGTATACCTATCTGTGGCGCTGCTAAACCTACGCCACCCGCGTCATACATCGTGTCCGCCATATCATTGAGAAGCTTTACAATGTTAGGTGTTACCTTCGGTACAGATTTGGCGATTTCCCGCAATATCGGATCAGGGTCTTTCACTATTATACGAATGGCCATCATTATCCTCTTCCCTTACATCAGTGATTGTGGATCCACATCCACGCTGATTAACATTTTGTCCTTATCCACTTGCTCAGTAACGGCCTCCATGGCTTTACGTAACCAATCCGCCACGGGAAGGTCTCCCCGATATTTTACCACGCACTGATAGCGATATCTATCCTTTAAACGAGCAATCGGCGAAGAAACAGGGCCCAATACCTCGATGTACTGCTCCGAATGACGGTTTAATGATGGATCTAAGCCATTCCTTATTGCCCAAGCGCGCCAATTTTCCCGGATTGATCTGGTAATAGCCTCCCCAGCCTGCACCAGAATAGGGATCTGCTCGTGTGCAAGTGTGATTAAGGTGAGGTGACTGTATGGAGGGTAAGCTAGCTGTTCGCGATAATGAATTTCCGTATGGTAGAACGTACGATAATCGTGCTGTCGCGCATTCAACATGCTGTAATGATCTGGGTTATACGTTTGGATGAACACCTCACCAGGAAGCCGGTGCCTACCTGCCCTTCCGGCGACTTGGGTCAATAGCTGGAACGTCTTCTCTACCGAACGGAAGTCTGGAAGATTAAGTACTGAATCAGCTGCGATGACACCAACGAGCGTCACATCGGGAAAGTCTAGCCCCTTAGCAACCATCTGAGTACCGAGCAATACATCAGCCTCCCGATCTCGGAACATGGTCAACCATTTCTCGTGTGCACCTTTCTCATTCGTGGTGTCAACATCCATCCGAATGACGCGAATGGATGGGAATAGCTTCATCAGCTCTTCCTCGACCTTCTGCGTGCCCGTGCCGAAATGACGAATGTGCTCACTTCCACAAGTCGGGCACAGCTGATGCTGCCTCTCTGCATATCCACAATAATGACAACGAAGCATCTCTGCGCGCTGATGGTACGTCAATTTAATCTCACAATGTGGGCATGCGGCTGTAAATCCACATGAACGACACAGCACGAATGTAGCATAACCACGACGATTGAGGAGGAGTACCATCTGCTCCTTTCGTGCTAATCGTTGCTCAATGCCATTGAACAGCTGACGGCTGAACATCGAACGATTGCCGTTCTTTAGCTCCTCACGCATATCCACAATCTCGACTGCGGGTAAGGGTCGACCCTCAACTCGATATTCCATCGTAAGCAATTTCATACTCTCATCATCTTGTATTGCGCTGTAATAGGATTCAATAGAAGGTGTGGCTGAACCAAGAATAACGACTGCGCCGTGATATAACGCCCGCTGAGCAGCTACATCTCTCGCATGATACTTCGGACTTTCTTCCTGCTTATAGGATGATTCATGTTCTTCATCAATAATAATGAGTCCGATTTCTGTGAGTGGAGCGAACACCGCAGAACGAGCACCAATGACAACGCGAACCTGCTTCCGCTGAATTTTGCGCCATTCATCATAACGCTCCCCTTGTGAAAGTCGACTATGTAGCACAGCGACCAAATCTCCGAACCTACCTTTAAAGCGATCAACCATCTGAGGTGTAAGCGCGATTTCAGGAACGAGCACGACCGCATCTCTGCCCAACTCGAGACAGCGTTGTATGGATTGGAGATAAACTTCGGTTTTGCCACTACCCGTTACACCATGGAGCAGATAAATTTGCCTCTCCAATGATTCCAATGAATTGACAATCGGTTCATAAACCTGCTGTTGTTCCTCCGTCAATTCAAGTGGTAGCGTCCGAGCGAATGACTTACCTGCATACGGGTCCCTCATCGTCTCGACATCCTCAATTGTCAGCCAACCTTTGTCAGCTAGCGACTTCACGGTTCCCGAGCTAATGTGCAGCCTCTCTGTAAGCTCTGCCATCGCAAGCGGTTCAGGATTTAAATCGAAGTATGCTAGCACATCCTTCTGCCGGTTAGAGCGCGAAGGAATCTGCTCCATATAACTCGCAATCGCCCCCAGATCACTTGGCGGGAATACCGTTTGCCGTTTCTTCGGTTGCATCCGATCCTTGACTGTCTGTCGTTCACTTATTAAACCTCGTCGAAGCAAATCCTTAATAACGAGCTCATTTCCTTGAAAATGTTCCGTCAACACCGTAAACTCAACTTGACCCTTCTGCACCACAAAATCTACAATCTCAAGCTCAGCAGCAGTTAACTCTGATCGTATATATTCTGATCCCACGGATAGCATACGTTCATACTTGGCTTTAAGCGCACCTGGAATCATCGCTTGAAGTGCGGTGATCTCATGACACATATACTTATGACTCATCCATCCGGACAGCTCAACAAGCTCAGGCGTTAAGGGTGGAACCAGATCAAGTATCTGGGCTACCATCTTGAGCTTCTTCGGATCTATATCACTACTATCCTGTAATGCAATAACAAAGCCCTGAATCACTCTAGGGCCGAAGGGAACGCCAACTCGACTTCCTACCTCGATCCATGACTCCCACTCAAGAGGCACACCATAGTCGAAGGCACGATTCGTCTGTTTCGCTGGGACATCTACAATTACCTTTGCTATCATAGGCAGATTACTCCAATGTGCCGGTTTGGCGATTAGCTATTCGCTTGGCGATTAACTCCATCACATGCTGGGCGACTTGACGCTTATCCATTATAGGAAGCGACTCTATTACACCATGTTCGTCGAACAAAGTTACGATATTCGTATCTGTACCGAAGCCTGCGCCTGGTAATGTTACATTATTAGCTACGAGAAGATCACATCGTTTGCGCTGTAGCTTATCCATTGCATATTGCTCTATATGTTCGGACTCAGTTTCAGCGGCAAAACCTACAATGAATTGTGAAGTTTTACACTCACCAAGTAATTGAAGTATGTCAGGATTCTTAATTAGTTCCAATTGTAATGTGTCATCTTTCTTCTTAAGCTTGTTCGCGGCGATCGATGCTGGTCTATAGTCTGCGACAGCTGCAGCTTTGATCACAATATGTGTATCGTCAAAATGCGCCAATACCGCATCGAGCATCTGTTGTGCCGATTCAATAGTGACGACTTCTACACCAGATGGAGGAGATACTGAAGTTCGGCCTGAGATCAGTGTAACCTCTGCACCTAATTGCTTGGCCATCTCAGCGAAGGCGTAACCCATCTTACCTGAAGAGTCGTTCGTCAGATAACGAACTGGATCAATACGCTCGATCGTTCCCCCAGCTGTGACGAGCACTCGTTTACCTTGCAGTGGTCGATAATCGGACAGCAATGCAGCAATCCGATCGAACAGTTGCTCGGGTTCAGCCATACGCCCTTTACCGATATAACCACAAGCAAGTTGACCTTCATTCGGATCGAAGATATGCACCCCGCGTTGCTTGAGAGTAGCCAAATTATGCTGTACGGCCGGATGATCGTACATATGAACATTCATCGCCGGAGCGATGAGTACGGGGGCCAAGGAGGCCAGTACGGTTGTCGTTAGCATGTCATCAGCAATCCCGTTCGCCAGCTTACCAATCACGTTCGCTGTGGCGGGAGCAATCACAATGAGATCTGCTGCATCTGCAAGATCAATGTGTTGCACAACCGATGCGTCGCGCTCATCGAACGTATCCAAAGCGACAGCATGACGGGATAAAGTTTGGAAAGTGAGTGGCTGAATAAATTGGGTAGCAGATGTCGTCATCACCACGCGCACATCTACGCCAGCTTGGGCCAGTTTGCTGCACAAAGTCGCCGCTTTGTAAGCAGCGATCCCACCGGTAACGCCTAGAACAACCGTTTTCCCCTTCATCCGATTCAAACCCCCTCAACATGATGCCCTAACGGACTCAAACTGATCTATTCCGCTCTACAGTAACCATTCTGCCTTCAACTGCGTTACAAGTAAGGGTGAACCCTTCGGTTCACCCCTAGTCAATTATAAATGATGATCTCGATGAGATTCCTAGTCTACAATTCGTTCGTAAACCACATGATCTTTATAAATTTCTTCAAGTGCAACGCCTACATACTTATGTGATTTCGGTGCACGCATTTCCGTTTTACTGCCATCTCTCAGCATTCTTGCTCTTCGTGAAGCAGCAACCACAAGTGTATATTTACTGTCTACTTTTTCTAACATTTCATCAATTGATGGGTACAACATAAATTTACACCTCCGCAATCCATTTTTGTACTTGGGGTAGCATCCGTTCACGCTTGGAATGCTCCGCAGTAATAATAGCTTGTATTCGACTACATGCTGAACTTATCTTATCATTAACTACAGCATAATCATACTTTTCTAAAAGTTTAAGCTCTTCAACAGCTACATTCATGCGATCACGTATCGAGTCTTCTGACTCCGTACCACGATTCGTGATACGACACTTCAACTCTTCTAAAGAAGGAGGAAGCAAGAATATGAACACACCTTGAGGGAACCGCTCCTTAACCTGCAGCGCACCTTGAACCTCAATCTCCAGAATAATATCTTTGCCATTATGTATCGTCTCATTCACGAAGCTACGAGGTGTTCCATAATAGTTACCGACATACTCCGCCCATTCTAGAAGTTCATCATGGTTAATCATCTCGCGGAATTGGCTTTGCGACTTGTAGAAATAGTTAGTTCCTTCTCGCTCGCCTTCTCGTGGAGACCTTGTTGTCGCAGATACAGAATACACGATGTCGGGATTACTCTTACGGAGCGCTGTACATACTGTGCCTTTACCGACACCCGAGGGTCCGGATAATACGATCAATAATCCTTTACTCATCATTTCCCTCACAACTTATTCGTCTTGATCGTCATCTTTATTGGATAAACGATGAGCTACTGTTTCTGGCTGAACTGCAGATAATATGACATGGTCGCTATCCGTTATGATGACGGCACGTGTTCTTCTTCCGTACGTTGCATCAATGAGCATATGCCTGTCTCTTGCTTCTTGTATAATTCGTTTAATCGGTGCCGACTCAGGACTAACGATCGAGATGATCCGATTTGCCGAGACGATATTACCGAACCCGATATTAATAAGTTTAATTGCCATCGTAACATTTCCTCCAGACTAATTAAACTTCTACGAGTTATTTCTCCCTAGACCATTACCCTATTTTAATCCATTTTGGAAATGGGTACAAGTAGGTAACAGAAAGGTTGTAACGACTAACGTTATTTATGAAAGATGAGGTGATTTTTCCCAAACATAATTCGTTAAATCTACAGACATTTCATAATTCAAGAACGGGGTAATAATATATATGCCATTGAACAGTGGCATAGCAACATCCAGAAGTTCCTTGGCGATCTGATTGCCCATCTGGCGCCCTTCTTCTTTCTCCAAACCATTCATCCTACGGCGAGCTTCATCTGAAAGCTGAATACCTGGAACTTCATTATGGAGATATTCCGCATTCCGACCACTAGCAAGTGGCATAATTCCCATGAATATCGGTATCTCGAGATGTCTTGTCATCTCATGAACTTGTTCCATAATTAAGGGATCATAGACAGGCTGAGTCATTATATAATCAGCACCAGCCTTTATCTTACGTTCAAGCCTTAAGACCGCCTTGTCCAGATGCTTCACATTCGGATTGAATGCGGCACCGACTATGAATTTGGCCTTCTGCTTCAATGGTTTGCCCGAGAATGCAGTGCCTTCGTTCAACTGCTTAATCATTCGAATAATCTCGAAAGAAGTGAGATCATATACCGAGCTTGAGCCAGGCAAATCGCCGAACTTCGCCGGGTCTCCAGTAACAGCAAGCACATGATCAATCCCGAGTGCATCTAATCCCATCAGGTGAGATTGCGTTCCAATCAGATTCCGATCACGACATGCGATATGAATTAATGGTCGGATACCCAATTTATCTCTGATCAGAGAGCCTAATGCCAAATTGCTCATTCGCGTAACCGCAAGTGAGTTATCCGCCATCGTAATCGCATCCGCACGAGCAACCTTGAGTGCCGCAGCACCAGCCATAAACTTGGTAATGTCAAGATCACGCGGAGGATCTAGTTCGACGATAACCGTATGGCGTTTCTTCACAAGTTCTATAATCGAGAGATCAGCATTCTCAGATGACTGAGGATCAGGTTGATCCATTGGCTCAGATATCCTAACAATCGAAGTGCGTTTCTCTTGCGGCAATCCATCCAAAGGTTCATTCGGAACATATTGATGAAGCGCCTCTGCTATCGCTTGAATATGCGCTGGCGTTGTCCCGCAACAACCACCAATAACGCGTGCACCAAGGTTTGCAAAGCGCAATGCGCTCTCTGCGAAGTAGGCCGGTGTAGATACATAACGATAGCGCCCATCGATGTAATCCGGAATTCCCGCATTAGGGAACACGGAGATTGGGAATTGTGGTGGAATGCTTGTCTTCTCCAATACACGCATAATCCCGTTTGGTCCCGTGCGACAATTGAATCCAACCACATCTGCACCCGCAGCAATCAGCTGTTCGAATGCCTCAGAGACGGGAAAGCCATCAGATGTGCGACCCACATCCTCCATAGCTAACTGACAGATTACGGGCAGATCACTGAATTTACGTGTAATTTGTAACGCTAATAATATTTCATCTAGATCATAGAAGGTTTCAAGTAAGATACCATCAACAGATGATCCAGTTAACACTTCGATTTGTTCGGAGAAATCTGCTTCAATCTGTAATGTCCGTATGTTCTTCCGCTTACCTGCCCTTATAGACCCCACCGATCCGACTACGTAAGCATCACTACCGACAGCACGACGGGCAATCTCTACGCCAGCACGATTAATCTGCTCGACATCAGCTTCAAGCCCATACTTGGACAATCGCTCTCGATTGGCGGAATACGTATTCGTCTCGATAAACCTAGCGCCTGCATCATAATACTCCCGATGAACTCGTTCTATGATCTCAGGTTGAGACAAATTAAGCTCCTCATAGGAAATGCCAACGGGGAAGCCAATCTGGTAAAGATAAGTACCCATAGCGCCATCACCGACAAGAATGCTGTTACTTAATTTCACTCGCAAGTCTGGCTTCATAACATCGATCCTGTGAACACTTCAGTAGCAGGACCTGTCATGTAGAGATGGTCATCGGCCTCATTCCACTCAATATGAAGATTGCCACCCTTTAAGGAGATTACAGCCGTTCTATCCGTTAAACCATTCAATACGGAAGCTACTAATGTTGCACATGCACCGGTTCCGCAAGCCAGAGTTGGACCCGCTCCACGTTCCCAAACACGCATATCTACATATTCACGCGATTTCACTGTGGCGAATTCCACATTTATTTTGCGTGGGAACATCGGATGATTCTCCAACTTAGGACCCCATTGCTGCAAATCGATATTCACGGCATCATCCACATAGATCACACAGTGAGGATTACCTGTAGACACCGCTGTAAATTCAAACATCCGACCATCCACTTCAATGGGATGACGAACGACTGGATTCAAATCTACCATCGTTGGCACTTTCAAACCTTCTAGAATAGGTCGACCCATATCTACACGTACGGTTGCTACCTTACCAGCAGCATCAAGCGATAATTGCACATTCTGTACACCAGCTCCAAGCGTTTCTATCGTTAATTCAGTCTTATTCGTTAATTTTCGTTCGAATACATATTTGGCCACACATCGAATTGCATTCCCGCATTGCTCTGATTCAGAACCGTCAGAGTTTATAATTCTCATCATAAAATCAGCGTTCACCGTAGGTAGAATGTAAACAAGCCCATCCGCACCAATACCGAAGTTCCGGTCGCAATACCGTATAGCAAGTGCAGATGCATTGTCGGGCAATCTCGCTTCCGTTGCTAATAGGATAAAGTCATTGCCTAAACCGTGCATTTTCGTAAAAATCATTGCTTATATCCACCCTTTCAACGACTGTCCATATATACTGTCCTATATCATACCGCAATTCGATTCGCATGCATAGCCATATTCCTTCAAATTATGCGGCTGATTGATAAGACTTTCTACCTGGATGGCGCCCACTACGCGAAGGTTTACTTCTCCCATTCAATAAGCTTCCTATCCCGAAGAAGAACGTTGGTATACCTGCTGCAATTAAGACGATACTCCACTCACTTAGCCCGAGCTGGACTGTCTTGAATATGGGCTGCATCGCATCGACATAGATAACACCTAAGAGCATCAGGACAGAGGACAATACAGCTAAGACGAGATAACGATTCTGGAATGGATTACGATGAAAAATGGATCGGGAGCTACGGCAATCAAATACATGAATCAATTGAGCCATCACGAGCGTTGCGAAAGCCACAGTTTGCGCGCGGACCAAATTGTCCTCTTCTAAGGCGTTGTAATGTAAGCTCAGCCAGAATGCGCCCAATGTACATATACCAATCAGTGCACCACGGCTTATGACTTTCCATCCTAGTCGACGTGCGAATATATTCTCCCTAGCCGATCTTGGACGATGCTGCATTAAATCCTTCTCTGGTTGATCAACGCCAAGTGCCATAGCTGGCAGCCCATCTGTCACAAGGTTCACCCATAGAATTTGGATAGGGACCAGAGGTAACGGCATACCCATGAGCATAGCGATGAACATCGTTAGAATTTCACCGACATTAGAAGCTAACAGATAGCGAATGAATTTACGAATGTTCTCGTATATACCGCGACCCTCTTCTATAGCAGCTACAATCGTAGCAAAATTATCATCACTCAATATGAGTGATGAAGCTTCCTTCGTGACATCCGTGCCTGTAATACCCATCGCAATACCGATATCCGCTGCTTTGATTGCGGGAGCATCATTGACGCCATCCCCCGTCATCGCAACCACGTGTCCATTCGCTTTTAGTGCCTTAACAATGCGCAGCTTATGCTCAGGCGATACCCGCGCATAGACGTAGACATCGTTAATAATATGGTCTAATTCCTCATCCGACATCGACGTAAGCTGACGACCTGTTATAGATAGGGCACCCTTCTGCATAATGCCTAATTTCTCCGCAATCGCTTCGGCTGTCGCTTGATGATCGCCTGTAATCATTACCGTCTTGATACCGGCTTTGCGACATAGCTGTATGGCTGATCGTACCTCTTGTCGTGGCGGGTCCATCATACCAGTTAAGCCAACGAACACCAGCTGCTTTTCAACATCCGATGCATCACTTACAGCGTCATGTGGTCTTAACATACGATAAGCCATACCAATGACACGTAAAGCAGCCTTCGCCATTCCTTCATTGGCTGATAATGCTCGTTGCCGAAGTGTATTCGTAAGCGGTATAACCTTGCCCTCCCACATAATATGAGAGCAATGGTGTAATAGCTCATCTGGCGCTCCCTTAACGAATACCATTCGACTACCTTTATGCTTCACTACAACGGACATCCGTTTACGCTCAGATTCGAATGGAAACTCTAGCTCACGGCTATAGAGGCTTCCCAGTGCTTTTGGCGTTATACCTGCTTTGGCTGCCAATACCATTAACGCACCTTCGGTTGGATCTCCTTTTATGCTCCATATCGGTTTTTCCACAACTTTGGTTGTTTTCTTCTTACTCATGTCTTGTTCCTCTTCTACTAGCGCAGCATTATTACACAATATCGCAATGGACAATAAACGTTCTAAGGTGAGGTTGCTGTGTGGATCAACATGTTTACCGTCAACCTTCATCTCACCATATGGCTCATATCCAGTTCCCGTAACTTCTAATAGTTTACCGTCAACCCACATATGTGTAACTGTCATCTTATTCTGTGTTAATGTACCTGTCTTGTCTGAGCAGATCACAGACGCACAGCCTAATGTCTCAACAGAAGGTAGCTTTCTCACAATAGCTCGTCGCTTAATCATCCGCTGAACACCCATGGCGAGCGCAATCGTGACAATGGCGGGTAAGCCTTCTGGAATCGCAGCAACCGCTAAACTCACACCAGCTAGGAACATGCCATAGGCAGGCTGACCATGTAAAATTCCTGCTAATACAACAACAATCGTTAATGCTATAGATACACCAATCAGAATTTTGCCAAGCTGCTCTAATCGATGCTGTAGTGGTGTTTCACTGGATTCCTGGCTCTGAATCAGATGGGCAATCTTCCCCATTTCTGTATTCATACCCGTACGCACGACAATCCCTCTTGCCGTACCTCGGGTAACCATCGTACCCATGAAACCGATATTCTTCTGATCTCCTAGCGCAATATCGTCCGCCTTAATTTCCCGATTATGTTTGTTCACGGGAAGAGATTCTCCTGTCAATGCCGATTCCTCGACATACAAGCTGTTCGCATCCGTGAATCTGAGATCAGCTGGAATTCGGTCACCACTCTCCAACAACACCACATCACCTGTAACTAATAAACTTGCGGCGATATGCTGCGATTTCCCGCCTCGAACCACATTCGCCATCGGTGAAGTTAATTGCTTCAACGCTCGAAGCGAACGTTCAGCACGGTATTCTTGGGTAAATCCCAGAATGGCGTTCATGATGATGATAGCTACAATCGTTATGGCATCCAGATACTCACCAAGTAATCCAGAGATCAAGGTCGCTCCAAAAAGCACGAGCACCATAAAATCTTTGAATTGATTCAGAAATTGAGTAATTGGCGATTTCCGTTCAGCTTCCTGTAATTCATTACTTCCCTGCTCTGCAAGTCGTATCTCGGCATCACCGTCTTGAAGCCCCTCAATCAGACTTGTTTGTTGAAGAGAACAGACGTAATTCACATCTAATTGGTACCACTCTTTGGTGCTCATACTCTTTTCCCCTCCATTTGAGAAATTTCCTCTATCCTCGTATTACATCTTTAGAACTTGTACGCTTAATGTGATATGTATTCAGACAAGCTGAAATATATCCCACGAAGCCCTTAAGTTTTCGCGCAAAGTATGGCATGATAGATGAGGCGTCACAATTAGAAGGTTAGGAGCATTCAATCATGGCATTAGATGGATTAGTCACACAGGCATTAGTGAAACAACTTCAACTGCTCTCCGGAGCCAAAATAAATAAAATTCACCAGCCATCCCAATACGATATCATTCTCAATGTGAGGTATCAGGGACAGACAGGCAAGCTGCTGTTGTCTGCGAATCCGACTTACCCACGGCTACATCTGTCTGAGCAATCTTTCATGAATCCCATGGAAGCACCCATGTTCTGTATGCTTCTGCGCAAACACTGTGAGAACGGAGTTATTGATCGTATCGAGCAGATTGGATCAGAGCGGATTATCCATATTCATATACATCATCGAGATGAGCTTGGCGATGTACGTGATAAGTTGATCGTCATTGAGCTTATGGGTCGACATAGCAATATCATTCTGCTCGATCCACAAACCCAGACCATCTTAGATGGTATCCATCATGTAACCCCAGCGATTAGCTCCCATCGTATTGTTCTGCCGGGAAGTCGGTATGTGGATCCGCCCGATCAATTGAAAGCTGATCCGCTCCTTACTAGTCGAGAGCGGTTCATTGCGATCATGTCTGAGCCTGCGCAGAAGAAGCCTCAAGTGAATCATGATGATTCTTTGTTTCCAGAAATTCAAGAACCTGAAGCGCCGCCGATAGAGGAACTCCCCGTGGTCAAGGATGCTCAATATTGGCTGCAGGCTTTAGTGGATCACTTTACAGGGATAAGTCCCTTGGTTGCGAAGGAGCTTGTTCATCGCTCAGGTGTCACACTAGCTCAATCGAATCAGACTTTCGTAGATACCCCGGACAACGTTGTTCTGGAGGCTCTGAGTAGTCACTTCTCTGTGCTCATCCAGCAAATAATCGATAACGCCATCGTTCCTAACATCGTGACGCTGCCTTCGGGGAAATCTAGCTTTTCCATTACGGAGTTGACGCACCTTACTGGGGATGTGGTCACTTATCCGACAATCAGCGAGTGTTTGGAAGCTTTCTACGGTAATAAAGCTGAACGAGATACAGTCAAGCAACGGGTTACCGATTTATGGAAGCTCATTCAGAATAATCGGGCGAAGAATATATCGAAGCTCGAGAAACTACAGGATACGATTGATGATGCGAAGGATGCTGATCGCTTCCGCATACTAGGTGAGCTATTGACCGCCTCCATGCACCTCGTCCAGAGAGGCGACAAGCAGATCGAAGTGCTCAATTACTATGATGAGAATCAAGCTACGGTACTCGTTCCCCTAGACCCGCAACTCACACCGTCCGATAATGCACAACGCTACTTCAAGCGATACAGCAAAATGAAAAATAGCATCACCACCGTCGAAGCGCAGATGATTGCCACACACGAAGAGATTGCCTACATGGACACGCTGCTCCAGCAGCTTGGTATAGCAACCATGGCCGACATTGCAGAAATTCGCGAGGAATTAGTGGAACAAGGGTACCTTCGCCATCGTAGGAAGAAGCTGAAGCAGAAGAAGAAAACCGACAAACCGAAGCTCACTTGCTACACTTCTAGTGAGGGTATTCCGATTTATGTCGGTAAGAATAATATCCAGAACGAATATTTAACGAATCGCCTAGCCCAATCATCCGATACCTGGCTCCATACTAAGGACATTCCGGGATCTCATGTCGTCATTAGAAGCACGCAGTATAACGATGACACCTTACATGAAGCCGCCATGTTATCTGCCTACTATAGCCAAGCTAAGGAATCGAGTCAGGTTCCTGTGGATTACACACTCATTCGTCATGTCCACAAACCAAGCGGTGCTAAGCCTGGCTACGTTATCTACGAACGACAAAAAACACTGTTCGTCACACCAGACGAACAGCGTATTAAGCAGTTAAAGCAGGAGCAAAAGTAGGAAATGCTGGTCCAATTATGATCTACCAATTCATTGGTAAACCTACATAGTTTTCCGCAAGCGTGGTTGATGCTGCACGTGATGAAGTCAGATAATCCAGTTCAGCAAGCTGCATGTGATATTCAAACGAACTGTGCTTGGGGTTGCGATGCAGCATGGTCGTCATCCACCAGGAGAATCGCTCCGCTTTCCAGACACGAGAGAGGCAGATTTCGGAATAACGATCAAGCATGTCCATGGATCCGGACTTGTAATAAGCTTCAAATGCGCGAGACAAAACCTGAACATCAGCGGCAGCCAGGTTAAGTCCCTTGGCTCCAGTAGGAGGAACGGTGTGTGCCGCATCTCCTGCAATGAACAGCCGTCCATATTGCATGGGTTCACAAATAAAACTGCGCATGGCAACAATATTCTTCTGCGTAATCGGACCCTCTTGCAGCTGCCAACCATCCTTAGTCTCGGTTCTGGCCTTGAGCTCCGTCCAAATTCGGTCATCTGACCAATTGGCTATGTCATCATTAGGATCTACCTGGATATAATATCGCTGGAGAACATCCGAACGCGTGCTGAGAAGCGCAAAACCTCGCTCATGATTGGAATATATCAACTCCGGCGCAGCGGGTGGAGTTTCGGTGAGAATACCGAGCCAACCATACGGATAGATTTGAAGATGTTCTGTCCTGACCTTGTCCGGTATCGCTTGACGGCTTGGTCCATAGAAACCGTCACACCCTGCGATAAAATCACAAGCCAATTCCTCAAGCTCCCCATCGTGATCCCTGCGGTAATGAATCTTCGGCATTGAAGTATCCAGATCATGCAAGCTTACGTCATCAACACCAAAAATAATCTCTCCACCTGCCTCCAGCCGAGCCGCAACCAAATCTATGATGATTTCGTGCTGCGCATATACCGTAATTTGTTTTCCGCCGGTTAATTCATACATGTCAATTCGATGTCTAACCCCATCAAATTGCAATTCAATTCCATGATGGAAAGAACCCTCCCGCATCATTCGCTCGCCGACGCCAATTTCATTCATCAGATCTACCGTTCCTTGCTCCAGCACCCCCGCACGTATAGTACCTTCAATCTCGTCCCGTGTTCTACGTTCCAGAATGACGGACCCAATCCCTTGAAGATGAAGAATGTGGGAGAGCAGAAGCCCTGCCGGACCGGCACCAATGATTCCAACTTGTGTACGCATGCAAATATCCCCTTTTCTCAATTGATTGTAAGCGTTTTCTGAAATTCATATTGTTATGTTAAACTACATTTATTTATAATAGAAGTGTTCGTTTCTTATATACGAAACAAATCTAATTTTCTGAGGTGACCTTCTATTCTTCAATCCGTTCATAACGGTCTAAAAATTCTGCGTTTATATTCGTTGGAACATTCCGTGTGGAGCATAACTGAAATAGCTAAAGCCCTTCAATTAAATAAAAGCACCGTATGCCGATTGGCTGGCGATTTGGTCATCGAAGGCTTCTTGCAGAAGACAGGTACAAAGTACCGTCTTGGTTTGACTTTACTTGGTCTTAGCGGAGTCATTACTTCTCATTTGGAAATTCATCGGGAAGCAAAACCTGTATTAATCAACCTGGTAGAAAAGCTGGAGGAAACTGCGCATATCTCCATTCTTGAAGGCACTGACATTACTTATCTGCACAAAGTGGAATGCAAGCATCCGATCCGTCTGTTATCCCATGTCGGGAAGAAAAACCCCGCTTCATGTACAAGCTCGGGGAAGATTCTATTGGCTTTTCAAAGTGATAAAGTCGTTCAAGAATCGCGGCGCCGGTAAAAGGTCGAACAGGCGAGGTTATTGCTTCAGTCAGCATTGCAGGACCCACATCAAGGATTCATTCACAAAAGCTCTCAAAGCTGGTTCAGCTTGTAAAACAAGCTGCGAATGATATATCCCAGCTGTAGACGAATCTTATGACTCGAAGGTGACAAGAGCATTCCAGCTTCCGGAAGATTGCGCTTCAGCCAAGTATTCCGGCCTGCTTCCTTCTTCCAGAACACTGAGCAGCATGGCAAGGTGACGACCGCCCGACTCTACCTTTGCCACTCCTGCATATTGCGGAAGCATTTTATAGGCGGAGGAATAATCTCGATCCATCATAAAGCTGATAAATTGTTTATCAAGGGCTCGTTCGGAGATAGTAGGCTTATTCTCTCTTCCGCGCACCAAATTGTGGGACAGTGCTCCGCTGGAAACAAACACAACCCGCTTATTGCTTTCTCGCAGCACTTTAGCAATTTGCTGTCCCCACTTATAGGTTTCTTCTAAACTGGCAGCTAATGTGACGGATAGATTAATCACCGGAATATCTTCATTGGGAACAAGATACCGCAATGGAACCAAGCTTCCATAATCCCATACATAATACGGATCATTCATTCCAACAACTTGGATACCCGCATCCTGGCCCGCCTGAACCAATTGCCAAGCCAATTGTTCATCACCCTGATAATTATACGGAACATCGCTAATTAAATCGGGACATTCCACTGCGGTCAATACCCCTTTATGAACCTGATGGCAATCCACATAGTGGTTAAAGGTTGAAGGCCAGTGACAAGAAACCAATACAACAACATCCGGTTTTAAGCTATAGATTTTTGCAGAAACTTCCTTCAATTTCGCTACCACTTCTTTTTGATATTTCGGAGTCTGATCCTCATGGCAAATACTAGGCATATGCGGCGTCATTATACTCAACTCAATCGTCATTGCTAATCCTCCCTTTTTTTGTGCTGATGTTATTCATATGAAATGGGGACTCCACCTTTACCCCAGTGAGTTTTGGGAACCTCCGTAACCAATACTCTAATGGTTTCTGTGGGCGCATCCAAAGTTTCCGAAACCGTATTCGTGACATTTTGAATTAATTCAAATATTTTTTCTTTCGGTCTGCCTTCTAGGATTTGCACTTGAATAATCGGCATGTCCTTCTCTCCCCTTCATTTAATCAATGACTGTAAAAGTTACTTCACCAAGTCCGTCAAATTTACCGCTTACATAATCTCCGCTCTTGATCATAATCGCACCTGTTATCCCACCTGTTAAGATGACATCGCCCGCCCGCACCATTTCACCTTTTTTGGCAAGCATATTAGCCAACATCGCTACGGAATGAGCAGGGTGACCTAATACGGCTGCACCGGCTCCAAGATCCTTGATCTCACCATTAATAGATAGTGTCGTTCCTACCAAATCCAGTTCTAATTGATCCGGTTTGATAAGCGTTGTGCCGAACACTACGCGGGAGGAAGATGCATTATCAGCAATGACATCAGGCAAGGTAAAATTAAAGTTCTCATAGCGACTGTCAATGATTTCAAGTGCAGGCAGCACATATTCTGTAGAAGCCAATACTTGGGCACCCGTAACTCCCGGACCCTTGATATCTTTGCCAATAACAAAAGCGATCTCGGCTTCCACCTTCGGGTGGATCAGCTGGCTTAAAGATACGGTCCCACCGCTCTCAATAAGCATATAATCAAAAATATACCCGTAAATCGGTTCATTTACCTTCATTTGCTTCATCTTCGCCTGACTCGTTAAACCCATCTTGGGCCCAATGATTCTCTTACCTTCACGTTGCTTCATGTTGACGATTTCCTGTTGAATCAGGTAGCCTTCTTCCACCGTTAAATCAGGCTTCATCTCCGCAGTCACTCTCATAACCTCACGCTTTTCTATCTCTGCACGGTGCAAATACTCGGCAATTTGTTTGTATGAATGATCGGTCATTGTCTTCCCCCCTAAACGGTTAAACCAAGCTTTCGATTTAATATATCTGTTGCTACATCTACAATCATATCCTCTTGGCCACCTACAACTTTTCTTTTGCCAAGTTCAACCAGAATGTCGCGGGAATCAATGCCGAATTGCTCGGCAGCTCGCTGAGCGTGCAGCAAAAAGCTCGAATATACCCCTGCATAACCAAGAACAAGACTGTTTCTCGTAATTTCTTGAGGCTTCGGTAAAATTGGAGCAACGATATCCTCTGCGATATCCATCATTTTATAAACATCTATTCCTGTCTGAATGCCCATTCTATCAAGAATGGCAACCAATACTTCGGTCTGTGTGTTTCCCGCTCCCGCACCTAAGCACCGGATACTGCCATCAATTCTGGTTGCTCCTTCTTCTATCGCTACAAGCGTATTGGCCATGGCCAAAGACATATTATTATGCCCATGAAATCCGATGTTGACGGATAAGCTGTCTCTTAATGCCCGTATTCTTTCTCTTACCTCATGCGGTAATAACGCACCTGCCGAATCCACCACATAGACGGAATCAGCACCGTAGCTTTCCATCAGCTTTGCTTGCTCTACCAGCTTTACCGTTGGAACCATGTGCGACATCATAAGGAAACCTACTGTCTCCATCCCTAGTTCCTTGGCCAGCGATATATGCTGGGGTGAAACATCAGCTTCTGTAACATGGGTCGCCACTCTGGCCATTCTGGCTCCTAATCGAGCAGCCTGTTTCAACTCTGGTTTTGTTCCAATTCCTGGGAGGATCAATACGGCAATTTTGGAATTGTGACAAACGGAAGCGGCAGCTTCAATTAATTCCATCTCGTTCGTCAAAGACATTCCATACTGTAATGACGAACCCGCTAAACCGTCACCATGTGATACTTCGATAAAAGGAACATTCGCCTCATCTAAAGCTTTGGCTACGTTGGTCACTTGTTCCACAGTAAATTGGTGTCGGACCGCATGGCTTCCGTCGCGCAAGGCGACTTCCGTTATATAAATTTCTCTGTTCTTATCCATGCCTTTTCACCTCATCTTCCTTTACTGTCAAGCTTTCAACTTTATACTTCGCCCATTCCTCCGCTACTTTTACAGCTGCTGCCGTAATGATATCCAGGTTTCCTGCGTATTTGGGCAAATAATCCCCTGCGCCCTCTACTTCTAACAGGACGGTTATTTTATTGCCATCAAACAAGGGTTCCTGTCTTAGCCTGTAACCCGGCACATAGGATTGCACATAGGCTACTGTTTCTTTGATAGAGGCTATTATTTCCGCTTCATTTACCTTCTCCCCTGCAACAAGAACATATACGGTATCTCTCATCAGGATTGGCGGCTCGGCAGGATTCAACACGATGATCGCTTTACCACGTTTCGCACCTCCGACCTTCTCCAATCCAAGCGCCGTTGTTTGGGTAAACTCATCGATATTCGCTCTCGTTCCCGGTCCAGCGCTCTTACTGGATATCGTCGCCACAATTTCTGCATATTCCACAGACTGAATCTTATTAACTGCGTGTACAATCGGAATCGTAGCTTGCCCTCCGCATGTAATCAGGTTAATGTTGTCAGCATCTAGGTGCTCACTTAAATTGACAGAGGGAACCACAAAGGGACCCACAGCAGCCGGGGTCAGATCAAGCACTTGCTTGCCCGCTTCTCTCAGCTTCTTTGCATGACGTAAATGCGACTTCGCCGATGTTGCATCAAATATAATATCTGCAAGCTCGGGACGTTCCAGAAATCCTGCAAGCCCATTGTCGATCGTTACATAACCAAGCTCCCTTGCTCTTCTTAACCCGTCCGAATCTGGATCGATTCCGATGACAGTTGTAAGTTCCAAGATATTTGATTTCCTAAGCTTAAGCACCAAGTCCGTTCCAATATTACCCGACCCAAGGACAGCAACCTTAATCTTACTCATAGCGTTCTCCTTTCTTTACTCTTAATTGAAATGAACACTTACCTGACCAATGTGTGCAAACCGTGCTGTGAACGAATCTCCCCGATTGGCATCCACCGCTGCTGATAGAGCCCCTGACAGAATGACTTCACCCGCTTTAAGACGAATATCAAAGCTGGATAATTTGTTAGCCAACCACGCGACGCAATTCGCAGGGTGACCCATCACTGCTGCACCGACCCCTGTGTTGACCAATTCACCATTCTTGCTAAGCACCATTCCGATCTGGGTTAGATCAATTTGATCCACACGAGTGGGTCTTCCTCCAAGAACATACAAACCCGATGACGCATTGTCAGCAATGGTATCTGGCAGCTTGATTTTCCAATTCGCAATTCTGCTGTCTACAATCTCCAAAGCCGGCAACACATATTCTGTAGCCCTCAATACATCCAGAACAGTGACATTCGGACCCGCCAAATCTTTCTTTAATATAAAGGCAATCTCCGCTTCTACTTTTGGCTGCAGAACGTTGTCAATCGAGATGGAACCGCCGTTCTCAACAACCATATCATCGAATAAATGACCGTAATCCGGTTCGGGTACTCCAAGTAGCTGCTGCATCGCCTTTGAAGTCAACCCGATTTTCTTACCCGTGATGATCTTCCCCAAACCTAGTTCTTTGCTGACTGTCTCTAATTGGACCTGGTAGGCCTCATGGATGCTTAAATTTGGATATTTCTCCGTCAATGGGGCAATGCCTCGGCCGCTTTCTCTGGCAGAAGCCAGTTCATTGGACAATTGTTGTACATTCACTTGATTCAAGAGTCACCTCTCCTTTACAGTTTACAGTTTACAATTTACAATTTAATGGTGATATTGCTTAGTTCCGTATAGAAGTCGAAGCTGTGCATGCCGCCTTCTCTACCGATTCCACTGTGCTTCATGCCGCCGAACGGGGTTCTCAGATCACGCAAGAACCATGTATTGACCCATATAATCCCTGCTTCAATCTGATGAGCCACTCGATGTCCTCTACGCAAATTGTTCGTCCAGATCGATGCGCTTAAGCCATAGTGCGTGTCATTGGCTTGAGCAATGACTTCTTCTTCCGTATCAAAGGGAACGACGGTAACAACCGGCCCGAATATTTCATCCTTGATACAACGGGAATTCCGATCTAAACCAGTAATAATGGTAGGTTCAATATAATATCCCTTATCAAATCCTTCGGGACGTTTGCCGCCAATAAGAATGTTGCCTCCTTCTTCTTTGGCGATTTCGAAAAAGCTCATGACACGATCATAATGTTCTTTACCGATCATCGCGCCGACTTTAGTAGTATCATCAAATGGATCTCCGATTTTCAACTCTTTCGTCTTTGCAACGAATTTCACCAGAAACTCTTCATAAGCTGGACGTTCCACATAGATGCGCGAACCGCACAAGCAGACCTCGCCTTGATTGATAAAGCTTGACTTGATGGTCGTTTCAATGACCTCATCCAAATCAGCATCAGCAAAAATAATGTTCGGATTTTTGCCTCCCAATTCATAAGAAAGCTTCTTAAGCGTATTGGCTGCCGATTTCATAATAGCAGTTCCAGTTCTGGTTTCACCTGTGAAGGTAATCGCGTCGACATCCGGATGTTCCGAAATGGCAGCTCCAGCGGAATCGGGTCCAAACCCATGAACCACATTCACAACACCATCCGGCACACCCGCTTCCTTGCAAATTTGCGCCAATACGGTAGCTGTCATCGGCGTCCATTCAGCAGGCTTCAAGACAGCCGTATTCCCGGCAGCCAAACAAGGGGCCAGCTTCCATGTCAAGAGCAACAAAGGCAAATTCCAAGGATTGATCAATCCTACAACCCCAACAGGTCGGCGAATCGCATAATGGATGGCCTGATTATCCTGCTGATAGGCCTCCGTTCCCATGGAAATCATGTAATCGGCAAAGAAGTGAAAGTTATACGCGGAGCGCGTAATGTCAATCGACTTTGCCAGCCATACCGGTTTCCCTGTGTCCAGAGATTCCAATACGGCTAATTCATCGATACGTTCAAGGATCAAATCTCCAACTTTTCTTAAAATTTTCGATCTTTCATTTAAGGTCATTTCCTTCCAACGGCCACTCAGCGCTCTTCTCGCAGCTGCTACTGCGAATTCCACTTCTTCTTTTCCGCCCTCTGCAACCGTACCCATCACTTCACCCGTTGCCGGATTGATGTTCTCAAACGTTTTTTTATTTCTCGACTCCACATACTGTCCGTTAATAAAGTGCAGACAATTGATCGGACGCACTGTTGTGTCCAGTGACATGACATGTCCTCCCCTTTTATTGCTTACACCTTGATGTTATCTCTAATAAGTTTCGTATACAACACCGCTGTTTCTATATACGCAACAACTGTATTATAATTTTTGTGTTACAAAAACATACTTAAATTCATAACCGTAATAACAGCCTGGTCAGGGTATATGGTTCGGCGGGCCACTTTCCATTCCCCATCTATTCTTCGAATAATATCATTACGTTCGCCAAAAATTTCTTCAGTTTCATGCTCCGATGCTCTGCTCCGTTTCATTAGAAAGTAACTGCGCACTTTATATTCATCAGGCTCGGTAGCAGGTTCAATCATAATATTGCTAATAAAATGCCGTTGCCTTGGAGCCGGATTCTCCACCCATGCTGAGGTCGTATAAAGCCGGTTCACTCTTGTAGTCAGCGATTTTTTGGTCTCTTCGAAATAAGTCATTTCATCAACAAGGTCAACCGCCTCTTTACCCTCGGCTGTTATACGTAAGGGCATGCGATAAACAAGTTCGTCGTCCAGAAGCTCCAGCCATTCTTTATACTTCCGGTTATCCAACAAATAAGCTTCCTGGTATAGCAGATGAGTGATCTGGTTTTGTATATCAGCGTTCATTCGTTCTCCTCCTTGATCATGTCCTTGGAAATTAACTCCAGCCAGTATTCATGCATGCTCCTCGCTATCGCATCCAGATAAGTTGTCGGGTAAGCATGACCCGGTCCAGGGAAGGATTCGTCCGGCTCCACACGATGCAATCCCATGAGATAGTTAGCAACACTATTATAATTAAGCTCTTTATCCCTAGCCATTAATCCTTTACTGGCTTCAACCATACGAGCCCATATCTCCGTATCATCCTGCTCCAATGTACCTGAAGGTCCGAATGATCCGATATAACTTTTATACGCTGCTTCTTTGTATTCCTCCGGCGCAGCCTTGTCAATCATAAACCAACACCAAACCTCTACTTTCTCCGGTCCGATCGGTCTCCATAGCCTGAAATTCAAATAGTTGTGAAGATGTCCCTCCGTTCCATGAATCGGGCTCACAAAGGACAGATTGGGATACATGCCTCCCACAAAGACGGTCGTTTTGGACAAAATTTCTGCTTGTTCGGGTGATAAGTTCCGATTGAACATCGGCCACATGGATTCCGGTGTTCCTTGGTAGGGGGCCCTCGCCTTACCGGTAGCTGACGTGATTACATTGATGCCATGTCCGTTATTCAACACGACTTGATGTCCGTATCCGGCATAGAGCGGGTCCTCCGGACTAATCCCCATTTCTACGGTTGATCGATGCGTCGTTTGGACATGATAGGGATCGGCCATAAAGTTTTCAGCGGTCGCTTTCCAATTCGCTTTGGTTACCCAGCGCTGGGGAACACCTCGAACTTCCATTCCCCCATCACTTCTGCCTAGCAGAATATCCATGTACCATTTCATATCACCGAGATAATCTTCCAAAGGTATGGCATTGGGATCGAGACACGCAAAAATCATGCCTTGGTATATACCGATTCTCGGAATCTCGCGGAGCGCCCAATCTTTTTTGCACATTTCCTCGCCGTACACCTTGTTTCCGGCTACAATACCGATCAGGTCCCCATTGAGATTAAAACTCCAACCGTGATACGGACATGTAAACGTTTTCTTTTTCCCGCGATCTTCCGTACATAATCGCGGACCTCGATGTGTGCAGGAATTGAGGAAAGCTTTAAATTCACCAGAAGGATTTTTCACAAGCAACACCGGATCGTCCACCATCCATCTTGTCACATAACACCCTGATTCACTCAATTCAGACTCATGCGCCAAAAACTGCCAGGTACGACCAAATATCTTCACGCGTTCCAATTCATAAATATCCGGATCAGTAATGACCCATTGCGGCAACAAGCCTTCTTCCATCTTCTCCTTTAATTTTCGAAAAGCATTCTCATCCAACGTTTTTTTAAACATTGCTCATTCTCCCCCTTTTACGGATAGATCGTTCAGTTAAATTCAATTCACAGAGTGAATCAATAGATTATTAGGTGAATTGTATAATTCAAATATAATTTAATTATAAGACGGTGTCAATTGATAAAAAAACAAAAAAAACTACGACAGCAAAATTAACTAGCAACTTAATTGCTCCCACTTTTGCTCTAAATCTTTTAGGTAAGCATCGGTATTACGAATGAATGACCCCGCAGCAAGCTACGGGGTATCAAAGACCGTGTTACTCAAGCCCAACGCAGCAAGCTGCGGGGAATTGAACCCGTAGCGATTAAATTTTCTTCGCAGAATGACACCAGATAAACGGTGATCCCATTGCGCTT
>JBBDIY010000032.1:0-34477 GCA_040880185.1 Paenibacillaceae bacterium
ATCGCGGATTATCTTGTCTCGCTCAAGCTATATCGATGCTTTTTGAACAGGCTCTATTAGTAATTGTTCTAAATCAGTTCGTTTGCTTACGCTTTAAGTTACTTGCAATTACTGCGGCAACAATAATCACACCTAGGATTGCAGTTTGAAAAAACGGATCAACCCCAAGGATGTTCATAGCATTCGAGATAATCCCAAGTAATAAGACCCCTAGGAAAGCACCGAGGACTGTTCCTCTACCTCCAGTAAAAGTAGCTCCACCAATAATACAAGCTGCGAGAGCACGCAATTCATAGCCAGCTCCGTTAGAGGGAAGCGCAGATCCTATCCTTGAAGCAAGTACGAACGCGGCCAACCCGCATATTAGACCACCGACCATAAAGGTGATGATTTTATATTTGTTCACATTAATACCTGAGAGAAAAGCAACTTCTTGATTCCCACCAATAATATGAAGCCTTCTGCCATACGGAGTATATCTAAGTACGATATGAATAATGGCCAGTACAATAAAAAGTATAATGAGTGGTATTGGAATCGTTCCTATCTTACCTGTGCCTACGTATTCAAGATGTCCTTTTAACGATTGATAAGTACCCTGTGACCAAACAAGCGCAATACCACTAAAGATGTATCCGGTTCCAATTGTAATAATTAGGGGATTCGTTTTAAACTTGGTAACAATAAGCCCGTTCATCATTCCAGCAGCAATAGCAATTAGAAACATCAACACAAGGGAAATTATGGGGCTAATATCCATCGCTATGAACTGACAAAGAGCAACACCACAAAGACCAATAAGGGAACCATACGATAAATCTAAGACGCCACTTATTAAGAGCATCAGCATGGCACCGGTCAGTATTCCTAGAACAGCAACCTGTTGGAATATGGCCATAAAGTTAGACCACGTAAGAAAATTTGGATTCAATATAGCCGAAACCACACATAATGCTACTATCACGATTGAAAGAAATATCGTTTCATTACCTAGCTTTATCTTTCTTCTCGCTTCCACTTTCCCTACACCCATAATTAGCTCACCTCTAATGAAATCTTGATAATATTATCTTCTGTGATATCCTGACCCCATAATTCGCCTTTAATATCGCCATCGCATACTATGAGCACTCTATCACACAAAGAAACGACCTCAGGCATATCCGAAGAAACAATAATGAGCGATTTACCTTCTGTTACAAGTTTGTGTAGCAATTTATATATTTCGAATTTCGCATTCACATCAATACCCTTTGTAGGTTCATCAAGAAAAAGAATGTCAAAGCCCTTGTGCAGCCATTTTGCGATAATCACCTTTTGTTGGTTACCACCGGATAGCATTCCCGTAATCTTATCAATTCCATCCGTCTTTATATCCAACTTGTCCACATAATCTCTGGCTATTTCGACTTCTTTTTGTAGGTTTATCAAAGAACCTCTTTTAGGTAACCTTACAAATGTAGTGTTCATAAGTATGCTCATAGATAGCACAAGTCCCGATTTCTGTCGATCTTCGCTTATAAATCCCATACCCAGCTTTATCGCGTCCGCTGGACTATTAATTCGAATAGACTGTCCATCCAGTTGAATATCTCCAGCATTTCTTTTGTCAAGCCCATAAATGGCTCTAATTATTTCTGATCTTCCGGATCCCACCATACCGGTTATTCCTAGTATTTCTCCTTTATTAAGAGAAAAATTCAATGTAGGGCTGTTTTCTGTCAATTTGAGACCACTAATTTTCAAGAGCTCTTTACCTGCATGAGATGATTCACGTTTGTAAAACATGTTCACTGGTCTTCCAACCATATCTGTAGTGAGTTTGTCTAAATCAATATCCTTTTTCGAATTATCATACCTAGAAACTAATTTCCCATCTCGAAGTACAGAAACCGTATCTGCAATCGATTGAACCTCTAGAAGATGATGAGAAATATATATGATGGCTATCCCTTTTTGGCTAATATTCTTAACAAGGTTAAGTACCATTTGAGTGTCGTTCATATTAAACATAGCTGTTGGTTCATCAAGTATTAGAACTTTAGGGGAAGGTGCCATAGCCTTCAGAATTTTTACGAATTGCTGATCAGCGGCACTTAATTTCTCAACTAGTTGTTTTGGATTAAGATTAATTCCAAGCTGATCCATTAATTCACGTGCAGCTTCGCATGTTTTTTCGAATGAATAAAATCCGTATTTGCGAAATTTGAAATCAGGAAATATATTTTCAGCGACTGAGAGTTCATTCACTAGAATAATTTCTTGATGAATCACTTCAATACCCTTTTGCTTAACGAGTAATGGTGTCAAAGTATCGCACATTATCCCATCTATATAAATTTCTCCACCATCCGGTTGATACGCGCCTGATAATATTTTTATGAGCGTAGATTTCCCTGCACCGTTCTCACCACATAGACAATGAATTTCTCCGCGTTTTAGCGATATGGATACATCATCGAGAACTTTATTCACTCCGAAAACTTTGGTAATATGTGCAGCTTCTACTACAACTTCACAGTTAACGATATTAGTAACCGACATATTGTTAATACCTCCATATCCACTATAACTTTGCAGGTTAAGTTAATTGGATGAGGGAGCCTTATTACTGGCCCCCGCATCATAATCATGATTGTTTAGTTACACTCAGGTACTAAAGGCCCAGCTAGTTCCTTAACAAGGAAAAACTTCCCTGGTAATGTGGGCATATAGCTAGATGGTACCCAAATGTCTGGGCCGTATCTGAGCGTAACCCACATCGTCATACCCTGCCATTGCATTCCTCTGCCAACTACCCCTTCACAACCACCAATTGTTCGTTCTGATTTCAAGAATAAACCAGGCCCAATAGTATTTGCTCGACATGGAATAAGTGTCACTCTGCTTTTGAAGCTTATTAACGAATTCTGTTCAATTGTAAGGGGATGAAGTTTAGCTGCGATGCGATACTCTGCTTTACTCCAATCCTCTTCGCCATTGTATTCAGCTGCAAAATGCGGTTCCCAGAAAGCGATATGGAAGGCTCTACCTATGCCATAAATAGTAGTTAGCTTTCCACCTTCAGCTATAATGCTATCAATCTTCTGAGGATATTCTGGAAGGTTCGTTCTAGTTGCAAAGTTTCTCTGGTTAACTGGAACCGTCAGGTTGCCAAGTGGAGTATAGAAGGCTTTTTCTAGTGAGTATTGGAATGACCCCGAATCAGAAGGATCGAGTGAATTACCTTCAGCATCGCTCCATTCATCCATATTAAACCCGTAAACATGTGAACAGTTTACATTCCATTCCTTTAAGAAATAAACCGCCCAACGGTACATACCCATAGGACCAGCCGATAGGATAAGTGCTAATTTTCTACCTTCTTCTCTTGTGTTCTTGATTTCCATTGCGATTTCATGCCCCATCATGATATTGAATGAAGCAACATCATCACATTCAACTGCACTGAAATCTTTGTGCCAGAAATTTTGTCGATCTAATACGGTTTCAGGTGGATTGGCACAGCACTGTTCAATTCTCTCCATATCCCAGCCAGCAGGGAAAAAGTTTTCCATGTCTGACCCTTTAATCGTGTCTAGTAAATTCATCTCGTTGTTACCTCCCAATGTAAATTCAGAATTTCTTAAGCATTAAATGTATAAATACGATCCACAGGATGATTAACAGCGTATAAACTCTTTAAGTAATCGCTCCTGTGATTAATGCCTGTTATATAAACTCCCTCAACTTGGCTGACATAATGCTTAAACGATACTTCTATAACCTTGTCAGGATGATGTCTATACGCTATGCAATCAAGATTGTTCGCGTTTACAAATTGCTTAATACGTTCTAATTCAACTTCATCCGCGATTCCACTGTATGGCTTGTCTTCGGCGAAATAGAATTTCGCTTTTGCTTTTACTCCAAGCTCCTTTGCTACGGCAATTCCAGCTTCTCTAACAATAAAGTGATCAATGTGTTCTTTAAAACCTACCGGTAACACAATGGCCGTATCTTCTCGTTCAGCAAGCTCCTCTATAACCTTTTTTAATCTACCCATTATTTTCCAGTCACAATCTTCGAAGTTCTCATACATGCCATGAGGAAATTCCATATTACTGTCTGCAAATGTTTTTCCTCTAACCTGGCTCTCCTTTTCACCCAATAATCTGAATTTAAAGTTGTATTCCCCGAATAATTCGTCCAGGCAATTCAAGTCCTCAAAAATTCGTCTACCAGATGCAACTTTTATTCTTTCAAGACTTATATCTTTATTCCCCTCATCATCTCTTGCCTGATAATTGCTTCTTGAAAAAACGCTAATGTTCTCAAATTTTTTACTATCCAACAAGTTCTTATCCTTAAGCTCAAATATATATCCGCCCAAAAAGAATATAGTATCATCATAATGAGGCGACAAAACGACAATATTTTTTTCAGGTATAACTAGAGAAATGGGTTGAATATTAATTTGAAACACCTCCTTTTACATTCCATCATTTGTTATCATATATTATTATTTTATTCATTTTTTATAGTATATATTATCACTTCGTTTATTGTCAACGATAAATTGTTTCTAAATACAATGATATTGTTACATATTATTATCTAATTTTAGTTTTTTATAATCTCAATTTATGGTACCATGGCTGTGAGTTGCAACAAAAATACAGATGATGAAACGAGGAATTTATATGTCTCTTGCCGATGAACTTTCGTATACTTCTGTAGCAGAATTGTCTCGCAAAATTCGCAAGAAAGAATTGTCATCCGTTGAATTGTTAGAATCTTTCATTGAGCGTATTGAAAAGAGAAATCCCAGTATTAATGCATTTATTTATTATGGTTTTGATGATGCACGTAAAAAAGCAAGGAAATGTGATCAGAAGATCCTATCCGGCCAATGGATCGGACCACTTCATGGAATCCCAACGGCATTGAAGGACTTGTTCGATTTTCATCCTGGTTGGGTTTCAACTTTTGGAGGTATCCGAGCATTAAAGAATAACATAGTAAATTTTTACTGTGTGTATTCCGAACGAATGGACAGGTCTGGGGCGGTTATCCTTGGCAAAACGAACAGTCCTCTATTGGGGTTTAGAGGTACTTGTGACAATTACTTGTTCGGCCCGACTAAAAATCCGTTTGATTTAAACAAAAATAGTGGGGGCTCATCAGGTGGCAGTGCGGCTGCTGTAGCAGACGGACTGCTTCCCATCGCGGAAGGAACAGACGGGGGTGGGTCCATCCGAATTCCTGCATCATGGTGTGGAGTGTACGGTTTCAAAGGCTCCTTCGGTCGAGTGCCTTCTGTCATAAGGCCAAACGCTTTTGCCTCAACTACACCGTTCTTATATGAAGGAACGATAACTCGAACAGTCGAGGACGCTGCTATCGGATTTCAAGCGCTCAGTGGTTACGATGATCGTGATCCGTATTGTCTAAACCAAGATATGGATTTCATGAAGGCACTACAGCGAACCATTAAGGGATGGCGCATCGCCTATAGTCCGAACTTTGACGTATTCCCAGTTGATTCACGAGTCACTCAAGTCATTGAGCAAGCATTAAAAGCATTTGAGGATGCCGGCGCCATCGTAGAGAGGGTCAATCTCGGAATTACACGACCACATATGGAACTTGCGGATTTATGGTGTCGATTAATTATTCAGAACAGTGTTGAATTTCTCGAGAATAATAAGGCAATGGGTTTAGATCTCTTAAAGAATAATCTCGAAGATTTTCCGCCGGAATTTTTGAAGTGGGTTGAATGCGGTTATGGTATGTCAGTAACGGATATGATAAGAGATCAACAATGGAGAACTGAAATTTATGATGCAATTCAAGGGGTTTTTCGTAACTACGATATATTGATTACACCGACTGTCGCTTCACTCCCCGTCGATAATGCTAAGGACGGTAACACTCTTGGTCCAATAGAAATAAACGGAGAGCCTGTTAATCCATTAATCGGTTGGTGTCTCACCTATTTCACTAATTTTTCGGGTCATCCTTCTGCATCCATACCTGCTGGATTAGTTGATAAGAAGTATCCCGTCGGCATGCAATTAATAGGTAAAAGATATGCAGACGATGATGTAATAACAGCAAGCGCAGAGTTTGAAAGGGTAAGGCCATGGCAACACATTTATGAAATATGCAAAAATCGTCCATTGCCTTAATCTAGCGAGGTGTAAATTTTCAGCTTACAGATTGGACAGTCATGCTTCGCTCAATAGTCTATTACAGGTTAAACAAAAAGCTCACATCTCGAATGCTGTCGATGTGAGCTTTTTTAGTTAACTTCCAATATATCGGTCATACAAAGTACGAGCTCTAGTAACGTCCTCTGTTCCTTGTATAAGCACTCTGCCATCTGAGAATAGTACTAGTCTCTCACCTTCTGGGAGCTCCACCTTGAGTAAGAATGGATTTAAATTTACATGACCAATTAGAGCAAGTCTACGCTCCCATAACACTAGATCCAATGGTGTAGATCCCTTAATCTGAACGGTCTCTCGTCCGCATAATGTCGCGATCTGATTATCTCTAATGTCTAAAGATGGATATAGCTTCAACTGACAGGTTGGGCAATCACTCTTCGATTCGGGAAGCTTCATATTATATATGTGATGCTGCCATACCTCTAAGGTAAGCAGACTATCTCTCAGTGCTTCTACTGCATCCACTATATATTTCAAAGCCTCCACAGCCTGAAAAGAAGCCACGATATCGACAATGGGTCCGATCACACCTATGGTGTCACAGGTTTGCCCATCCCCTTCTACTGAAGAACCAATCAGACAACGAAGACAAGACGTCTGTCCTGGGATGAAGATAGCGGTCATTCCCCGTGAGCTTACTGCACCACCATATACGAAAGGGACACCGCTCTTGAAGCAGGCATCATTTACTATCATTCTAGTCTGAAAATTATCCGTTCCATCTAATACAATATCGATGCCTTCCAATAAAGCTTCAACATTAAGTGCTGTGACATCAATGACTTCAGCTTCTATTAGCACCTTAGAATTCACCTTGGCCAGCTTCCGTTTCGCAGCTACAACCTTCGGCAATGCTTGTTCTACGTCATCTTCGTCATACAGCATCTGGCGCTGTAAGTTGGTTGTCTCCACATAATCACGGTCCACCATTCTCAGCAATCCAACACCAGCCCTGACCATATGATTAGCCAGCACTGTGCCGAGTGCTCCCATTCCGACGATCAATATTCGAGCATTAGAGATGCGATTCTGCCCTTCCGGACCTATTGGAGGGAATAGCATTTGTCGTGAATAGCGTTCAAATTGTTGTTCTGACATCCTTAAACCTCATCTCGAAATTGCTGTAGCCACTGCAATTCCTTGGCGTTTAATTCACGTTCTTGCAATAAATCTGGTCGACGCTGCCAAGTACGTCGGAGGGATTCACGATGGCGCCACTCTTCCACATTCACATGATGGCCAGACACGAGTACATCCGGCACAGGCCAATCACGATAGATCGCAGGACGAGTATAATGGGGATGCTCTAACAAACCTGTGCTGAATGAATCACTCACAGCCGACATCTCATTACCCAGAACGCCAGGTAACAGTCTGACGACGCTATCAATGACCGCCATTGCGGCGATCTCACCACCTGTTAGTACATAATCACCTATTGATATTTCATCAGTAACCAAGTGTTGACGAATACGTTCGTCATAGCCTTCATAATGCCCACAGATGAACACAAGCTCCTGCTCACTTGCTAAGGATTCAGCCTTACTCTGTGTATAACGCTCGCCTTGAGGACACATCAGAATGACACGGGGTTTGGGTTTTGCTGCCCAATCTATCGGCAGACTGTCTATAGCATTGAATATCGGTTCCGGCTTTAATACCATCCCACCGCCACCGCCATATGGCGAATCATCTACGGTCATATGCTTGTTATTCGCATGATCCCGGAAATTCACAGTGTGAATGCTAACGATATTCTTCTCCTGAGCCTTGCCAATCATACTGTCTGTAAGTACACCATCGAACATATTTGGAAACAGGGTGAGGATGTGAATTCGCATGCTTATAATAGCCCCTCTAGAATGTGGACAAGCACTCTTTTGTTCGGAATATCGACTTGTTTCACCACATCTTCAATATAAGGTATGTATACGGCTTTTCCTGTAGCGGGCTGAACAACCCAAACATCATTAGCACCAGGGGATAGAATTTCTTGAATGACTCCAAGCTCCACTCCTTCATCACTAATCACAGTACAACCGACAATTTCATGGTAATAGAACTCATGCTCTGATAGCTCAATAAGTTTTTCCTTGTTAATTTTGAGTAGCCAGCCTTTATATTTCTCAACCTCATTAATATCATTCCATGCAGAGAATTTAACGATATATGTGTTCTTATTCTGACGTGAAGTAACGACTTCTACTTCGATTTGTTTCTTTAACTCGGGATCCATCATCGTCAAGCGACTACCTAGACTGAAGCGTTCTTCGGGGAAATCCGTTTGTGATACGACCTTCAATTCACCTTTAAGTCCATGCGTATTCGCAATTGTGCCAACCGTGAACCATTCATTAGCCAAGTTCATCAACTCCAGTTACTGAATTATAACCAATAGAGAATCTAGTGTGCCCATCATTTATAAATGATAAGGGGATAACAAAATTAACTGGATAAATCCAGTTAAAGTTTGTTCGCGTCCATACGTAGAAGATCAGTATGAATTTTTTTAAATCCTAGTATAGTGAAAAGGGTCAGGGATAGTCCCCAACCCTTCTTCTGCACACATATCGCAGTGCTATGAACTAATATCCACAGACACTCGTTTGCTATGCTTCACAGCAGCCGAGGTAACGACGGTGCGAAGCGCTTTGGCGATCCGACCTTGCTTGCCAATCACTTTCCCTACATCACTAGGATGTACCAAAAGACGATAAACAATAGCATGGTCTTCTTCCACTTCATGCACATGAACTTCATCCGGATAATCAACCAATGCTTTGGCAATGACCGTTATAAGTTGTTTCATCGTAAATCCTCCCCCGACACTGCTTACTTGCTAAGCTTGGATTCGTGGTATCTCTTCATTACGCCCGCTTTGCTAAGCAAGTTGCGGACAGTATCAGATGCTTGAGCACCGTCTTGAAGCCATTTCAACGCTTTCTCTTCATCAAGAGTAACAAGTGCTGTTGGCGCAAGCGGATTATAAGTGCCAATTTCCTCGATGAAACGACCGTCTCTAGGAGAACGGGAATCGGAAACAACGACACGATAGAATGGAGCTTTATGTGCACCGATACGTTTAAGTCGAATACGTACTGCCATGATATTTCACCTCCTCCAAAATAATGCAGTGCGAACAAGCGATGTGTATTATTTTGGCCTACACGGTGTAGTGCAGACCTAAAAATAACTGTGCGAACAAACGATGTGTATTATTTTGGCCTACACAGTGTAGCGCAGACCTAAAAATAATGCAGTGCGAACAAGCGATGTGTATTATTTTGGCCTACACAGTGTAGCGCAGACCTAAAAATAATGCAGTGCGAACAAGTTTCTCAACCAAACGGAAACTTCATTTTCCCACCGAGCTTGCCTTTTAACCCTTTGCCACCTTTGGCGCCACCCATCATACCTGAGAATTGCTTCATCATTTTCTTCATATCCTCAAACTGCTTGAGCAGTCGATTCACATCTTGAATGGATGTACCACTGCCTAGTGCAATTCGTCTGCGGCGATTACCATTTAATATCTCTGGCTTACGTTTCTCCATGGTAGTCATGGATTTAACGATAGCCTCGACACGAGACATCTGCTTCTCATCAACCTTCATGTTGCCTTTCATCTTGCCCATTCCTGGCATCATATCCATGAGCTGGTCAAGCGGCCCCATCTTCTTCAGTTGCTCCATCTGTTCGAGGAAATCCTCTAACGTAAATTCAGAAGTACGCATCTTACGTTCAAGCTCGGCAGCTTTATCTGTATCGATATTAAACTGGGCTTTCTCAATCAGGGATAGCATATCGCCCATACCGAGTATCCGTGATGCCATTCGCTCAGGGTGGAACGGTTCTAACGCATCAATCTTCTCGCCAGTCGCAGCGAATTTGATCGGACAGCCCGTTACTGCTTTAACCGATAAGGCCGCACCACCACGGGTGTCGCCATCAAGCTTGGTCAATACCACACCCGTTAACTCCATCTGTTGATGGAAGTTATCTGCGACATTAACTGCATCCTGACCTGTCATTGCATCGATAACCAAGAGGATTTCATCCGGATTAACTGCGGTACGCATACGTTGCAGCTCGTCCATCAGATTCTCATCTATATGTAGCCGTCCTGCAGTATCAATAATGAGATAATCGAGGTGATTGTCCTTGGCGTGCTGTAGTCCGGCTTTAGCGATATCGACTGGACTTGTCTGATCACCTAAAGTGAACACAGGCACATCAATCTGACTTCCTAACACTTGAAGCTGCTTGATCGCTGCTGGGCGATAAATATCAGCCGCTACGAGCAATGGCTTGTGATTCTGCTTCTGCAATAGCTTCGCAAGTTTACCTGAGGTTGTTGTCTTACCAGCCCCTTGTAAACCTACCATCATAATTACGGTTGGTGGACGATTGCTGTGTGCAAGCTTACTCTGAGTGCCACCCATAAGATCGGTTAATTGCTTATTAACAATATCGATAACGACCATGCCAGGAGTAAAGCTCTTCATGACATCCTGACCGATCGCTTGTTCCTTTACCTTGGCAATAAAATCCTTGACGACCTTAAAGTTAACATCGGCTTCGAGTAGAGCAAGTCTAACCTCACGAAGTGCCTCATTGACATCCTCTTCGCTTAGTTTACCGCGACCCTTCAGCTTACTGAATACATTCTGTAGTCGGCTCGAAAGTCCTTCGAATGCCATGTTCATCTTCACCCCTTGCCATCGATTCGATTATTATGATTCCCAACGATTTAACTGCTCTATTAACTCCGTTAATGGTTTTCTATATGATACAGGAACCTGATCAATTTCCGATTGGAGACGATCCACAAGTTCTCTGTGCTCTGTATGTCTGACTAACAATTTTAATTTCTGTTCATATTCCTCTAGCATGTGCTCAGCCCGCTTAATATGTTCGAATACGGCTTGCCGACTGATCTCGAATTCGCTTGCGATCTCACCTAATGAGAAATCATCATGATAATAACAACGTAAGAATGTCTGCTGCTTGTCAGTCAATAAGGTTTGATAGAAATCAAAAAGCATATTGATCCGAATCGTCTTCTCCAGCATCTCATCTTGCATGGTGTTGACCCCTCCCGTCAAGGCAAAACACTTTACAGGTGCAACATCACTTATTCTAGCCAAAATAATCTACGCTGTCAAGTATAAACACCTGTCAGCGAATCCAACCCCGTTCATACTGCTTCGGCGCTTTCATCGAGCTATTCAATTGCTCCGCAGCCCTTCTAGCCCAGTACGGATCTCGAAGCAACTCACGACCAAGGAATATTAAATCGGCTTGATGATTCTCGAGTATTTGTTCAGCTTGAAGAGCATCAGTGATTAAACCCACCGCTCCCGTCGCGATTTTAACTTGCTTGCGAATATGCTCGGCAAATTGCACCTGATAGCCTGGAAAAGCTTCTACCCTAGCTGGAACGACTCCCCCTGAACTACAATCGATCAGATCTACACCTTGCTGTTTCATTCGTTCCGCGTAATAAGTAAGATCATCAAGTGTATTGCCGTCTGGATGATACTCCGCTGCAGAAATACGAGTGAATAATGGACCTGACCATACTTCTTTGATGGCTGTAATAACTCGATCGTAAAAATGATATCTTCGATCTCTGTCACCACCAAATTCATCTGTGCGATGATTAGATAATGGAGACAAAAATTCATTAATCAAATAACCATGTGCAGCGTGGATCTCAATGACGTCAAACCCAGCCTCGACCGCGCGGACTGCTGCTTGCTTAAAGCTAAGTATCGTTTCTTCAATCTGCTGAGCGGTCATCTCAACAGGCACCCGATGCTGATCATCGAATGCAATCGCTGAAGGTGCGATGATAGGTCCCTCAACCATGCTTTTCCGACCTGCATGTGCAAGCTGAATGCCGATTTTCGCATCATGCTCATGAACTAAGCCAACTAATTCTTGTAAGCCTTCAACTTGGTCATCATTCCATATCCCCAAATCATTCACAGAAATTCTGCCCTGTGCAGTCACTGCGCTTGCTTCAACCATAACTAAACCAACTTGACCAACGGCACGACTGGTATAATGGGTTTTGTGCCAATTCATTACCTTACCATCTTCATATGGACACGAATACATACACATCGGTGACATAACGATTCTGTTCTTAAGTTCGAGGCTGCCTATCTTGATAGGTGTGAATAACATGATGAATTCCCCCTTCCTTATGCCTATGCTTATTATGATAGTTGTTTCTTAATTTCTCCTCTAAGTTTCTTCCCTAGCAATTAATCCAGAGAACAGTCCGTACACGAATTGCTCAGAATCAAATGGCTGTAAATCATCCATCTGCTCACCAAGTCCGACAAATTTAACAGGTATATCTAATTCCTGCTTAATTGCAATTACAATGCCACCTTTGGCAGTCCCATCAAGCTTCGTTAGTACAAGACCACTCACACCCGATTTATCACCGAACATCTTCGCCTGACTGAGTGCATTCTGCCCGGTTGTAGCATCAATCACCAGTAACACCTCGTGGGGAGCTTCAGGAACCTCTCGACGAATAACTCGATAAATCTTATTCAATTCATCCATCAGGTTTGATTTATTCTGCAAACGACCCGCTGTATCACAGAGGAGGACATCCGCTTTACGATTTTTGGCAGCCTGTATGGCATCGAACATCACCGCAGCAGGATCGGAGCCTGATTGTTGTTTAATAACATCAACACCTACGCGTTGTCCCCAAGCCTCAAGCTGTTCGATGGCACCAGCACGGAACGTATCGCCCGCTGCCATCAATACATGTTTGCCTTGTTGCTTCAAACGATGCGCCAGCTTGCCAATGGAGGTCGTCTTGCCTACACCGTTCACTCCGACGAATAGAATGACCGTTAAGCCTTCTTTAGCCATACTTAATTCAATATCTTTCCGACCCGAACTCATTAACGCCATTAACTTCTCTGACAATATTGGCTGAAGCTCTACCGCTTCCTCAATTTTCTGCTTACGTACCTCTACACGAAGCTCGTCTATTAATTTCATTACCGTTGGAAGACCAACATCAGCACCAATCAGAATCTCTTCTAACTCCTCGAAAAAATCCTCATCTATCTTCTTGCGCCGTAATATTAATTCTTCTACTCTTTCTACAAAAGCGTCCCTCGTTTTCGATAAACCATCCTTAAACTTTGAAGTAACGGCTTCCGTGCTGGAGGATATGGACTCTTTTAGTCTCTTGAAAAAACTCATTATCGTTTACCCCTATTCCTATCTCTATAGTGTTCATAATATCATTCTTATTCCCTCTTAAGCGGACACCGAATCATCTTCAAGACGCACAGATACGAGCTTGGATACCCCATGATCTTCCATAGTAACGCCATAGAGAACGTCCGCCTCTTCCATCGTGCCCTTGCGGTGAGTAACAACAATAAATTGTGTGTCTTCTGAGAACTCCCTTAAGTATTCGGCAAATCGCGATACATTCGCCTCATCCAAAGCCGCTTCGACCTCATCCAATACGCAGAATGGCACCGGCTTAATACGAAGAATGGCGAACAATAAGGCGATGGCGGTTAATGCTCGTTCTCCACCAGATAATAGTTGGAGATTTTGCAGCTTCTTACCCGGTGGCTGAGCAACAATATCTATACCGGTCTCTAACAATTGATCTGGATCAGCAAGCACGAGATCAGCTCGACCACCACCGAACAAACGAGTGAATACAATCGCGAATTGGATGCGAATTGCATCGAAGGTTGTGCGGAATCGCTTCGACATCTCTTCATTCATATCTCGAATAACTTGGTATAATGTCGTCTTAGCTTCAGTCAGGTCCGCTTTCTGCGCGCTTAAGAATTGGAACCGCTCATTCACACGTTGGAACTCCTCAATCGCTCCAAGGTTAACCTCTCCGAGTTGGGCGATTTCGCGCTTCAAGTCTCTGACCAAATTCTGAGTTCCCAGAACATCCTCAGGTATCGGATAACGTTCTTTCGCCAATTCATAACTCAATTCGTATTCTTCCGATAGCTTCTTAAGCAGACCATCCAATTCAACGTCAAGTCGATTCACACGAACCTCTGTCTGATGCAGCTGATCCTCAATACGACGAAGATTTGCACGTTGCTCACGAATATGACTGTCTTCCTCGTCCAATTGTTTCGTACGCTCAGCTCGGTCTGCACGCTTGAAATCAATCTGATCGGAATTCGCTTTCTTCTCCAACTGGAATTGATTCATTCGTTCGACTTGCTGAACAATTTCTACTCCATTCGTTTCCATATCTCGTTGAAGCTGCTCTAGTATGAGCACGCTATTATTATGCTCGATTTGAGAGCCTTCCATATCCTGTTCGAATCTTTGCAATTGCTCGGATAAGGATGCTCGCTCTTGAGCTAGGGCTGCTGTGCGAACCTTCAGATCGGTTAACTCCTCTTGGAGCTGCTCTTTCGTTGATTCGTTCAGCTTTCTCGTTGATTCAGCTTGCCCAATCGCTTCTTGAATACGAGCTTGCTCCAGCTCTAACTGGATTGACTCTTCCTCTAGCACGATTTTGCGTTCTGCTGCTTGGCGTTGGTCGACCTCGTGTCCATCGTGATCCTGTTCATACATATCCAATTGGGCCGCAATATGATTCAATTCCGTATCGATCTGCCCTGCATCTGCTTTGAGCTGTTGCTCTTCAATTCGCTTCTGCTCACCTTCTAGACGAAGACGATCCAGTGTAACAACGACCTCTGCTGCCTCTTTCTTCACAACCTGATATTGTTCACGTAATTGCTGTAATTGTTGTTCGGTTGATGCAATCTCTTGACTCATTGCCTCAATCTGACGTTGACGGCCGAGCAGGTTAGCTCCTCGCTTCTGAATCGTGCCGCCTGTCATCGAACCACCCGCATTGACGACATCACCCTCTTGCGTAACTACACGATACCTATACTTACAGGAAGCAGCTATTCGGTTAGCGTCCTCCAACTGTTCAGTAATTATGATCTGCCCTAGCAAATTACGGGCAATGTCATCATATTGCGCATCGAATTGAATCAAATCGACAGCAACACCGACAAAACCCTTCATACCTCGCACCTGTTTCAACTCTTGTTCATTAATCGAACGGCCTTTGATGACATCCAGTGGTAAGAAGGTAGCTCTACCCAGCTGGCGTTTCTTTAGAAAATTAATCGCTTCTCTCGCATCTGTTTCATTATTCATAACGATATGCTGAAGAGCCCCGCCCAGTGCGGTTTCTAACGCGACTTCAACGCTAGCCGGAACCTTGAGCAGCTCGGCAACTGCACCATGTACACCTCGAAGTCCACCGGCAGATGAACCACGGCTCTTAAGTACTTCTTTCACACCATGCATGAAACCATCGTAATCATTCTGCATCTCTGTCATCGTATCTCGGCGAGACACATTGGCTTCCATCTTCTGTTCCCACTTGCGAATAGACTGCTGCACTTCCTCGATCAGCTGTTGATCCTTCTGCATCTTCTCGCTTAATGCCAAGTATTCATTGCGTATCCGTGTAATATCAACAGCAAGCTGCTCCATCTGAACCGTAATGGCAGATTTCTTCAGAACATATTGCTCGCGTTGTTCCGTCCAGCGTTCCTTCTCCTCGAGAATACGTTCAACTTTACGTCCGATGCCCTCACTCTGCTGCTCCAGAAATTTCAGTTCATTGCGTACCTGAGCAATCTGATTCAGCGAATCGATTAATTCGGCCTTCAACTGTTCTTCACTCTCAGAATCTCTGCCATTCACACCGGAAAGCTTGTCCTCTTCCATTCTCAGACTTGTCTTTAATTCGGTTAATTGACGATTAACCTCTTCGAATTTGCTCTCGATGGCATCCTTCTCCACCTTACGATCATGGATTCGTCGAGATTGAATATCCATCGTCTGATTCAATTGTTCCCGATTCGCAGTTAAATTCTTCTGGCGTTCTTGCAGAACTTCCACTTGACCAGTCGTCCGATCGAATTCTTCACTAACTCGTAGAAGTGACTCATGCAGATGCTCCAATTGTTCTTCAACTACACGAAGCTCTGCGCGAGATTTCTCTAGCCTTGCATCGTGGCGATTCACCACCGTAGATACCTCTAACTGATCATGCTCGAGCTGCTTGAGCTTACTGCCAGATTCCGTCCACGAACGATGAAGCTGATCTATCTGTACGACATACATGGAGATCTCATTGAATTTCAATTGTTCTTTGAGCTTTTTGAATTGTTGGGCTACTTCGGATTGCTCTCTTAAAGGGTCTAATTGGTCTTCTAGTTCCGTAATCAGATCATGGATTCGCAACAGATTATTCTCCGTCTCGTCCATCTTCTTCTGCGCTTCTTTTCTTCTTGATTTATATTTGACGATTCCTGATGCTTCCTCGAAGATCGCTCGACGATCCTCAGAACGTGTACTTAGAATTTCCTCAATCCGACCTTGTCCAATAATCGAATAAGCCTCTTTACCGATACCTGTATCCATGAACAGCTCGGTGATATCCTTCAATCGACAAGCTTGTTTATTAATAAAATATTCACTGTCCCCGTTCCGATGTATACGACGAGTTACCGTGACCTCACTGTAATCTAAGGATAGTCCGTGGTCAGCATTATCGAGCGTCAAAGAAACCTCGCCATAATTGACCGCCTTACGAGAATCGCTTCCTGAGAAAATAATATCCTGCATATTGCCACCGCGAAGTGATTTGGCACTCTGCTCGCCAAGAACCCAACGGATACCGTCGGAGATATTACTCTTACCGCTTCCATTAGGTCCAACGACAGCTGTGATGCCTTGCACAAACTCCAGCTCTGTCTTATCTGCAAAGGATTTAAATCCTGTTAGTTCGATCCGCTTAAGGAACAATAGTTTCACCCTATCCCGAGTAATTGGCAGTTACTAAGCTATTCTATCATAAAGTATCCCAAAAGAGCAGTAGAAACCACTCGACAATACATGCAAAATAGCCTGATTTCTTAAGATCATTCATCCTGCCCCGTTGGCATTCTGATGAATTCGCTCAAGAAATTAGGCTATGGTTGTTTCCTATTAGCAAGTAGGATCGTAAGCGCTTGTGCGGCAGCTTGTTGCTCAGATTGCTTCTTCGTTCGACCTGTCCCAGTACCTAATACTCGATCTTCTAACTTTACCTCAATGATAAACTGTTTTTCGTGAGAAGGTCCATCCTCCATCACCAACTGATAATCAGGTTTACCTAGATTATTCTGCTGTGCAAATTCTTGCAGCTGCGACTTCGCATCAATCACGCTGAGCGATTCATCCTGCTGGAGCTTCTTGAACAGACTGGATTGGAGAAAGCGAATGACTACCTCAAACCCCTGATCGAGATACAATGCCCCGATGAAGGCTTCGAACACATCAGCCAGTATGGCAGGTCTTGATCTGCCACCTGTTGACTCTTCCCCCCGGCCAAGCAGGAGATATGCTCCGAAATTCTGTTGCATGGCGAGTATATTCAATGAGGGCTCGCACACAATCGATGCCCTCATCTTCGTCAATTCGCCTTCTGGACGCTTGGGATATTGCTCGTATAGATACTCCGTGACCGCAAGCTCCAGTACAGCATCACCTAAGAATTCCAACCGCTCATTATGCTTGGCTTGCTTATTCTCATTCACATAAGAGGAGTGTGTGAATGCTTGCTGCAGCAATTTCAGATCATGGAAAGTCACACCTAATTCAGCTTGTAGCTGTTCGAGCTTATTCATCTGCATTATTCTTCGAATCGTTTCAGTACGATCGTCGCATTATGACCACCGAAGCCGAAAGAATTTGAAATTGCGATCGAGACATCTGCCTTACGAGGCTTATTCGGTACATAATCCAAATCGCATTCCGGATCGGGATTTTCCAGGTTAATAGTAGGAGGGATAAATCCTCGTGTGATGGTGAGAGCTAAGATAACAGCCTCTACACCACCGGCTGCTCCAAGCATATGTCCTGTCATTGATTTGGTAGAGGAGACGGGTGCTTTATAAGCGTATTCACCGAATGTTTTCTTAATCGCAATGGTTTCGGATTTATCACCAATAGATGTCGACGTCCCATGTGCATTAATGTAATCCACTTGATCAGCAGTGATACCTGCATCCTTAAGCGCACGCACCATACAACGAGCTGCACCGTCGGGATCCGGATCCGTCATGTGATGAGCATCTCCACTTAAACCGTAACCGATAATCTCTGCATAAATACGAGCTCCACGCTTCTTCGCATGTTCAAGCTCTTCAATAACCAGGATGCCAGCACCTTCAGCCATCAGAAATCCATCACGATCGATATCGAATGGGCGACTTGCTCGTTCAGGCTCGTCATTCCTTGTTGACATGGCTCTCATCGCACAGAAGCCGGCCATACCCGTAGGACGGATCGTTGCTTCGGCTCCTCCGCAAACCATCACATCGGCTTCATCACGTTGAATTAGCTTGAATGCATCACCAATGGAGTTCGTACCTGTTGCACATGCGGTTACTACAGTGCTATTCGGACCTTTGGCTCCCGTAATGATAGAAATTTGACCAGAGCCCATATTAGCAATCATCATCGGAATGAAGAAGGGGCTAACGCGCTTAGGTCCTCTCTCTAGCAATATATTATGCTGATCTTCCCAAGTGCCAAGTCCGCCGATACCAGAGCCTACATAGATGCCTGCGCGTTCGGGATTCATGTCTTCTCGAATATTCAGGTTAGCATCCTTTAGCGCCATATTACTAGCAGCAACTGCAAATTGGACGAAGCGGTCCATCTTACGAGTATCCTTCTTATCCATATATTGCTCGGGTTCGAAATCCTTAATGGAACCAGCAATCGTTGTCGGATATTCACTTACATCAAAGCTTTCTACAGCAGATATCCCTGATTTACCGGTCATTAAGCTATCCCAGAATGTATCTAGATCTTTACCTATTGCTGACATAACTCCCATACCTGTAATAACAACTCTGCGTTTCATCTATTTGACCACCTCAATGTTCACGGCTATTAAATCATATAAAGATTATTGGAAAAGATTATTGTAGCTTGTTCAAAAACTTACCTTTTTAACAAGCTTAATTGGTTAATTACAAGGAATAGTCCCGCTAGCTTACGCTTTGAGCGGGACTTTGACTTGTTGCTTAAGAGCGATTTGCCTCTATGTACTTCACAACTTCGCCCACAGTTGTTACTTTCTCGGCGTCTTCATCGGAAATTTCGATATCAAATTCATCTTCCAATTCCATAACTAACTCAACAACATCAAGAGAGTCAGCTCCTAAGTCATCTTTAAACGAAGCTTCAAGGGTTACTTCAGCTTCTTCAACCCCGAGGCGATCAACAACAATTTTCTTTACACGATCTATTACATCGGACATCCGGTTCACCTCCTCCATGGTATTATACGAAAATTATATCAAAATTACCAGAGTGCTTAATCAAAGCTAGAGCACTTGTTCAAAAACAGAGTTACATGTACATCCCACCATCAACATGAATCGTCTGTCCAGTCATGTAGGAAGCAGCTCTTGATGTGAGGAACAATACGACCTTGGCAATATCATCAGGACTACCAAGTCGAGCTAGAGGGATTTGCTGTAGCAACGCCGCTCTAGCTTCCTCAGGAAGCTTGTCAGTCATATCTGTCTCAATGTAACCAGGTGCAATACAATTTACAGTGATGCCACGTGAGGCTAGTTCACGAGCAGTAGCCTTCGTTAATCCGATTACTCCCGCTTTTGCAGCGGTATAATTCACTTGCCCAGCATTGCCCAATACACCAACGACCGAAGAGATATTAATGATGGTACCAGAGCGTTGCTTCATCATTGGACGAGTAACTGCTTTAATGCAATTGAATACACCCTTGAGGTTCGTATTAATCACATCGTCGAATTCCTCTTCCTTCATCCGCATAATAAGATTATCCCGCGTAATGCCTGCATTATTCACAAGTATATCAATTTTTCCGAATTGCTCTATTGTAGTCTTCATCATCCGCTCTGTCTGTTCAACATTCCCCACATGGGCTTGAATCTTCTCAGCTCTTCGACCCATGCCCCGGATCAATTGTACAACTTCCTCGGCCGCACTCTCACTGCCTGCATAGTTGACCACAACATCCGCACCGGATTCAGCTAACGTCAAGGCAATCGCTCTACCTATACCGCGAGAAGCACCTGTTACAAGTGCAACTTGACCATTAAGCATGAGCTTCAGCTCCTAACCAGAATTTTATCGCTTCTATACTGTCCAATGTATGGCAACTGACATCTTTATTTATTTTTTTCATTAATCCAGTCAGTACATTTCCAGATCCGACCTCGATGAACGTATCCACACCATCAGCGATCATCTGGTTAACACAATCCTCCCAGAGCACTGGAGAATATACTTGCTGTACTAATAAATTGCGGATTACATCCGCTTGTACAACAGGTTCAGCCGTCACATTGGCAATGACAGGAATAGCTGCATCATGGAATGTCACACCAGCTAGAACTTCAGCTAACTTGACTGATGCGGGCTTCATCATGGATGAATGGAACGGACCACTTACAACGAGCGGAATGACTCGCTTAGCCCCAATACTCTTCCCTTGTTCAACAACAGCCTGCACACCTTCACTACTACCCGATACAACAATCTGACCAGGACAATTCACATTAGCAAGCTCCACTATTCCTATATCCTTCGAAATCGAAGCACATAACGTGGCAAGAGCCTCTCTCTCTGCACCCAGTACAGCAGCCATTGCCCCAAGACCTGCCGGAACAGCTTGATCCATAAATTCACCACGTAGACGAACCGTCTTCACTGCATCCTCGAATGTCAGAACACCAGCTACAACAAGCGCACTATACTCACCAAGACTGTGCCCCGCCACATAATCGGGTTGAATTCCAGCAGCACGGAGTAGTTCATAATACGCGATACTCGTTGTTAATAGTGCAGGTTGCGTATGATATGTTAATTTCAACTGGTCTTCAGGTCCGTGGAAGATCAGGTCAGTTAGTGAATAGCCAAGAACTTCATCCGCTTTATCAAATATACGTTTAGCTGTGACATCGGCTTCATAGGCATCTAACCCCATTCCAACCGATTGCGCACCCTGACCTGGAAAGATAATAGCTAATTTACCCATATGAGATACCTCCTCTTGAAAAATACAGTGTGACGAACAACTTTCTAAGATAGAGTAGCTCACACTATTTTGAGTAACGTAGTTTCGTTATTCAACGAAATAACATTTCCCAACTTAATATAGCGTAATGTGGTTTGCTTAATTTTTCAATTTCCAGGCCAGAAGGGCTCTTACTGGATATTTAGTGAACCCTCATTGTGCTAATTCATCTGGGGGAGAACTCAGAAATCAATTAGAGAAACCACGGTACACTAAATGTGCTTGCCAGAATTTACACATAGAATTTACATTCAGAATTTACACGCAGATTCTACACTCACACTACCAGATCAATACGGCAGCGCCCCACGTTAATCCCCCGCCAAATCCAACGAATAGCAGGCAATCGCCTTCCTTGATTCGGCCCGTCTCTGCTGCCTCTACTAATGCAAGTGGAATCGATGCTGCGGATACATTACCGAAACGATCAAGATTGACCATGCACTTGTCGATCGACAAATCCAGACGCTCCATCGCTGATTCGATAATACGCATATTTGCTTGATGAGGAATTAATAAATCAATATCTGCTTTTGTTATATCCGCTTTACGCAGTGCTTCTTCAGCAGCAGAACCCATAATACGAACAGCGAACTTGAATACATCCCGACCTGCCATATGAATATGTCCGTTCTCATTCACGTTTAATAAATCACCACCGGTACCGTCCGCACCCAACTCGAACGACTTAAACCCACGACCTTCAGCTACACGTCCAAGGACAACAGCACCTGCACCATCACCGAACAGAATACATGTGTTACGATCCGTGTAATCGGTAATCTTCGACAATGTCTCTGCACCAATAACTAAAGCATATTTATAAGTACCCATTGCAATAAAATTCGAAGCATTCGCTAATCCATAAATAAAGCCTGAGCACGCCGCCGATATATCGAACGCTGCAGCCTTCTTCAATCCCAATCTTTCCTGAATCTTGCAGGCTGTTGAAGGGAAATGAGCTTCCGGAGTTATCGTGGCAACAACAATCAGATCAATATCCTCAGGTGATAAACCTGAACTGGCAATGGCCTTCCTAGCAGCCTCGGTAGCAAGATCCGTTGTAGTCTGCTCACTAGCGGCCAATCTTCTTTCCTTGATCCCAGTCCGTGATACAATCCACTCATCGTTCGTATCTACCATGACCTCAAGCTCTTTGTTCGTTAGTATCCGATCGGGTACATAACTACCTGTTCCAATAATCCCTACTGGTATAATTCCCATGAAGTTAACACTCACCTTCTATTAATTTCTGTTGCTATGGTTCCAACAAGGTCGCCAACCTTTAATGCTTCACGTGCTTGTCGGAAAGAACTCATAATCGTAATAGCATCTGACGAGCCATGACTTTTAATACAAATCCCATTCACACCAAGGAGCAATGCTCCACCATGTTCACGATAATCCATCTGTTTCTTGAATTTGAGAAGTCCGGGTGCAACAATAGCAGCCGCGATCTTCGTTAGAAAATTCCGTTTGAACTCAGTCTTAAGCGCTGTGAATATGGTGGAGGAAGCTCCCTCGAATGCTTTCAGCAGAATATTACCTACGAATGCATCACATACGAGCACATCACAATTACCCTCGAGTACATCTCGCGCTTCCACATTACCAATAAAGTTAATCGGCGCTTCCTGAAGTAACGGGAACACGGCTTTCGTTAACTCATTACCCTTCATCGCTTCTGTACCAACATTCAACAAGGCAACGCGGGGATTGACCATACCGTGGACCAGCTCTCGATAAATTCGGCCCATAATCGCATATTGCACGAGATGCTGTGGCTCCGCATCCATGTTAGCGCCTAGGTCAAGGGCAAGTACACCTTTCCCATCTGAAGATGGGAGCATAGGCGCTAGAGCAGGTCTCTCAATCCCCTCGATTCGACCCATAATGAGTAAGCCGGTGGCCATGAGCGCTCCCGTATTACCAGAAGAAATCATCGCATCTGCTTCACGTTCTTTCACTAATCGACCTGCGACGACCATAGAAGCATTCTTCTTCCTTCGAACAGCCTTTACGGGTTCGTCATCTGCCAGGATGACTTCGTCGGTATGATGTATATGTATGTTAGAAGGTTTATCTCGCAGAAACGGCAGTATTCGTACCTCATCTCCAACCAGAATGATCTCGATATCATTCCATTGTCTAGCAGCCATTAAAGCTCCTTCGACGTTCGATTGGGGGGCGTTATCTCCGCCCATAGCATCGATGGCAATTCTCATGATGGGGTCCCCCTTAATTAGTTCGTAAACATCTATTGTTTATGAATACGAAAAATAACAAAATTCCCTTGAAAAACAATTTCATCACCGACATAGGATAATACTTCGACTTGTGCTTTTGTTTGACCTTTTGAGATGGAACGCACATAAGCTTTAGCAACGCACTTCTCACCAAGAACAACAGAACGAACAAAGCGAATGTCGGCAGAGGCTGTTAAAGCCACTTCCTCATTAATCACAGCGACGGCAAGAGAATTAGCTTGAGCAAAGATATGATGTCCACGTGCAATCTTCGTTCGAGAGAATACATGATGTTCCGTAATTTCAAAAAGCGATATACCGCTTTTATCCAACTGCAGATCAATTACATCACCGATTACCTCGTGTAAGGGTAAGGAGCGAACCTGGTCATAGGATTGTTCAGCCATTAACTTCATTCTTTCTCGCAACTCCGGTATGGACAGCTCCATACGGTCGAGGCGAATCGTCTGAATACTAACGTTGAACATGCGCATCAATTCATCATCTGTGATGAACGGATTGTGTTCTATGGCAGCAGTTAACTGCTGCTGGCGAATTTTTTTGGGCAGCCGTTCGATCACAAGCACCACCTTTGGCAGAACAGTCAATTTAAAGGTATGAGATCATCCATAATTTAATACCTGATACTAGTAGTAGTATATATAATTCCAATCGAAAAAGAAAGAACAAAAAAAGCATCTCACAATTGGAAATGCTTGATTTGATAGGTTTGGATAATGACTAGGCTTTAACGATATCTCTACCATCATAAGATCCACATGATTTACAAACGTGATGTGCTAGCTTTAATTCCGCACAATTATCACATTTAACCATGCCCGGTACACTTAGTTTAAAGTGAGTACGGCGCTTGTCGCGACGTGTTTTCGATGTCCTTCTTTGGGGTACTGCCATATTGCCCACCTCCTAACCAGAATCAAATTACGATTTCAAGAAATCCTTCAATCCGCTCCAACGCGGGTCCGTTACCACATTACTACAATTGCATGAGTCCTCATTCAAGTTAACGCCACAATTGGGGCATAGCCCCTTGCAGTGTTCACTGCAAATTGGAAACATGGGAAGCTCCAATAAGATATGCTCTTTGGTGTACGGGGCTAAACTAAGCTTATCCTCGGTCACATAATTGATCGCATGATCTATATCAGCAGGCTCCTCGTCTTCCTTCGGAGACTCGTTCGAGAACAATTCAGTATACGAGAAATCTAATGGCGCCTCGTATGCAGTTAAGCATCTTGAGCAGTTAAGTTCAAGATCAGCTTGAACATGAGCGTTCACTCTAACATTACCAGCTTCATATATCGCATCCGCTTCTGTATGTACCAGCCCTGCACGATGAATGCTCAGATGATTGTTAACAATATCGGTGATATCGAGCTGATCGCTGAGATGAGTCGAATCTTGTTTGCCGTATAGTTCACGTAAATGGATTAGCACAAAGTATCACCTCAAACAAACAAAGTAATTATAGCGAGTTTTGCGTTCTGTTGTCAATGAGTTTAGTAAAATTCTCAAGTCTCACATTGTGCATCACTTTGTAATTATAGGGATATCACGCAAATAGTCAAGTGCGTCCTGAACGGTGGCCACTGGAACAATCTTCATATCGATATCTAACTCAGCTGCTCTAGCGATGGCGTCCTTCGCATTCTCATTGGGCACGAAGAATATATCGGTATCCTCATGCTCAGCTGCAACAATCTTATGCTGCACACCGCCGATTGGACCCACCGTTCCATCAGGACTTATTGTACCCGTACCTGCGATTCGATAACCTTTCGTTAAGTCACCTGGTGTTAGTTGATCGTAAATTTCCATCGTGAAGATCAGTCCTGCCGAAGGACCACCAATATCCTCTACATCCATCGTAACTTGCCGTTCTGGATTCTCTGCACGAATTTCCGCAAAATCAACAGGTGATATGCCTAGTCCAGGATGAACTTCTACGCCCTTCTCAACTACACCCTTCGAATTGGGTAATAGCGCATAATCCCCCATTACTATTGCCGTGTGAAGCAGCTCTTCACCGCGCATATATCCAATCTCTACTTTATCTCCAACTTTTTTCCCCTCTACCCATGCGAATACCTCGTCACTACGAGAAATCTTCTTCCCATCAAACTCAACGATGACATCTCCAACCTTCAGTACACCTTCAGCTGGCATTCCCTTGATGACACTGTTAATAACCACACCCTGATAATCCAACTCGTATGGGATTTCTGCGACTTTGTAGGCGGCTTGGAGAGCGTTGCTCTGTGAAGATAACATAACAATGGCTTGTCGTTCATTATAATCTGCACGTGATTCACCATTCGGATGCAAGTCCTTCTCCACATAGATGTCCCATTCAGAATTGAACCGTGCGACGACATACATAAACCAATTGGGATACAACTGGCGCACAGTCGTCAGCATCAAGACACTGCCTTCCGCAACATCAGGGTTATTCACCTTAACCATGGATCCTACATCTTCAGCGGTACCTGCCTTCTGAATTATATAAGGGGTGCTCATAAAGAAAAGTCCATAGGTAAACAGGCAAAACAATACCACAGCAAGCGTTATTCTCCACATATCTTTCTTAATCATCATGATACTCCTCTCCGTGCATTCACCTATTCATATGAATCCATAGAGGAACTCATCAGTCGGCTTAGCCTGGCTTGGTCTATTCTTTCTAATTATAACGTAATATGTAACACAACCCAACACTCGCGTGATCTCTCTATGATCAGAATAGGAAGTATCCTATGCGCTTTCTCAAATTTAACTTTCAGGACCGCAAATTCACATTCCTCATCGGTGTAGCAGCCATATTAACGGTTGTGAGTGTTTTGATCTATCCCACTCATACACTCGATGCCTCAACCCTAGGTCTTCGCATATGGTGGAACATGGTGTTCCCTGCGTTGCTGCCCTTCTTCATCCTATGCGATATTGTGATTGCTTATGGGATTGCTCATGCATTGGGGGTACTTATTGATCCGTTACTACGCAGATTATTCCGCTTGCCTGGAATAGCGGGTTGGTCACTTATATCTGGAGCACTTGCAGGATCACCTGCAGGAGTAGAAGCCGTTGTTCAGCTCCGAATAGCAGGTCGTATCGATCAACTCGCTGGAGAACGGATCACCATGATGTCCCATTATGCCAATCCAATCTTCATGATCACCATCGTTGCTGTAGCCTTTCTACAACGACCAGATCTGGCTTTCTTCATATGTATGGTTCATTATATGTCCGCACTTGGAAGTGCGATTGTGTTCCGCAATTACCTCTTACCGTCGAGAAATTCGGTGCCTACTGAGATTTACACTACTCCCCGTCAATCTATGTGGTCCAAGGTGTCCCTTGCCATTCATGAAGCACGGCAAACGGATCAACGCTCATTCGGCCAACTACTAGGTGATGCCGTATCCGGCTCCTTACAGAAGCTAATGATGATCGGCGGGACGATCATGATGTTCTCTGTGCTACTCGAATTGGTATCAGTAACGGGGATATCTGATCTTCTTGTGCATATTCTGCAATGGTTCATTCAACCCAATTCAATGCTCATTAGCCATGTTGATACCTTCATCTCAGGTATAACAGAAGTTCATATGGGTATTTATTCAGTTACTCAAATGGGACCATTGTCGATCGTTTGGAAGACGGCTATTCTCTGCGGGATGATGGGTTGGGGAGGCTTGGCTGTACATCTGCAGGTTCGAGCATTATTACACGCAACGGACATTCGATATACGCCATTCTTGCTAGCTAGAATGGTTCAGAGCTTCCTATCGATGCTCCTTGTTATCCTATTATGGCAGCCTTATCATCGATGGTTCGCTTCTGCTATCCCAAGTTACCAGAATAATGAAACCCCTATATCCATCGCCGATACCTCAATATTCTGGGATATGTACCTGCCTTGGCGAAATTCATATGTTGTCTTCTTCCTATTAACCTTCATGCTCGCTGCAGTGATCTATTCAAGTCGCTCTCGGTCTAGCTGAACAATTGTGGATTCTTGCGCTTCAATGCCTGTTCAACCACAGGAGGAACGAGCTCCGATACGGGTCCTTGGAAACGAGCGATTTCCTTTACAATACTGGAGCTTAAGTAGGAATACTCTGGACTAGAGGTCATGAATAATGTCTCCACTTGATCTCCTAGCTTCCGATTCATTGTTGCAAGCTGAAGCTCATACTCATAATCAGATACGGATCGAATCGCTCGAACAATGACTTTAGCACCCTTGGTTTCCATGTAATGAATGAGCAAATCGTTGAAGCTATCCGCCTCCACATTCGGCAAATCTTGAATCACTTCATTTAATAATTCTAAACGCTCAGGCACAGTGAACAACGGATTCTTACTCGCATTATTAAGAACAGCGACAATCAGATGATCGAACACATCGGCTGCCCGCTTAATAATATCCAGATGTCCGAGCGTTAATGGATCAAAGCTACCGGGATATACAGCAATCTTCATAAAGTTAAATCCCCTTCCATTCATAGATCGATATCGTTGTCTCTCCATACTCCGCTTTACGTATACGTGCGAAGCCACCTATCTGCTCCGCATACAGTGTTCGAGCATCATGTTCAAGTACAACCCTAGCTTCTGATGCCAGCAAGCTTCGTTCCTCTATATGTAATAACAGCTCGTCCATATTCTTCATCCGGTAAGGTGGGTCCACGAATATGAGATCAAACTTAAGCTCTCTACGATGCAATACCTTCAACGCTTGCTCAGCAGAATTCCGGTATATCTCCGCTTGATCCATGAGACCCGTAGTCTGTAAATTTTGCTTAATCACATCTACACTGGCTCGTTCAATATCGATGAAGATACCACGTTCCATTCCTCTGCTAATCGCCTCAATACCAAGGCCACCAGCCCCAGCGAACAAGTCCAGTACCAATCCACCTTCAAAATATGGACCGATCATACTGAATATCGCTTCTTTTACCTTATCTGTCGTCGGTCGTGTATTCATGCCAGGAACAGCCTTCAAATTCCGACCTCTCACTGAGCCAGATATTACTCTCACAGTGTATCTCCTTCGTTAACTTGCTGATTAGGCATTTATCGTACCACAATCTATTTCGTTAGAAAAGACAAAGAAGCCATTGTAAATACACAACAGCCTCAACAATTTCCAACAACAGGTATAGAACTACAGAAATCGGATATCCTTAATATATCGGCGTCGAGAGATGTCGTAGATAACCGCGGAGAAGACTTACGTTTCCCCATAAGCTCTTCATCCGGTTTCTCCTCTCCCATGAGGTGCTCCGCAAGGGGCACCGAATAAATCAATACCGCTAGCCTTAGGGCTGAGCGGTTTTTTCTTACAAATCCCTTTAAATAATCATGATTTAGTATTGTTGTGCTACGAGTGTGCACCAAATTTCAGAATTGAGTATTTGGATGACAAATAAAAAGCACCGCTTTAGCCCACACTTTTACTGATTGACATGATTGCTGACACTTAGAATTCAGAAGAAAAACGGAAATCCCAGAAACGGTAAGGCAAATAATAACGCAAGTGCTGCAAATGGCAAGAAAAATCTTCGAAACCCGAATCCTGGTATAAATGCTGATGTTTTTACCTTCTTGGTCTTTTTGATGGATTGGTTTTTCTTCAAAGCAAGTGTGTTTACTTCACCTGGTCCTCCAAGATAGCCGCTAATTATCAATCGATCACCATCAATTCCTTCAATAGTCCCGTAATATTGCGTTCCATCATGTGAGACTGCGCAAATGGGCCTTCCTACATAAGGTAATACAGTTTCGTTACAAATCGGAAATATCCTCTCCACCAAATTGCCTGCCTCCTCTAGATAAAATCATAGTTTTATCATATGGCAGTAGTTATTAGGTGCTTGGATATATGTCCTTACATGATAAAATTAAAAAAAATACTCATGATAAATTTCTATATAATTCAACAAATAGCGCAACGTTTCCTTATTTTGGTTGTCTTTATTAGTGAGTTGGCCTACTCTATCAAATTTTCGAGAGGATGATCGAATCGTGAAAAAATTCATAATTTTGTCCCTAATGGCAATAATATTGTTGAGTATTGATGCGCCATCGGCCATTGCTGATGACTCATTAGAGAAGGCTGTTCCAAACACAGATTGAATTGCAGTAATTATGTACAACTTGGAGCGAGTAGAGTCAAACGTACAGGCAGCCTGGCCTTACCCGAAATACACTGTTGGTATTCCGGTCAAAGGAGGGAAACGAAATGAGTGGAATTGGTGGAATTGGTGGAGTGGGAGGCGCTTTTACTTCTACAGGTGTGATCCTTGTGTTGTTCATATTGTTGGTAATTATATCCCGCGCAATTATTATTTAATGAATAAAATTCTATAACCGCCTGATGAGTTGCCAGCTGGACGCTGGTCGAAATCATATCGAGCACCCGCTCGATATGATCGCGAATCTCCGCCACGAGGGAGCGTATATCTCCCCTTTAACCGTTACCCCCTCTTGATCATCCATTCCGTACATAATTAAATCAAAAGTGAGAATAATATTTTCAAAAACAAAAAAGGAGTTTGTTCAATGAATCTTTTCTTTAGAAAGGTTATCATGAATGGAATCGTGGTCGTTCCGATGTTAATGTGGTTATCAGATGCGTCGTTCTGGGGCAGTGTGGTTACCGCATTAATCTTATGTGTAGTTGCTTACTTTGTAGGTGACCAACTTATACTTCGCTTGAGCAACAATACTATCGCAACGATAGCGGATGCAGTGATAGCTTTCTTTTACCTTTGGATCGTATCCAATATGATGGATTGGACTCTCACGCTCGGTGAGATATTACTCATTTCTCTTGCTCTAGGATTAGTTGAGATCATTTTCCATCGTCAGCTGGGCCAGGTGGATCATCGCCGCAGAATTGCATGAATTCAGCAATGAGCTAAATTAGTGGATGGATGTCTTTTCATGCAGAGGAGATTCTTAGAATGCCAGAAAAACCGATCATTGCTTATTTCAACAGCCCTGAACAAGCGAGTGAGGCTTTGAACAAAATGAAAAATAAGTTTGACGTAATTGAGGCTTCAATTGATCGATTCGACGGATATCCTGGCAACGGTGCCGATCCAGATAACACTATTACGGGTAATATTCCTAGTCTGAGTTCTCTCACGCTAGGTGGAGACTTCAATATAGATGCCGGAATTTTGGCTGCGACTAGTGCTAGTGCAAGCGGCGTGAGTTCCGGAGGTCAAGGCAATATGGTCTCCGGAGTAAACATTATTCTGACTGCAATCGTGCAAGAAGAGAACGGTGAACAGGCCATGAAGATTGCACAGGATTGTGGCGCCGTCTAATATGTTATAAGGTGTGAACAAAGAGGGCAAAAAAACGAGCTGGTGTCGGATTTAACCGACATCAGCTTGTTTATGTTAACAGATCGGCAATTTGACAACGATTTCATAACGCTTTGTCCTATCATCCAAGCCCATTTTCCCGAAAATCAGAACAAATTAATTGCATTTCCATATGGTGTATAGACTAATGTCTATTTATTGCCCAATTGCACAGTCAACAAAAACTTACAGGAGGTTTTCAATGGATAATCGATTTACACCATTCGGTGGCCCCACTTTTGGTCATCACCCGTTTTTCCGTCCTTTCCCTCATCCCTTTTTTCCACGTCGTTTCTTGTTCCCGTTCTTCTCGTTCTCCCCTTTCTTCTTTCCTTTCTTCCGAGACGGGGTCGATCAGAGCGACATGTGCTTTGCACAACATCAGGTTCAAGCTGGCGATACATTGGCTAAGATAGCTCATATGTATAATATGCCCCTTCCCATACTGGAAGAAGCTAATCCGCAAATTACCAATCCGAATGAAATAAGAATTGGAGATATCGTCTTTATTCCTCGTATCTCCAATACGCATTGTCAGAAAACGTATATGGAGAAAGATGTCTAATCTATCTTGAGTTGAGATCGCAACCATATCAAGCTTTACCCTGATTTGGTTGCGACTCGCTCCATCAATTTGTCAGGTGAGTAGTCGGTTTATACCAGAGGCTGTTGAATGAGTGTAGCGAAATTAAACTGGTGAACATGACCGTCATTGAGCGTGGTCATTCTTTGACAAAATGTACATGCTTGCCGTTACCAACCTGAATTGCGCGTCCGGTCCTTATTTCCCTAAGATTATAAAAATGGTTCAAGAAGTCGGTATGAGTGAGATCAATTTCATGTACATGAGAGTTACCTACTCGGATGACTTGACCGGTGACACCCGCAAAACGATGATTATGTCGATCCGCACCTTGTTCAGCTAATTGGAGTTGATCTCTGAGTACTCAAATAGTAATGCCTCCTCCTAATTGGTCATTCAAGGTATACTATTTGAATAGGGGAGGAATAGTGTTAGGCGAGTGTCTTAAATAAGTAGAATTATTCTTAGTTCATCACTTTTTTGCCCCCACAATTACCATAGAGTAACAAATGCTAATAATCAAACCAATACCTAATATCAAATACGCAATATACTGATTTTCTGTAATTGCTGCTATAGTAAGTATAATATTTGCAAATAATAAAGTAACAATGATCTCTTTTTTACCAAGACCCATAATATACTTCATTTCAATCCAAAATCCGATTCATTCGGCACTGGGTAGTGTCTACCGAGAAGCCGCCGCCCGATGAAAAGAAAAAACCACAATACGAGGGTTAGTCGCATTGTGGTACTTGCTAGGAATACAGTCGTTATCTCTTACTTTTTGGATAGGGAGAAATTATTCTTAATTGGTGAGGTATAGTCCCAATTAATCAATTTTATATTGTATTGCTTTAGTAATTGATCTGCACTGATAATTCCACTATGAGTTATTCTGCCATCCTTTTCAATAAAAGCAGCGTTCGGGAAAATGTGATTAAATGTTTCATATTTACCTAAATCACCCATATAGTAATCAGTACTACCTAGAGGATAATATATTTCTTTTGTGTCATCGACTTTTAGCAATGTTATATTTTCATTCCCACTAGCTAATCTTTGATTCCACTTACGATATTTTCCTCGGCCTTCATCTGAACCAAAACCATCAAATTCACATATTAGTGTATCTTCAATAACTTTTCGTTGCCCATTAATTTCATATTCCAAACGAAATAGAAACTCTCCATATGTGATTTCCGGTCGTGGGGGATTGGATTCTGCCCCACCATCGTTATTTCATTATCCTTATGAGCATTCACAAAATAAGTTGATTTCGAAATTGAATCTTTCATGTCATCCGAGAAGCCTATTGGTCGTTGAATATTATTGCCCCAATCGCCCCGTGTGCTAGTACCTTTGTTAACCAGTGAGTATTCTATTGTTCCGTCTCCCTTGACTTTTGAATATACGCCTATTTTTAATCCTTCGTTATTTATTTGACATGATGTCATCCAGGTTCCATCCACCAGAAAGTGCTTTACCATAATCTTCTTTTGTCGCATCATAAATGTGTTGTGCCATTACGGCTGCTTCACTCGGAGTAGGAATATGTCCACTAGGGTCAGTATATCTTAACGGATTATTTGTTACATACGTATAAAGATTCAAACTCAGCGGATTATCGATCTGCCCCTCATACGTATCCTCACTTATAAACCTTCCGATCTCAGGCTTATAGTATCTAGCTCTTGCATAAGTCAAGCGCCTCCATATCTCGGTTTTGGTTCCCAACCGTTGTTCGCGTTTGAACCATGATCGATGCCTACGGTCATCTTGATCCGATTCCCGTCACCGTCATAGCTGTACTGAGTCATATCCCCCTGCGAATCACTGGTCGTATACAACCCATATACATCATCGTTCACTGTCGATTCATAAACTTGTCCCGTTACACTCATCTCAATTGATGATAGACCTCTGAACACAGTATCTATAAATTCCATCTTGATTCAAAGCTATAAAAGAAAACCACAGCACGACGGTTAGTCGCATTGTGGCTCAATTAAATTAGTAGCTTAGTTGTTTTTCCCCCACTTCCTATGACCTCACCGGAGTATGGATCTATTGTGCTCCAGTAGGTCATTTTATCTTTAGTATTAATCAACTTTATTTCCCAAACTTCTGGACTTTTTATAAAATTATTATTTGTCTGCGCCAGTATTTTGTCAATTTCAAAATTTGTTTCACTTTTAAATAATTCTTTTGTAATATCAATAGCTAAGTCACTGTCCACTGTCCACTCGTAAATGTTAATTTCCCCTGGATCTGCTTTATCTTCTCTATTCAAGGACCGAAGATTTAAAATCTTTTTTTGTTTAGAATCGATATAAACATTAACAACATTGGGTGGGTCTTTCTTATCTACATATGAGATTGTAACTCTACCTTCACCTTTTTTGTCAAGAATCATAGATACTTTCCCAACATGATACTCCCGGTTTCCCCAGTAATCGTTAACATATGGAATAGTGGTATTTACAATTTCTTTTGCTGTTGTAATGTCACTTTCCAAATTCTTATTTATATCCTTCATTGCCGAATTGCAAGATGAAAGGATAACAATAGCAAGGATGATAATAATCATATTCCTTAAGATATGCGTCACTCCTCCAACAGTTTTTGAACGGGATCTAAGTACTCATACACCTTATCTGAATATTTTTTTTGCTTATCTTCGCTTTTGGCATTATACCTACCCACAACGGTTTTCCACTGATCACTTGTTAGATTTGAAACGTCTTGGTCTTCTCCATATATCTCCCATGCATAATATACAAGAACTACTGCTATAGTTTCTATCAGTAGCGTTGCATAAAACATTACATGAAAAGTCGTCCTAAAACAGTAAGTTA
>JBBDIY010000033.1:0-5438 GCA_040880185.1 Paenibacillaceae bacterium
TTACGTAATTTCCCCAAATAGGATATGAGTAAGTTATTTACTAGCGGTCACTTAGTATTGGAGTGATGGAGAGTGAAATATTGGCTTGCTGAGCAAGACAATATTTCACTAGGAATCCGATCAACTGACTTTCTCAACAGCCTGATTATTACGTTAATTTATAACAACTAGAAAAGGGAGAGTCTACGAAGATGAGAAATCAAGAGAACCAACTAAAGCAACTAAAGGAAAGCTGGAATTCTGAGAGGTTCCAAGGTGTAACACGCCTATACACGGAGGAGGAAGTTATTCGTCTCCGGGGTTCAATACTGATTGAACAAAGCTTAGCAAAACAAGGTGCAGCAAAATTCTGGGAGCTGATAAATACCGAAGATTTTGTACCTGCACTTGGCGCATTAACTGGAAATCAGGCTGTCCAACAAGCGAAATCCGGGCTAAAAGCAGTTTACTTGAGCGGTTGGCAGGTAGCAGCAGACGCGAATTTATCCGGAAACATGTATCCAGATCAAAGTTTATATCCATCAAACAGTGTTCCACATGTAGTGAAACGGATCAACCAAGCGTTGCAACGCGCCGACCAAATCCAACATTCCGAAGGAAAAGGGAAAATTGACTTTTTCTTACCGATTGTAGCGGATGCAGAAGCTGGCTTCGGGGGACCACTAAATGTCTTTGAGTTAATGAAATCCATGATTGAGGCTGGAGCCGCTGCAGTTCACTTTGAGGACCAACTCTCTTCGGAAAAGAAATGTGGTCATTTGGGAGGAAAGGTGCTATTATCCACACAACAAGCTGTTCGTAATTTAATTGCTGCTCGCCTTGCTGCTGATGTCATGGGTGTAGAAACGGTATTAATCGCAAGAACCGATGCGAACGCCGCAAAATTGTTGACAAGCGACATTGATGAGAATGATCGTCCATTCCTGACAGGTCAACGTTCCCCAGAAGGTTTCTACTATGTGAATGATGGAATAGATCAAGCTATATCTCGCGGTCTTGCTTATGCTCCTTACGCTGATTTAATTTGGTGCGAAACGGGTGAACCGAATTTAGAGGAAGCACAACGATTTGCCAATGCAATTCATGCGAAATTTCCTGGTAAGCTGCTTGCATATAACTGTTCACCGTCATTCAATTGGAAGAAGAAGCTCGATAACAAGACGATTGCCGAGTTTCAGAAGGAGCTCGGGAAAATGGGCTACAAATTCCAATTTGTTACATTGGCTGGCTTTCATGCCTTAAACCATAGCATGTTTGAATTGGCTTTTGATTATAAGGAACGTGGCATGGCGGCTTACTCCAATTTTCAACAAGAGGAATTTGCTAGCGAATCCCGAGGCTACGAAGCGACACGCCACCAACGCGAAGTTGGCACAGGCTATTTCGATGAAGTATCTCAAATCATCACGGGCGGAACCTCATCTACAACAGCTTTAACCGGTTCGACCGAAGAGGAACAATTTACTAGGTGAAATTCGGATGGTACAAGTATAGCTCATACCAACATTAGCTGAAAAAAGTGGTAAAGGATGATTCAGATGCAAATCAATAATGTGACAGATGGAGTAAAAGTAACAGGAGCTATTCATAATGAGGAGTATCAAGACATATTAACATCTGAAGCGCTGGCATTCGTAGCCAAGCTTCAACGCCAATTCAATCCAACACGCGAGGCTCTTCTTAAGAAGCGAAGTGATCGACAGATTGCGATCGACGCTGGACAACTACCTGATTTCTTGGCGGAAACTGCGTCTGTACGATCGGGGAATTGGACGATAGACCCTGTGCCAGCAGATTTACAAGATCGACGTGTGGAGATTACTGGACCTGCAGGCGACAGGAAGATGGTTATTAATGCAATGAATTCTGGAGCGAAGGTGTTCATGCCAGACTTCGAAGATGCTAACTCCCCGACCTGGGCGAATTCAGTAGAGGGTCAGATCAATCTGCGCGATGCAATTGCTCAGACCATTAGCTTTGAAAGTCCAGAGGGGAAATCCTATAAGCTGAATGAGAAAGTAGCAACGCTCATCGCGCGACCGCGCGGCTGGCATCTGCTAGAGAAGAATGTGGAGGTTGATGGTCAACCGATATCAGCTAGCTTATTCGACTTTGGTCTATACTTCTTCCATAATGCGAAGACACTGCTGGCGAACGGAAGCGGTCCTTACTTCTATTTACCCAAGCTTGAAAGTCACTATGAGGCGCGGTTATGGAATGATGTATTCGTTACTGCTCAGCAAGAGCTAGGTATTCCGCAAGGGTCAATTAAGGTAACTGTACTCATCGAGACGATTGTTGCTGCATTTGAGATGGATGAAATTCTGTATGAGCTTAAGAAGCATATCGCCGCATTAAATTGCGGTCGCTGGGATTATATTTTTAGTTATATTAAGAAGCAACGCAATCAAGATCACGTCATCTTGCCTGACCGCAGCTTAGTTACGATGACATCACCTTTCATGGCTGCATACTCGTTATTGGCTATTAAAACTTGTCATAAGCGCCAAGCGCATTGTATTGGTGGAATGGCAGCCCAAATACCGATTAAGAACGATCCGCAGGCCAATGAAGAAGCAATGAGTAAAGTACGGGCTGACAAAATGCGTGAGGCCAACAACGGTCATGATGGAACATGGGTTGCCCATCCCGGACTTGTACCTATTGCGCTAGCTGTGTTCGATGAGGTTATGCCTGCTGCAAATCAAGTTTCTAAGCAACTAGGCGATGTGCAGGTTACAGCTACGCAATTATTAGAAGTGCCACAAGGTGCGATTACAGAAGCTGGACTAAGACTTAATGTCAGTGTTGGCATTCAATATATTGAAGCTTGGCTAAGAGGCTTCGGTGCTGTTCCAATCAATAATCTGATGGAGGATGCTGCCACCGCAGAAATTTCTAGAGCACAAGTATGGCAATGGATTCGCCATCCCAAGGGAATTCTGGAGGACGGTCGTAAGGTGACTGAGGAGTTGTTCTTACAGGTTCTCGCGGAAGAGATGGATAAACTGAAATCTAGCCTCGGTACAAATGTATATGAAGCTGGAAAATTCGAATTAGCCATTCAACTATTCACCACCATGACACTCGCATCCGAATTCGAAGAATTTCTTACCGTGCCTGGTTATGAGTACTTGAATTAGAACACCATCGTTCAACAACGCAAGTATCGGCGCTATTGTGCAGTCCAGAAGGAGCACATACGCCGAAACTTGCGTTAATCATTGCAAAATGCTACTCTCAACAAAATTGAGCATGTATGCATTGCATATTAGCGCAAATAGTTGTGTTAATTGTTTGCTGTTACCTCCGCACGGCTTTGCACGTTCAAAAGTTAACGTTGACGTTAACGTTATGAAGGGGTAAGCTGTTCCGTAGACAATTAACGGAGGAACAGACATGAATACATACAAAATTGATGATGTATCGGCGAAGACCGGACTTACGAAACGGACGCTTCGTTATTACGAGGAGCTTGGACTTATCGAGACCACGAATCGAACTGAGGGAGGTATGCGCCTATACTCTGAATCTGATATTGATAGACTGAACAAGATCGTGCTTGCCAAAGAAGTACTCGGGTTCTCGTTACAGGAGCTTCAGCAATTCATTCAGATGAATGAAACCATCGAGCAGCATCGTCACTCAGTGCGATCTTCGGAGGACAAAGCTGAACGCAAGGTTAAGCTCGTAGAAATCTCTGAAGTATTACATCGGGAAATCGAGATGATTGAAACCAGAATGAAGAGAATGGATACGTTCAAAGAAGAACTACTCGCTTTGGAAATTCGAGTTAAGGAAGCGATATCTAATGAGTAGTGAACCAAGATCAGGTCCATTCTGGAGCATAATTATTGCGATTTTTTTCGGAAATTTCATGGCTGTACTGAGTACAACGACGATTAATGTAGCCTTACCCGTATTCATGACAGACTTTCATGTGGAGCTAAACAAGGTGCAATGGATGATGTCTGGCTTCATGCTGGCAACCGGTGTTATCGCGCCAATCATTGGATTCATGGGTGACAAGCTTAGCTATAAGAGATTGTATGTAATCGCACTCCTAGGCTTCACACTAACCTCGGCGCTCTGCACCTTTGCTTGGGATATGCATTCTTTGATTATTTTCCGGATTCTACAAGGGTTGTTCAGCGGTGTTATTATGCCTACGACGATGACGATTATTTATCAAGTTATTCGTAAAGATAAACAGGTGCTCGCTATCGGTCTATGGAGTGTTTCGGCTATGATGGCTCCTGCATTCGGGCCGACGCTAGGTGGATGGCTAACTGAATATTACGGTTGGCAATCCTTGTTTATGATGAACGTGCCAGTTGGAATTTTAGCTATGATATTCGCCCAGAGATTCATCCCATTCTACCGACTAAGTAAAGGGATTAAACTCGATATTATCGGATTTATAGCCGTTATCGTAGGAACAAGCTCATTGCTGCTTGCTTCTAGTGAAGGTCATAGTTGGGGATGGTCGTCTTGGAAAACGATAAGTCTCTTTACGATAGGTATCGTATTTCTGATATATTTCATCCTTCGTACATTAAGGGTTAGCAATCCATTACTTAATTTGCGTGTATTCAAGATCCCACGTTACACATATAGCGTTATCATTAATTGTGTCATCACGATTTCATTGTATGCAGGTACATTCTTGGCGCCTATATATATGCAGAAAATCCAGAATGCTTCCGCATTGGATACTGGGCTCATCATGCTTCCAGGTTCGATTGCGATGGCCATAGTCTCACTCCTTGTAGGTAAAATTTACGATAGGGTTGGACCATTCCTCCTTATCCTCATCGGTGTGATCATTATGGGATTCTCTACGTGGGAGCTTAGCCGTATGGATCTGGAAACAGGGATGTTCTTCATTGCGCTATGGTTAGCCATCCGCTATGTGGGGATTTCTCTTAGTAATATGCCAGTTACCAACGCCGCGATGATAGCGGTCCCTATTCAATTTACCGGTCATGCTTCAGCGGTAATGAATTGGATACGTCAGGGAACGGCGGCTCTATCAGTCAGTATATTTAGTAGTATAATATCAGCTCGTACATTAACCCACCTTAGAGAGATCCGAACGACGACAGAGAATGCTCCGAATTGGGCGCTTACCAAGTCGATTCAAGAGGTGTTCATTGTCGGAACCATTCTTGCACTAATGGCGATTCCTTTTATATTCTTGCTGCGTAAGCGGCATGTAGAGGTTAGTGAGGATCTTCTGATTTATGGCAAATAAATAAACCTGTAGCCGCCATTATTGAGCCAAAGGAGCATCTTGTGGAACAAGCGAGGAAACGTAATGATAATTAGGCGAATAGTGCAAATATACACTCCCTCTGTTCTTTTTGCAACATTTGTAATTGCACTTCAGAGCTGACGCATGAAAAAGTTTAAAAATCTCGCGAGTGATTGAAATCCCT
>JBBDIY010000034.1:0-32739 GCA_040880185.1 Paenibacillaceae bacterium
TTAAACTGTCGTGACTAACAAGGGAGTTTAATTGGAAGTCGATCCGTATCGAGTAATCTATATACCAAATTCACTCGGAACATAATCGATCCGTGACTCAGCATGAATAGTCAGTTGTCTGAGTTGTTCATCATAGGTTACTGGACCGTCCTTGACATAGAACCATATCTTAATGGTGGGCTGGTCTTCGAACTCTTGGAACACGAACACGTTCAGCTCGTCTTTCCAATGGAGAAGTTCTTGAATATCCACATCAGGTGTTATTTGGACAGCTATTGTCCAATTGTCTCCGTTGCGAGTAACCGAATAGGCTGCGGAAGATTGACCACTATGGATGAACGTTCTACCTCCAACGGCATGTTTCACAAGAAGTACCTCTTTCAAGATAAATCCCTCCTTCTGTAATTAAACTGTCGTGGTGAGATCTTGATGAATTCTCGCTGTGGTGTCAGAGCCTTGAGGTTCTACGATGGCAAGTAATGCGTTATGTAATTGATCTTGATCATACCTTCCCGTCTCGTAAGATGGTTCAAGTCCACGCTCACTTGGCATAAACCACAATTGGAGAATTCGCATCGGTTCAATATCGGATGCATTGTACTCGGCATGTATGGTTCCGGACCCTGCAGTCATTCGCTGTAATTCCCCAACCCTTGCTACCTGAGAATTACCTAGACTATCTTCATGTCGGATTGCACCTTCTAACACGATCGTTACAATTTCCATATCACTATGAGGGTGAGCACCAAAGCCTTTGCCAGGATCCACTTCGTCGTCATTTCAAACTCGCATTACGCCAAAAGAAGTGTTATTGGGATCATAATAGCTTCCGAACGAGAAGCTTAATCGACTTCGCATCCAATCTTGGTCTACCTTAAACCGACCTTCTGCCGGAAATACCTGTATCATGAATAATACCCCCTATACTCATATATCACTTCTTTTATTGTATCATCCAAAGACACATTATACGTAAAATTATTATAGCGCAGAATATCAAAGCTATACACCCTCATACCCTTTACATAGAACAAGAGAAACCGTTCGGAATATCCGCATGGTACTTTTTGTGCAAACCTATACTATTGTGTTCTGGGAGTGAATGGGTGTGGAGTTCCACCGCTGTTGAAACCAGAGATTGCATGAAAATCTGTATAAGAGTGTAACTTGGGGCTGATGCGGGGGCTAGAAAGCGGAAATTCCTGCAATCCTACATCTTTCGGCTCATTATTTATCCAAATATATCAAATTCCTGCGAATATACATCTTTTACTGCAGACATCATAAAATCAACAGTCATCAAGGAAATTTCATGTATATTTGCAGGCTTTCTTCAGACTATCGATTCCTGCGGTAAAAAAACTGTATAATCGCAGGAATTTATATGTGCTCAGCATAATTTGCGTTCCCTTCACCCCTAAGGAAATAAAAGGTAATTCCCCGTATATACGGTGCAATCACCTACTCGAGTGAAATGAATTAATATCCTAATAACTCCTTATTAACCTTCATAACTGCCTTCTTAATCTTCGTGCCACCTAATAGGCTACACACAGGACGGTGAAGGTCCGAAGGGAATAAGACGACGAACATAAGGCTTGTTCTTCAACTTGAGTCATGCGGAGATCTCCAATAATCATTACCATTCCTCCATTGTATCTCTTAGCTGTTAACGCGATGAATCTTTCTTAATGACTAGCTTATATCCAACACCACGAATGGATTCAATCTGCACGGTTTCTTGATTCATCTCGAGCTTCTTACGCAAGGAACTAACATGAACATCAACCGTACGTTGACCGCCATAATAATCAAAGCCCCACACCACATTCATCAGATCATCTCGTGTGATCACCACACCGGGACGTTGAACGAGGTAGAGTAACACCTCAAATTCTTTCGGACGCAGAGGAATCGACTCACCGTTCAACAACGCTTCGTACTTCTCTGGGAATACCGTCAGGTCTCCAATGGTAACCATCTTATCCGAGCGAGGAGTGACGTCCGACATTTCTCCCTCACCCAACGCACGGCGAAGTACAGCAGAAACCCTGGCTAGCATCTCTGCAACGCCAAATGGCTTCGTGATGTAGTCATCCGCGCCGAAGCGTAAGCCTTGTACAATCTCATCCTCCGCATTGCGAGCGGTAAGTATGATTACCGGAGTTTTGTTGCCTCTCTGGCGAAGCTTAGATAATACTTCAAAGCCATTCAAGCCAGGAAGCATAATATCAAGCATAATGAGATCATATTGGTTATCTAGTGCGTGCTGTAATCCTTCACCACCATGGTCAATCAGCTTTGTTTCGTAACCTTCCTGAGCAAGGTTATAAGAAAGCAGTCGTGATAGTGTTGGCTCATCTTCAATAATGAGTATTCGTTGCGACAGCGGGAACACCCCACAATGATAGATTTATGAACAGTATCATCATAACACGACAATATAAATGTATTGTAAAGCTTTTGTTAACCTAATGTAAATTTTATTGAATCATTGGTAGCTCAATAATAAAACTCGTACCCACACCGACCGTACTCTCAACCTTAACGGTTCCTCGGTGCAGCTCTACAAGATGCTTCACGATCGACAATCCCAACCCAGTTCCTCCGGAACTTCGACTACGGGCCTTATCTACACGATAGAAGCGTTCGAATATACGTGGAATATCCTTCTTCGGAATGCCAATCCCCGTATCTTGTACAATTATTCGTACCTTCTCGTTCTCTGTAGATGTATCATTGCCTATCGAGAAAGGCTGCACAATGACCTTAACACTTCCGCCCTCAGGTGTGTAAGTAATCGCATTCGATAGAAGATTAATGATAATCTGACGCAAGCGATCCTCGTCAGCTTCGATGAATACATGACCTTCAATGGATTGCCCTACTTCGATCTTACGTTGATCTGCTACCTGGCGAACCATCTCAATCGTATTGCTGAGGAAGAGCTCCATGTCAATCGGAGCGAACTGCATCGGCGCCTGCTTCGACTCAATTTTCGATAATGCTAAGGTATCCTCGATTAATCGATTCAGACGATTGCTCTCATCATGAATAATCTGCAGGAAGGACATCGCCGTTTCCTTATCATTCATCGCTCCTGAGATTAATGTCTCCGCAAAGCCTTTAATCGCAGTAATCGGTGTTCTTAATTCGTGCGAGACATTAGCTACAAACTCACTACGCATCCGCTCTAACCTTCGAATGGCAGTAATATCATGCAGAACAATAACGATGCCAGCGTACTCCTCATTGACGTTCATCGGCAATAAATTCGCTTCTAATATGCGCTCCTCAGGGTAATAGAACAGCAGATCATCTCGAATGTGCTCGTGACTACTTATGCATTCCTCTATTAATCGGATCAACTCATTCTGCTGATGAGTCTCATCGTATTGACGACCGATCAATTCTTGGGCCGAGAAGCCTAGAATATCTTCAGCGGTTCGATTGAGAAGTACGATGGCGCCCTGCTGATCAATGAGCATGACCCCACTGATCATATTATCGAGCACATTCTTCAGCCGGCTTTCCCCGTCTCGAATCCGATTCATCTGTAGCTGCAAGCTATCTGCCATTTTATTAATCGCTTCCGATAGCTGCCCAATCTCATCACGACCGGTGACAAGGACCCTCGCTTTATAATTCATCTTCGATATTTGCTTCGCCACCTCAGTTGCCTTCTCTAGCGGCCTCGTTAAACCAAGTGCGATACGGAAGCTAATTAAACCGGCAATAATGAAGTAAGCGAACAGCCCTGTAATCAACAGAAGCCACATTCTGCTCGTTATCGCATCAATCGCTTCAAGACTCATAGCAATTCGAAGGTATCCAAGTTTCACACCTCCATCCTCATAAACAGGAATAGCTGCATAGAGCATGTCGCGTTTGACCGTTTCACTGAACCGAATAGAATAACCTACTGCTTCCTTGGACTTGGATGCCTGCTTAATTTCTTCTCTCCTCAAGTGATTGTTCATCGTGCCTGGATCATGCTCGGAATCGCCGAGCACTGTTCCGTCTACGTCAATAAACGTTACGCGTGTATCATTCATTTCCATAAGCTGTCGTGCTTTCTCGTCTAATTCTACCCACTCCGTCGTCGATTCAATGATTCTAAGCTCCCTAAGCATACTGACTCGTAGAGCCTCAAGATGTGTCTCCTTGACCATCTTCACCATGAATACACCCGAGGACAATACCGAGAATCCAATCATTAATATGAAAATAACAGATAATCGCGTTCTAAAGTTCCTCACCCGTAGCCCTCCACAGCACCGTATTACCGAACCAAAACCATCTCATTATTATATCCTGTGAAACGTATAGTTTCGAGTTAATCATTTATGAAGGTTTGGTCTTTGCTCCATTTGTTGAATATCTGGAACATCAGTGTTGCCATCGGCTGTTGGATCAGAATCGTCAGGACGATCGGGATGACCGCTTTTGGTTCGAAGTAGGCAATACCAATAACAATACCGAGTGATATATTCTTGATACCGGCCGCATAAGTCATCGTCCGAGCAACAGCCGGATCACCCAAATAACGAGCTCCAAACCAGCCCAATGCGTACCCTACCAAGATGATACTGACCGATGCAGTAATGAGTAAGAGCAGGTCAGACTTAAATGTGTGGATGAGGGGTGCGATCACAGCTGCATTGATAAGGACCACCATCGAGAACGCCAGCTTTGATATAGGACTTGCAACAAAACCAGTCCACTGCAGCGCCTTGCCTTGTGTCAACCCATTCAGAGCAACACCTAATATTGTCGGGATGACAATAATTTTCATTAAATCAAGCATGACCTTCATCGTATCGAAGTTTATACTCTCACCAAAGTACAGATGAATGAGCCAAGGTACAACAAACGGGCTGAGCAATGAATCAATGATAATGAGTGATAACGTTAATGGGATCTTACCCCCTACCATCTTGACCCATATGACTGAGGATACTCCTAACGGAATAACTGTGAATAATACGAGTCCGATTATGTATGGCGATCCCTCCCCGAACAACAAGCGTCCCAATTGAAAGGCGAGGTATGGCGCAACTCCGTGTACCAATATCAATGTAAGCAAGATGGGGATCGGGAATTTCAGAGTTTGAACAAGCTGTCTCGCATTACAATCAAGCGCCATCACAAAGGTAATATAAGCGAATAGATAAGGGACAGCCACAGCCCAAGAATCAAACCACCGATAAAAAAGAAACCCAAGCACCAACGATGCCGGGATAAAAAAGATCATTCTTCGTTCATAGTATCTATTCACCGCTAAACCTATTAGTTTCCACTGGATCGCCATTATGGTGGTGTTCATCCGTTCTATTCACTATTATTTGAATACAGGCTCTTTGAAGTTAGCTAGCTTCTCTAACGAAGATTTCTCAACTTCGGCATGCAAGCTGTTGCCGTGAGCATCCATTGTAACGATAGCGGCAAATCCTTCAACTTCAAGATGCCACATCGCTTCTGGAAGTCCGAACTCCATGAAGTCTACGCCACTGACTTTCTTGATCGACTCCGCATAATATTGTGCTGCTCCACCGATTGCATTCAAGTAAACCGCACCGTGCTCTTCAAGTGCGCTTAAGGTTTTCGGACCCATGCCACCTTTACCAATAACTGCACGAATACCGAACTTCTTGATGATCTCACCTTGGTAAGGCTCCTCTCGAATGCTCGTCGTAGGTCCAGCCGCCTTCACATGCCATTCGCCTTGATCGTCCTTCATCATAACGGGTCCGCAATGATAGATGACTGAACCCTGTAGATCAATGGGTGCATCATGAGTCATAAGGTGCTTATGCAAAGCGTCTCGGCCCGTGTGCATGCTGCCATTAATGACAACAACATCACCAACGCGCAGCTTGCGAATCGCTTCATCACTAATTGGTGGTGTCAAGATCACTTCGCGGCGTTCTGCAGTTGGGGCAGGTCTTGTTGCCTCAGCATGTAATGGCTCCTCATCACCGGTCTGATACAACCAACTGTTAATTTCACCATTCTGCGCATTTAATAAGACGCCCATTCTACGATAGGCCCAACAGTTGTAAGCGACAGAGACGAAGAAGCTTGCTGGCAGTCGGTTCATGACGCCAACCTTACAGCCTAGTAATGTAACCTGTCCGCCGAAGCCCATCGTGCCAATACCTAGCTCATTCACATGATCCATTACATATTCTTCGAGCTTACGAAGCTCTAAATTCGGATTCGTATCATCGGTCGAGCGGAATAATTGATGTTTAGCCAGCTCATAGCCAGACGTACGATCTCCACCGATACCCACACCAATGAAGCCAGCGCTACAGCCCTGACCCTGTGCTTGATATACCGCATGCATAATGCATTTTCGAATACCATCAAGATCTCGTCCTGCCTTACCCACACCCTCAAGCTCAGCAGGCAGGCTATATTGAATGTTCTTGTTCTCACAGCCGCCGCCTTTAAGGATAAGACGCACATCAATATCATCTCGCTCCCACTGCTCGAAGTGGATGACAGGTGTTCCTGGTCCAAGATTATCACCACTGTTCTCTCCAGTTAGTGAATCTACTGAATTCGGACGAAGCTTACTAGCCTTCGTCGCTCTCTTCACTGCTTCATGAATCGATTTCTTCATGATGATCTGGTTAGCACCAACCGGGCAATGAATGATGAAGGTTAACATACCTGTATCCTGACAGATTGGCGAGACATTCGCCTCAGCCATACCAATATTCTCCGCGATGGTTGTTAAGGATAATGCTGCTCTTGTTCCCGCATCTTCACTTGCGTGCGCCCTCTTAATCGCCTTTCTCACATCAGCCGGTAAATTCGTAGAAGTTTCCACGATTAGCTTATATATACTTTCTTGAAATTGCTCCACTTGTCATTATCCCCTCTCGAATTCTAGTCTTATTTATTGTATAAGCTTTAGCCTATTTTATCAAATTCGCATAGGTCAGATCATGTAGAATATACGCCAAGAAGAAAATTACACTCGGATTCTCATACTTGTGCTGGATCATCGTGAGCTGGGTATAATACGTCTCGGTATAATGAGGATTATTCCTCATTTCTAAGTTACTTTTGATGAGTGCGTCAATCTTGTCTGCTATATCTAAGAGCTCTCCTTCATAGGTATCATCCTTGGCGTTCACCATAAAATCGATTAATTCCTCGTGGAAGAATTCAGGTAGTTTATGAACCATCGACAAGGCAACCTCTTGCTCATATTGCTTAAAGGCGCTGTGGATTTCCGGGCTCTTCCCCTTCAGCAAGCTATTGGGGTCGCCTCCTAGAAATTCGCTCATATCATGGAGTGCTGCCTTGCCGACCAGTCGATAAATATCAATATCGGTTTTTCCAAACCGCTCTCGCTCAAGCAATCCGTTGAATAGAGATAATGCCGACACGCGGAAGGAATGAGTTGCATCATTATCTGGAACCAGATTATGATTGCCGCTCCAGCGTTCAATCACGTCAAGGTTCGTAATATAGTGCAGAAAGTCGTAAATCCCCTCACGTTGATCGAACTCCTGAAGTAACCAGTTAATCGAAGCTAACTTGGATGCGGCTAGCCGTTCATGGAATTGCTCATATTGAGTACGAAAAAATGGATTTGAATCGGTCACAGCTTCACGATGGCAGAAGAGCATGGAGCTGAGTGCGTCAATTTCTTTCACTAAACTCCCAATGTAACTATCATCCTCAGCATCAACAATATAATCGTGAAAATATGGCCGTAGCGAATTCGATAAATAAGATACGATTTCGAGGTTAGCTTGTCTTTCTAATTGTCTAATATGGTCTACGATAAGACTATGCTTCTTGGTTACATATTTAAGAGAGCCCACGCTGGTCACATTCATATTGTGCAGCAAGGATCTGCCAAATAAGCTTAATTTATTAAGTGAGTTATCGTACATTTTCTCTTCAATAATACCTATTAAGATAGCAATCGAAGCGCATCGGAAGCTATGGCTAGCCGCATTATCCTTAAATCGCGGTGCATATTCACCCCATCGCGGCAAGTATTGCATGCGAATGATGGCATTCGTGAACTTCCCATTCTTCATGAAGAGACCTTCTTATCTTTTTCTATTATTATAGAACAACGGAAGTGAAAATTATAGACATGATGCAAGCGATGTAGAATAGTTGATCTCAATAATAAACAGCACCCCAACAAAGCACACGTTATGTGTTTAACTTTGTGAGGTGTTCTCCAACTGATACTGAGCTTATGGTCTTGTAGGCTCAATGGACTTAATCATGGCTAGGAAGCTAGGAGCTACACTTTCTAGCGCTTCACCAGTAGGCATGTTGACAATGATCTTGAAATACTCACCATTAATCTCACGAAGAATAATGTCTTTACTCAATGTAGAATCAGAAGAATGGAGATAGAATGTCGAGTCACGTAGTGCCGGCTCAGCAATCTGATCACCTGTCAACTCAACAACATCACCGATCATAGCTAGCTCTTCTTCCGCATTCGCACGAATATCGGTTAAATCTGGTTCAGCTCCAAGCGTGAGAATTCGCATATAGGAGTCTTCGAGCTTGTCCATGTAAACCTGGTCTGCATTCGGTTCTTCCGGCGTGAATTTAAACTGTGGCAAGATGTATAGATGATATCCATTATCGCTAACAGCGAGAGTACCGGTTTGCGTCTCTACATTCCCGTTAACTGTAATTTCAAACTTCATCGTTGCTGCAAGCTTGCCATTCGCATCCGGCTTTACAGGCTCGTTCACTAGGGGTTCGTCCACAGCGTTCCCAGGTTCAAGTGTAACCGCATCTTTATGATCAGAAATCACATTCTCATTGCCAGTAACTGCATTCTCATTGTCGGAATTAGCGCCTCCGCAAGCTGCTAGAGTGATAACCATAACAAGAAGAAATACACTACTTAATGTTCTCATATTGATCACCTCAGCTAATAAGACGAAATTCCTCAGCAGATTGTTGCTCAAAATCGAGCATCTATCTATACATCGGGTATACCATGAAATAAATGACGATTATCATCGATAAACTGACAATGATACTGAACAATCGGATTGAGCTTAATTGTGCTTCACCGCTACCACCTGCTTGAATATCTTTGATCGTGGTCTTTATGCTCTTATTCATAATGCCTGAGATCGCAGCCGCAACTAAGAAGAAGCCAATCGATGAGATGATCCAAGCAATCGAATAATCATTCTTGGACATCAAGTAACCTCCAGTTATGAGTTGTATAACCAATAAATACTGAGCAATGCGACTTGTTCCGAGGAGTCCCGACAAGTAGCTGTCTAAAGCTTGCCCAGAGATCTTGGTAATATTCCTTAGCAACAATGGTAATATCAGATAATAACCTAATCCAATTGCCCCTAGAACGTGTAAGAATAGAAATATTTTGTACATGTGTCAGCCTCCTAAAAGTTTTTGAAAGATAGCGAACAACCGAAAAAAGCACTTCGGAAGTATACGCTTTAATGTCTTTCCAATAGTATACATAAAGTCGAATAGATTAGACAAATCATTTAGCTACAAGACGCTAATTCGTTACAAGTTATCCACTTTATTTAGATTTCGATCTCAACATCAAACTCAAACAAGCCACTCATAAAAACAGACTTCCGCCTTGCTACTTGTACATTTATTTTACAAGTAAGCCCGTTAAGTGACCTTCCGACTGGCAACTTGCACATTTATTGTGCAAGTTAGAGTGCAAGCGACCTTCCAAATGTCAACTTGCACATTTATTGTGCAAGTTAGACCGCAAGCGACCTTCCAAATGGCAACTTGCACATTTATTGTGCAAGTTAGCCCACAAACGGCAGGGCGCTTTCACTGTGTGACTATCTCTTAGCTCAAAAAAAGAGAACGCAAGTTATGTTCAACTTGAGCTCTCAGAAAAATATTAGTAGTACTTAACCTGCAACGATCTTGATCACATTACGAACAGATTCAGCTGATTTCTCTAGTGCAGCCTTCTCAACAGCCGTTAGCTCAAGCTCGAATATCTTCTCGATACCGTCGCCACCGATTGTTGTCAATACGCCCATGAACAGGTTATCGTAGCCATATTCACCTTGTAGCAAGGCAATCGTAGGCAATATACGTTTCTTATCCTTCAGAATCGCTTCACTCATCTGAACAAGTGATGCTGCTGGAGCATAATAGGCGCTACCATTACCGAGTAAGTTGACGATTTCACCGCCACCTGTACGGGTACGTTTAACAATTTCCTCGATGCGTTCTGGGGAGATTAAGCTTTCAATTGGAATTCCACCAACGCTCGAGTAGCGAACTAAAGGTACCATATCATCACCATGACCGCCCATAACGACGCCACGGACATCCTCTACGGACACATTGAGCTCTTGCGAGATGAATGTGTTAAATCTAGCTGTATCCAATACACCGGATTGACCGATGACACGGTTTTTCGGGAAGCCTAAAGTGTTGTATGCCACATAAGTCATCGCATCAACAGGGTTGCTTAGTATGATTACATAAGAATTCGGACAATACTTCTTCACATTCTCACAGACAGCTTTAACAATCCCAGCATTCGTATTGACTAAATCGTCACGACTCATGCCTGGTTTGCGAGCAATACCCGCTGTGATTATGACGATATCGGAATCCGCTGCATCCTCATAGTTAGCTGTTCCTGTAATTTGGCTATCGAAGCCTTGTACGGGACTTGCTTCAAGCATATCCAACGCTTTACCCTTAGTTGGATTCTCCATCTGTGGAATATCAAGTAGCACGACATCGCCTAGCTCTTTCTGAGCTAGCATAAGCGCTGTAGTTGCGCCTGTAAATCCGCCACCGACAACGGTGATTTTCTTTCTTTTGATACTCATGGGTAGGACTCCTTCTTTTCTAATATTAGATTTGTGTATCTTACATATGCTTGATGATCTCGCTCGCGAATGCAGAACATTTCAATTCTGTTGCGCCTTCCATCAAGCGAGCAAAGTCATAGGTTACAGTTTTGCTCTTAATGGATGCTTCCATTCCCTTGTAGATCAGGTCAGCAGCTTCCTGCCAGCCCATGTGCTCAAGCATCATAACGCCAGATAGAATAAGGGAACCAGGGTTTACAACATCAAGTCCAGCATATTTCGGTGCAGTACCATGAGTAGCTTCGAAGATAGCATGTCCAGTTAAGTAGTTGATGTTTGCTCCTGGTGCGATACCAATGCCACCGATTTGAGCTGCTAGAGCATCGGACAAATAGTCGCCATTCAGGTTCAATGTTGCAATCACATCGAAATCAGTAGGTCGAGTTAATACTTGTTGTAATGCGATATCTGCGATTGCATCCTTAATAATTACTTTGCCAGCTGCTTCTGCAGCCTTCTGAGCTTGATTCGCAGCATCCGCGCCTTGCTCTGCCTTAATGCGATCGAATTGGTCCCATGTGAAGGTTTGGTCAGCAAATTCGCGCTCAGCCAGCGCATAGCCCCAATTTTTGAACGCGCCTTCTGTATATTTCATGATATTGCCTTTGTGGACTAGAGTTAAACTCTTACGTTTGTTAGCCACAGCATATTCAATCGCCGCACGAATTAAACGTTCGGAGCCATCCTTTGATACAGGCTTGATACCAATTCCTGATGTTAATGGGAAGCGGATATTCTTCACGCCCAACTCATCTTGAAGGAATGCAATAAGCTTCTTAGCGTCAGCAGATTCAGCTTGATACTCAATTCCGGCATAGATGTCTTCTGTGTTCTCACGGAAAATAACCATCTCTACCTGTTCAGGGCGTTTAACCGGAGATGGTACACCTGTAAAGTAACGCACTGGACGCAAACATACATATAGATCAAGTTCTTGACGGAGTGCAACATTCAATGAGCGAATGCCTCCACCAATTGGAGTAGTTAGAGGACCCTTAATCGCTACCATATATTCGCGAATTGCAACAAGTGTATCATTCGGTAACCAGGTATTAAATTTATCGAAAGCTTTCTGACCTGCATAAACTTCGTACCAAGCAATGCTCTTGCTTCCGTTATAAGCTTTCTCTACAGCTGCATCGAGTACACGCTTGGAAGCGGCCCAGATATCAGGTCCTGTTCCATCGCCTTCAATAAAAGGGATGATTGGATTGTTAGGAACGTTTAGCTTACCGTTTGTAATCGTTATTTGCTCGCCTGCTGTTGGTGCTGTTAGATGTTCGAATTGTGGCATTGTAATGTGAACCTCCTGAAATTTTTGTATGGTTGAGCGATGCTCTATGATCTTTGTTCGATTACTACATAATGTTGATTCGTAGGTCCTACATACTCTGCACGTGGACGGATCAGACGGTTGTCTGTGTACTGTTCAAGAATATGCGCTGTCCAACCTGATAATCGACTAATAGCGAATATCGGTGTGAATAAATCACGCGGAATTTCAAGAGATGTATACACGGATGCAGAATAGAAATCAACGTTTGGTTTCAAGCCCTTGGAACCTGTAACTAACTCTTCGATATGGATGGACATGTTATACCACTTCATATCGCCTGTGATCTTACCTAATTCCTTGGACATTCTTTGAAGATGCTTAGCGCGTGGATCACCGTTCTTATATACTCGGTGTCCAAAGCCCATGACTTTCTTCTTATTATCCAATAGATTCTTAATGTAGCTTTCTACATTATCTTCTGAACCAATTTCTTCAAGCATAGCCATAACAGCTTCATTCGCACCACCATGAAGCGGTCCCTTTAATGCACCAATCGCTGAGGTAACACCCGAATAAATATCGGATAAGGTGGCAACGGTCACGCGAGCAGCGAAAGTAGAAGCATTCAACTCATGATCTGCGTGCAGAACCAATGCTTTGTCCAAAGCCTCAATCGCAATAGGTTCTGGTTCTATACCTGTTAACATGTATAGAAAATTATGGGCGACCGATACATTCTTCTTCGGTGCGATCGGCTCTTTGCCTTCGCGAATTCGCCCGAAAGCTGCAATAATTGTTGGGATCTGAGCTTGTAGACGGATAGATTTACGGAGATTAGCTTGTTCGCTCATATCATTCGCTTCCGGATCAGCAAGTGCTAAACTGGATACCGCTGTGCGAAGAACAGCCATGGAGTTGGCATCCTTAGGTGTCAATCGGAGTAATTGTTGTACGAAGTCGGGAATTGCCGAATAATCGGATAGCTGTTGTAGCAAGTCAGCTAATTCCTTCGTGTTCGGAAGTTTTCCATACCAGAGCAAGTAAGCCACTTCTTCATAGGATGCATTGTCTGCTAAATTATCAATATCATACCCACGATAAGTGAGCACACCATCGATAATAGAGCTGATGGAAGAGGTTGCCGCGACAATCCCTTCAAGTCCTTTAGTAACTGACATCATAATTCTCTCCTTTTAATTAACTTTAACTGCAATCTTAGTTCCGCTATAGTGAATTACAATTATGACAATATCGTTCTTTTTCTTAATCAATCATATAGGATATTGTCTAAGAAGTGAACAAAAGCCAACATAAAACTTCATTATCAGTACCATAAAGATTTTTTGTGATAATATATATAGAGCTTATCAGCATAACCATCACAGCGAATAGGAGGCTCCCATGAACGAGACTGACCGATTAGGCATCATTGACATTGGCTCCAACTCCATAAGACTCGTTATATTCGAGTGTAACTCTCAAGGCTCCTACCGTGTGATCGATGAAGTGAAGGAATCGGCCAGATTAAGTGAACGTGTAACTGAAGATGGTGAGCTTCCTAAGGATGTTATCTCGTTCGTTAGCGCTACATTGCTCCACTTCCGTATGCTATGTGAAGCAGCGGGCACGAGTAAAATTCGCGCTATCGCAACAGCAGCCATACGTAACGCCAAGCACTCCGATCAGATTGTCGAACAACTCCAGCTTGCTACTAGCCTGAATATAGAAATTCTGAGCGGTGAACAAGAGGCTTATCTTGGATTTCTTGGAATGATTAATACCATAGATGTGCAGGATGGTTTTCTAATTGATATTGGTGGTGGGAGTACGGAGTTAACTTTGTTCCTGAATAGAACGATTGTTCATTCCTTCTCATTCCCAATGGGATCCGTGCAACTCACGAAGAAATATGGACAAGGTGGCGAGATCACTGAGGAGAAACAAAAGTCCATTCAACGAATGATTGAGCAAACTGCCCGGAAATTTGATTGGATTCACCAGCACCCAGGCTTACCTTTAATTGGTGTTGGAGGGACAGTACGCAGTTTGTGTAATATTGATCAGAAGAGCAAGCAATATTCGCTTCCAATGACACACAATTATCAGATGACAGCAACAGATATCGATCAGATTCTGGCTAGAATCCAATCCGTTCCTGTTGGAGAGCGTAAATCGATCGAAGGACTTGCGAAGCAGCGCTCCGATATTATTGTTCCAGGAACTATTATTCTGCAAACCTTATTCCGATGCTGCAACTCTTCACATTATGTCATAAGCGGCTCAGGAATTCGTGATGGGCTCTACCACACCGAATTATCAAGAGAACAACTTTCCTCCGCAGATATACTGAGTAGTAGTATACTAAACCTTCTTCATCAGCACCCTATTGTTCCGGTTCCGCATGTCAACCAAGTGAATCGATTTGCCTTACAATTATTTGACGTCCTACAGCAGCAACAAAGTCACGGACAAGCCAATCGGTCTAGGCAGCTCATTGATGCCGCATCTATGCTCTATAGGATTGGCATCTCTATCATGTTCTATAACTTTCGTAAACATACTTTCTATCTCATTGCACATTCGCAGTTGAGTGGTCTTACCCATCGTGAAATTGTATTGTGTGCAACGATTGCTTCCTATAAGAATAAGAAGAGTGCACGGCTTATTCTTAACACCTATTCAGATATCGTATCCAAAGAAGATCTCTCACTTGTCTGCAAACTTGGCACCCTACTACAGCTCGCTATTGCACTTGATCGCAGTGAAACACAACCCATTCAATTATTAAAAGCAAGCGTACATCGAAAAGAGCTTCAGCTATTCGCCGAAGCCAGTAGCAGCGCTATCATCGAAGCACGTCAGGTGTCACAAGTCGCAGACGAGTTTCAGAAGGAATGGAAACTAACACCTACTCTAGCTTTTCCATGACCCAATATCATTGAAGGCGAATTGAGAACGATATGGCTTCTCGGCCTCATTCGTCTTGCGTTCATATACCGCTTTATCGGTTAGTCTCCTTGCTTTCACATTATCCCTTAAGCTTCCGCTCATGATTTGGATAACATATTGCTTAAGCTTGGGGTCGAGCACAGGACACATCAGTTCGATTCTGCGAGTCATATTGCGAGTCATCCAATCTGCGCTTGATAGCCACACATCGGGCTTTCCCCCGTTCTCGAAGTAGAGTAAGCGAGTATGCTCAAGGTAGCGATCCACAATACTGATCACACTTATGTTCTCGCTCAAGCCCTGCACTCCTGGTCGGAGACAACAAATCCCTCTTACAATGAGCTCGATCTTAACCCCCGCCTGCGAGGCTGCATAAAGCTCATCAACGAGTAATTGGCTGGAGAGAGAATTAATCTTCGCGATGATCCGAGCTGGCTTACCTTTGGCAGCCCAATCGGTTTCTCGCCGAATTAACTCAATCAGCTTGTCCTGCAAATCCGTAGGTGCAACAGCCACTTGTCGCCAGCTGCGTGGTGAGGAATATCCGGTAATCTCGTTGAATAAGACAGAAGCATCCTCACCAATTTCTGGATTAGCAGTGAATAGTCCTACATCCGTATAAAGATGCGCTGTATTCTCATTATAGTTGCCTGTCCCAACATGCACATATCTCTCCAATGTTCCGTGTTCCTGACGAACTACAAGCGTAATCTTCGCATGCGTCTTTAAACCGGACAAGCCATAAACGACGTGACACCCAGCTTTTTCTAACTCTTTTGCCCAAGCAATATTCCGCTCCTCGTCGAACCTTGCCTTCAACTCAACAACTACGGTTACCTGTTTGCCCGCCTCTGCTGCTCGAATCAATGAGCGAATTAAGGGAGAATTCCCACTTACCCGATATAAGGTCATCTTAATGGCTAATACATTCAGGTCATTCGCCGCTTGATCAATAAAATCCAATATGGCTTCGAACGATTCGTACGGATGGAACACTAATACATCTTGTTGTCTTAGTACGCCGAAGATGTCTGATTGACTTGTAAACGGACCAGGATATACGGGTTCAATTCGTTGATAACGGAGGTGATCTACCTTCGACAGGCTCTCCGTAAATTTCATCAGATAGCTCAAATCAAGTGGACCATCGATCTCGAAAATCCGATCATCGATCTCAAATTCTTCAGCTAATATCTCCAGAGCGTATGGATGAATGCCTCGTTCAACCTCAAGTCTTACGGGCATCCCCCAACGTCTTTGCCGAAGCTCCTTCTCGATCTGTTCGAGCAAATCCTCTGCTCCCTCTTCATTCAAAGGTAGATCTGCATTACGGGTAACACGAAATTGATGGACAGCAACAGGTATATATCCACTGAATAACGTATGTATGTGCTGACTAATAACCTCTTCAAGCAATATAAATTCTTGCTTCTTACTGTTATTCCGCCGAGGAAGCTCTATAAATCGCGATAGAATGGATGGCACTTGAACGATCGAGAAGTATGGCTCTTCCGCTTCCAATTCGTCCTCCTTACGTAACACAATCGATACATACAAACCCAGATTATGCACCAATGGAAATGGACGACTCTGATCAACAGCCATTGGAGTTAGCACAGGGAAAATAATTTCGTGATAATATTGGTCTACATTTCTCTTCTGAGTCACATTCAATTCATCATAATCCAGAAAATGAATACCTTCCCTGGCTGCTTGTCGAAGCGATTCTCGATACGATTTATATTGGTCAGCCACAAGCTTATTCGTTCGCCTAACGATTCGCTTTAATAATCCAGATGGTGTATACCCACTGAAATCCTTCTTCTGGTAGCCGACCTTCCATTGCTCTTGGATGCCAGCAACACGCACGCTCATATATTCATCCAGATTTGTAGAGACGATGGATAGAAATTTCAATCTTTCGACCAAAGGTGTCGTCGGATCTTGCGCTTCCTCTAATACTCTACGATTAAATTCCAACCAGCTCAGATCTCGATTAATGTATGGGGATTGTATAGGGTGATTATTCTCATGTTTATGTGACATTCCTATACCTACTTTCGTCATAATTCGCTTTCTTCCTAGCCATAAGTATGCAGGAGGATCATTAAGGGAAAGTATGGGGAATGTAAACTCAATGTAAATGTATGGATGTGGAGTGAAAATTTATTATTAAGGATATTCATGGTACAATAATAGATATTTATACGAATCGATAAGAATCAGGGAGGAAACCCACGGTTATGGAAAGACCATTGGTAGGCAAGCTGTTAAGAGGACTGTGGATTGCGATCATCATCATACTATCCTTCATCGCCATCTATTTTGTTGTTCCCCTGATTTATCCTTTTCTCATTGGCTGGTTAATTGCCTATTTACTGAACCCACTCGTGAATTTACTGGAGCGGAAGGGCCGAATGTCTCGCTGGTTAGCCGTATCACTAAGCATCCTCATATTCATAAGTGCAGTTGCTGGAGTAATAACACTCGTCGTATTCCGAATTGTGAATGAAATTCAACGGTTATCCATATTCATTAACGACAATTATGATCAGTGGCTGACCGATTTATCCTCACTGATTAGCTCAGGAGTGATCCAGCATTGGATCGATGAGATTACTAACTTCTATCGACAAATTGGTGATCCAGATACCGTTGATATTGGAGTGAATTCTGTGGGTAGTAAAATTGTTGAAGCTGTTACTAGTATTCTACAACAATTTGCTCAATACATGGTTACTTTTATTACTGCATTACCTAATGTAGCTGTGGGGCTCATTATTGCTTTCATTGCAACATTCTTCATTAGCAAGGACTGGTATAGAATTAGACGCTGGAGCGGCAATCTCATGCACAATCAGGTGAAAGATTCGATAGAGGCGATTTGGATTGATTTACGTAAAGCCTTATTCGGGTTTCTAAAAGCCCAATTTATCCTCATCTCTATCACAGCCTGCTTCGTTATCATTGGTTTAGTTTTGCTTCGTGTAGACTATGCGGTATCGATTGGCCTACTCATCGGACTGGTTGATCTGATGCCTTACTTAGGAACAGGTGCTGTATTCATACCGTGGATCATTATCATTCTGGTTAAGGGAAATTATGCGTTTGCAATAGGCCTCAGTGTGCTATATGGAATTATCTTAATCGCAAGACAGCTCGCGGAACCCAAGGTACTATCGAGCAGTATTGGATTAAATCCACTCGTCACATTGATCGGTGTGTTTGTTGGATTGAAGCTATTCGGTGTGCTCGGACTCATCATCGGACCTATCGGCTTAGTGCTCGGATTCGCCTTCCACCGTGCCGATGTATTCCGCGATATTAGGCGATATATCGTTCATGGTCATTATTTTCAAAAAATAGATAATCCTGAGGAACAACCGAATCTTTAGTTGTGGTTGATCCTTAACGACGTGTGATCATACGTTTGCTGCCTCTCAGAAATTTGCTCTGGATCAACACAATTAACCAGATTCTAAAAATCGCACGTGTAGGTGGAATGATTAACAATATACCGATTATATCTGTAAGGAAACCTGGTATGACTAGCAGCAGTCCTCCAATCAAGATGCAAATCCCATCCAGAATCGACTGTGTGGGTACCTGTCGTTGACTTAATTGCAATCGGGCTAACGCCCATACCCGCTTGCCCTCTCTCCCCGCCAAGTAAGCTCCGATCAACCCACTCAACAGAAGAACCCCGAATGTCTCCCAAGCACCAATCATCCTGCCGACCGTGATTAAGCCCCATATCTCTACGACGGGTATAACTATCAACAACACGATAATGAGACGGTACATAAAATGGATTCCTCCTCCCTAGCAGGCTCGAACTGATTTGAAAGTCGCAGTGCGATGATGAATATAGTATGCCCTATATTTAACGGCTTCTAAGGCCTTTATATTCACTACTAATCAACTCATACAGCTCCGGCATCATCCGGTCCAGCCTCACCGGCTTCCAATCGCGATTTACCCATACGTGTCGAGTCGTTCCTGTTAATAATAACAGATTGTCTATTGATCGATAAACATCATATTCGAAACCCACACGAAGATAACTATAATCAACGATTCGTAGAAGAACATCGATCACATCGTCATATCGTGCTGGTTGAATGTACTTTATTTGAACATCGGTTACCGGTAAGAGCAAGCCTTTCTCTTCTAACTGTGAATAAGGTATACCTAGCTCACGAATCCATTCTGTACGAGCAATCTCAAGCCAATTCAGATAATTAGCGTGATACACAACGCCCATCTGATCGGTTTCCTGATATCTCACGCGTAGCTGATGCACGAATCGCTTATCTTCAACCATACTGTCCATTCTCTCCTATACCATGCGAATTAGTCGATTTTTTCGAGTATCTCCAGCATATTCGATCTTTATCCTAATATATAGAAAGAGACCATTCAGAATGGTCTCTCCTGATTACGCTATTCATATGCTTAGAGATACTTCACGCGACCTGAATAAATTACGCCTACCTCAGCATAAATGGAAACTTCCTTCACCTTGGCGAGTAGCTCTAGTGCATTCTCAACACCAACGATGACTGGGATGCCAAGCTCAAGCCCAACAATCGCTGCATGTGATGTGATTCCACCTGATTCTGTAATGACTCCTGCGGCACGTTTCATAGCAGGCATATATTCGATGTCCGTTGAATGAAGGACAAGGATGCTGTCGCTAGTTGCTCTCTCATTCGCTTCTTTAGGATTGTTAGCCACAAGAACATGTCCCGTTGCCTTCTGACTGCCAATTCCCTGACCCTTGGCAATTAACTCACCGACATGATGAACCTTGATCAAGTTTGTTGTTCCAGATCTACCCACAGGTACACCAGCTGTAATAACAACGAGGTCTCCTAGATGAATATGGCCTGCATTCACACAAGCCTCAACAGCCATCTCGAACATCTCATCCGTGCTTCTAGCAACCTCACCTTGTACGGTAATAACACCCCATATTAATGCTAAACGGCGCGTAACCTGAGGGTTTGGAGTAAATGCAATAATGGGAGCTTTCGGGCGATACTTCGATACCATTCTAGCTGTATAGCCACTTTCAGTAGCAGTAATTATCGCCTTTGCATCGAGATCAAGTGCAGAATTCGCGACGGCTTGGCTAATCGCTTCTGTAACCGTAGTCTGTTGAGCAAGACTCTGCTTGACTAGAATTTCACGATATTCCAATGCCAACTCCGCTCTCTCAGCAATACGTGACATTGTTTGAACGGACTCCACTGGATATTTACCAGCAGCAGTCTCACCAGATAGCATAATCGCATCCGTACCATCGAAGATGGCATTAGCCACATCACTTGCTTCTGCTCGTGTTGGTCGAGGATTGCGTTGCATGGAATCTAACATCTGGGTTGCTGTAATAACGGGTTTACCTGCGAAATTACATTTCTTAATCATGATCTTCTGTACAAGAGGTACCTCTTCGGCTGGAATTTCTACGCCGAGATCGCCGCGTGCAACCATCAAACCATCTGAAACCTCAAGAATTTCGTCTAGATTATCAACGCCTTCTTGATTCTCGATCTTGGATATAATTTGAATGTGCTTAGCATCATATTCCTCAAGAAGAGCTCTAATTTCTAATACGTCTACAGCTTTACGAACGAATGAGGCCGCAACAAAATCAACACCTTGTTGAATACCGAATATAATATCGGCTCGGTCCTTCTCTGTAATACCTGGCAGTGAAATACTAACACCAGGTACATTTACGCCCTTCTTGCTCTTAAGAGTACCACCATTCACAATCAGGCACTTGATCTCAGTACCTTCAACAGAGACTACTCTTAAACCGATCAAACCATCATCAACCAGAATGGTTGATCCAATGTGCACATCTTTAGGAAGATCAACATATGTGATAGAGATGCGCTTAGCATCCCCTAATATCTCTTCCGTTGTCAGAGTAATATGCTCGTCCTGTATAAGCTCAATGGGTTCTTCCTTAAGCTTGCCCGTACGAATTTCTGGTCCCTTGGTATCCAATAAGATCGCAGTATTCGTACCTAGCTCCTCAGCAACGGCACGGATATTGTTAATTCTTGATCCATGTTCTTCAAAATCACCATGTGAGAAGTTTAAACGAGCAACGTTCATACCTGCTCCAATTAACTTCTTCAGCATTTCTGGAGCTTCACTAGATGGTCCGATTGTACATACAATTTTCGTTTTGCGCATGAATAGTTCCTCCTGTAAATTAAACTGTCTGGAAATTAAACTGTCGTGACTAACAAGGGAGTTTAATTGGAAGTCGATTCGTATCGAGTGGTCTCCTGGAAATTAATACGTATCGAGAGGTCTCCTGAATGTAGTCAAAGATCATGGTTTCATTCTAAAGCATTCTTACTATAACGATATAAATAAAGTCACATAGGAGTTAGTCTTCTCGCTTCTTACTCCCCAGTCATCTCCAGAAACGTGAATTCCCCAATAGTTCGGAATTTCTGATATCTGTCCTCACTGAGATCAGCTTGTTTCATGCTTGCAAGCTGCCCCATATGTCTACATAGAGCTTGTTTCACAGCCGCTGCTTGGAGAACGAAGTTTTTGTGTGCTCCACCCTTCGGCTCAGGAACAACTTCTTCTACAATCCCAATCTCAAGCATGTTCTGTGCCGTAATCTTCATCGCCTCAGCTGCTTGGTCCGCTTTCGAGGCATCTTTCCATAGAATTGAAGCTGCTCCGTTTGGTGTAATTACGGAATAAATCGCATTCTCAAGCATGAGTACACGATTACCGACACCAAGTGCCAAAGCGCCACCACTACCACCTTCACCAATAATCACACAAATAATTGGAACCTCGAATCCGGCCATCTCCAACAAATTTCGTGCAATCGCTTCGGATTGACCTCGTTCCTCAGCTGCGTTACCAGGATATGCACCCGGTGTATCTATGAAGGTAATAATCGGCCGAGCGAATTTATTCGCTTGCTTCATCAGACGTAATGCTTTACGGAAACCTTCAGGATGAGCCATCCCGAAATTCCGAGCAATATTATCCTTCGTGTCCTTACCCTTCTGATGACCAATGACGGTAACAGGTAAGCCATTCAGCTTGGCGATCCCACCTACAATCGCGAGATCGTCCCCGAATAAGCGGTCACCATGAAGCTCACAAAAATCTGTGAAAATGTTCAATATATAGTCCATGGTAGTTGGGCGTCCTGGGTGTCTAGCGATCTGCATCTTCTGTGCAGCTGTTAGATTCTCATATAACTCAACTTCCAATATGGCATATCGTTGTTCTAAGCGAGAAATCTCATCGGTGAAATCAATGTTTTTCTCCGAACCGAATTTACGAAGCTCATCAATCTTCGCACGCAGCTCAATGAGCGGCAGCTCAAAAGGCAATTCTCCTGCCATTAGACATCACTCCTATTCGGTGCTGTGTGCAGGTCTAATAACTTGGTTAGTACGGCTTTCATATCCTTGCGATGAACAACCTGATCGAGCTGACCGTGCTTCAAGTTAAATTCAGCTGTTTGAAAGTTATCCGGTAGCTTCTGTCGAATGGTTTGCTCTATTACGATGCGTCCAGCAAAACCAAAAGCAGCGCCTGGTTCAGCAATAATAACATCGCCGAGCATCGCAAAGCTAGCAGAAACCCCTCCATATGTAGGATCGGTAATTACGGAGATGAATAAACCGCCATGTGCATCTAGCTTCTGCAAAGCCGCACTGGTTTTGGCCATCTGCATCAAACTTAGAATACTTTCTTGCATCCGTGCTCCCCCGGAGGTCGAGAATAGAATGAGCGGATATTGCTTCTGGATGGCGTTCTCAATCGCTCGTGTAATCTTCTCCCCAACAACGGAGCCTAAAGTCCCTTGAAAGAAATCAAAGCTAATAATTCCAATAACAACAGGAAACCCACCAATTGTGCCTTCGCCCGTTATGATCGCATCGTTCATACCAGAAGCCTCTGCGCTCTTCACCAGTTTTTCCTTGTAGCCTGGAAAATCAAGTGGGTCTAATGAGATCATATCTTTATCATATTCCAAGATCTCGCCTTCATCGAGGACACAGATAATACGTTCATAAGCGCTCAAGCGAAAATGATGACCACAGCCCATACAGACCTTATTATTCTTTTCTAATTCCTTGGTAACAAGAATAGCGCCACACTTGGGGCATTTCGTCATTAATCCCTCTGGGATATCACGCTTGGCTTTGTCTGACGTAATCGTGGCATATTTTCTTTTCTTCTGGAAAAAGTCTTTTAACAATTCTGCACCTCTTCAAACTCGTCTACTATGATGAATATTTTATTTATGTAAAATGGAATTCAAAACTTCCTGAACATCTTCCAACTCGCCTTCAGGAACTACGATTTCATACTGTTGTTTGGATAAATTAATAGGTCTAATCTGAACAAGGAATCCCTCTTCTGTAAGCTTATCTTTAATGCGTTCCGCAATCTTCGCGGAAGGAGCAATATAGATTACTTTCCACATGGATTTCCTACCTCCCTAGCATTTATAACACCTGTACAAATTCTAATGATATCATACCTCGACTTTTTATCGCAACAAACGATCACTCATTTAATTTTTACAGTACCTGAACCAAACAAGCTCTCAATATCGCGGATTAACTCTGGAGAAGGTTTTACCATATAACGTTCACTTAAACCTTTCGCAACTTGATTGCGTTCATAGAATAGGACAACAGGGATAGCCCCAGTATGAGTGAGTAAAGAAGCTTGCAGTTTCTCCAATCGTTCCCTTTGTTCAAATTGCTCATTGATTTTAACATATAATTTCTGTTTAGTGGCAATTATTGGCTGATTATGCTTCTTGTTATTATCGGTTCGTTGTAATGCTGAACGTGGTGTCTTCTCCTTACGTATGCGTTCGATGAGATTCGGCTCATCCAGTTTATAAAGTTGATCGACAAGCAATTTAAAATCCTCATCCTGCTGCTGAATTTTACCGCGAATAAGGATGACTTTACCTTTCTCAGCTAGCTTTCCATACAATTTCCACACCTCAGGGAAAAGCACCAACTCCGTCTTAACGATTCGATCCTCGAATTCCGTGAAGGCCATCGGTTGACCTTTCTTCGTAATAATCGTCCTTGTAGAGAGAACCATGCCTGCTGCATAAACAACAGTCTCATCCGGATATTCATGGAATAGATGCATGGGATCAGCGCCGAGCTGGCGCAGTAAATGTTCATAATTATCTAGGGGATGGCCCGATATGTACATGCCGAGCAGCTCCCGCTCCAGTTCCAATTGTTGCATATTGGTATAAGGTCTAATATCAGGATAGGTGATCGCCCAATTTACTTCCTCGACTAGGCCGAATAAATGAATTTGCAGATCCTCCTTTTCCTTCCGCCACTTCAATGCTGCTTCGACGGTCTCATCCAACATGGCTACGAGCTGGGCTCTATGTCCAGGCAGTGTATCCATCGCTCCTGATTGAATGAGTGCTTCTAAGACACGTTTGTTACATACCCTCAGGTCGATACGTCTGCATAGATCAGCCATATCCTCAAAAGGTCTATCTTGCCGCTCATGAATGATCGAATCCATAGCTTGCGTTCCCACATTCTTGATTGCCGCCATGCCGAATCGTATGCCACGAACAACGGTCCCTTCCGCATCCGTACTGCCGAATGGGGTGAAGGTAATCCGGCTCTCATTTACATCTGGTGGCAGCACATCAATACCCATACGTCTACATTCATCCACATATTCAGCGACCTTACGTTGATTGCCCATCACTGCAGTCAGCATCGACGCCATAAATTCCACTGGGTAATGAGCTTTGAGGTATGCCGTTTGGAAAGCAAGCACCCCATATGCTGTGGCATGTGCCCGTGGGAAGCCGTAATCGGCAAATCGGACAATCATATCATAGACGCGATTCGCGTCATCCGCTGAGAATCCTTGAGATATACTTCCTACAACAAAATGGGTCCTCTCGTGGTCAAGCACTTCACGCTTCTTCTTGGATACCGCTCGACGTAAAAGGTCTGACTCCCCCAGACTGAAACCAGCCATCTTCGAAGCAATCTGCATAATCTGTTCTTGATACACGATAATGCCATATGTGTCTGAGAGGATAGGCTCTAAGGCCGGATGAGGATATTCGACATCGATCTGCCCATGCTTACCTTGAATGTATTTCGGGATGAATTCCATCGGACCTGGGCGATATAAGGCCAACACGGAGATGATATCCTCGAATTCAGTTGGTTTCAGGTCCTTCAGTACCCGTCGCATACCCGCTGATTCTAATTGGAAAATTCCCGTAGTATCCCCTTTACCGAGCATGATGTAAGTATCCGCATCATCGTCTTGTAGTTGATCGAGCTGCAGCTTCACACCATATCTTTCCTGAATCCAATACAGGGTACGTTCAATAATGGATAGGGTGCGTAGTCCAAGGAAGTCCATCTTCAATAAGCCAATGTGCTCTAGATGCTCCATTGAATATTGCGTGAGTGCAGTCTGTTCCGTACCCTCTTGGAGTGGTACATAATGCGTCAGCGGTTCGCGGGATATGACCACACCTGCTGCATGCGTGGATGCATGTCGTGGCATACCCTCTACCCTCTGAGCCATATTGATAAGCTCCGCAATCTTAGGTTGACGGTCGTACACTTGCTTTAGATCGGGATTGTGACGCATAGCTGCTTCAATGGTGATTCCGGGTAAATTCGGAATCATCTTCGCTGCCTTGTCCACCTCATTAAAAGGTACATTCATTACTCGTCCTACATCTCGAACTGCCCCACGTGCAGCTAATGTTCCGAAGGTGATAATCTGGGCTACATGCTGCGCGCCATACTTGTTCACTACGTACTCGATCACTTCATCGCGACGCTCATCATTAAAGTCTATATCGATATCAGGCATACTGATCCGTTCTGGATTCAGAAACCGTTCGAAGAGCAGACGGTAACGTATCGGATCTACACTTGTAATGTTCAGTACATAGGCGACAAGACTTCCTGCAGATGATCCACGGCCAGGACCTGTCATAATCCCTTGCTGGTGAGAATAACGAATGAAATCCCAGACGATGAGAAAGTAATCCGAGAACCCCATCTTCTCAATAACACCAAGCTCATAATTCAGCCTCTTCTGAATATCCCGCTTCTCTTGCTTGTGTTCCCAAGCTGAGGTTGAGGCATAGCGATGCTCTAAGCCCAGTTCGCATAATTCGCGAAGATAACGTGCAGCATCCAACCCCTCCGGAATGGGTTCGAATCTAGGCAGGATCGCCTGCCCGAATTGAAGCTCTAGCTGGCACTTCTCGGCGATGAGCAACGTATTGCTAAGCGCGTCGGGTGCTTGTGCGAACATAAGAGCCATCTCATTCGGTGTCTTCATGTACATCTGATCGGAGTGGAACTTCAATCGATCAGGATCATCTAACGTCTTACCTGTTCCAATGCAGAGCAGCACATCCTGCACAGCTTGATCGGCGTGATGAATATAGTGGACATCATTCGTAGCAACGAGCGGAATATCCAGCTCTCGAGCAACTTGAATAAGCTCTGGCATGATCCGTCTCTGATCAAGAATCCAATGATCCTGAAGCTCAATGTAATAATCTTCGCCGAATAGTTTCTTGTATCTTGTAGCAGCAGCCCGCGCCGCCTCTGGCTTGTCCTTAAGCAGAAGCTGAGGAACCTCCCCAGCCAGGCAGGAACTAAGACAGATCAGACCTTCAGCATGCAAAGAGAGTAGTTTGAAATCAATTCTTGGCTTATAGTGAAAGCCTTCGAGCTGTGCCATTGAAACTAGATGCATCAGATTACGATAACCGACTTCATTCTTAGCTAATAGGATTAGATGATGGTTCGGTTGTTCGGATCTCGCTAGCTTGTCCTTCATGGAGCCTGCAGTAATATATACCTCACAGCCGATAATCGGTTTGATTCCTTGCTCCATACATGCTTTATAGAAAGCAACGACGCCATACATGACGCCGTGATCGGTTAAAGCTAATGCAGACATACCTAATGCTTTGGCCTGACGAGGCAGATCCTCAATGCGAGCAGCACCGTCCAACAAACTATATTCACTATGAACGTGTAGGTGCACGAATCCAGTCATGGCTACTCGACCTTTCTACCTATCTGTGTTCTTTGTATGATTTTATCATAATGATTGTCCTTAATCCCATATACATAAAGAAAACAACCGGATTATCGCAAGTTAATATTCGCTTGTCCCATTATTATAGTACGTTTTGAGGAAAGGGACGATTACTTATGGCACAATTGTTATCGAAGATGTCACAGGATTTTCTAGTTGCCTTTGGGGTAGTGCTAGGAGCTGCAATGATGATAGGCATTCATTCTGTACTAACCTTCAAATCTCCTTCTACGAGTATGCTCAACATGGTGGCAACGGTCAAAATATGGGCTGTCGTCGTAGCAATCGGTGGTACGATTGATCCTTTAAGAGTCATTGAGAGCAACTTTATGTACGGCCATATATCACCCGCTGTGAAGCAAATCTTGCAAATATTGAGTGCTTTCTTAGGTGCGCAATTAGGAACAGAGCTCATTCGCTGGATTTGTGGTGAAGGTGCCCAAGGATGAAGATTCCAACTAGTGACTGGTTCAAGCCCTATATGCGTGCAATTGGACTAGTAGCAGCTGGTATGGTCATCGGAGGTGCTCTGTTCATGTCAATCTATCAGCATAACTTCAGCATTCTAAATGACGATAATCAACGATTAATGAGCGAAAATCAAGAGATACGCAGGGAATTAGAGCCACTCATTCGCAAGCAGAACAATAAAATCACCGTGCGTCAGATTAGAGTCCATATTCAATCAATCGCTGGCGACAATCCCCTAGAGGAGGCAATAGTGTCCGAGCTTCGTCGAGCATTACAGCGAGATCTCGAATTATTGAGAGGAACTACCATTGATTCTGTTGCAGATTCCTTAATTGTGGCCAAAGGGATCATCAGGCGGAAAATTTATCGGCTTCCCGGAGACAAGGAGTATACATTGGATATTCCCATGATCATTGTGAAGAACAGCGAGCTCACGATATGGGCAGAAGCCCGACCGTACATACACAATGATTGATTTCCTCCGACTATTCAGTTTGGTTGAATTCATTATTTTAAATTTTTAAAACCTCGTGGTAAACTATATCATATGGCAATGAAAAACAAGAAAAGAGGATAACCCATGCTTGAAGTTCTAAATTCTATCATCTTCATCGGTTTCATCATAGCTTTTAGCTTTACGATCTATTATAGTGTGAAGTTTCGCAGAGAACGAAAACCAGACCATAGGGGCTTATTACAAGCTAAACAGAATATAAGTATGGGCTTCCTGTTAGTCCTAATGGCGCTTTATCCATTGTTCGTCACGTCAGGTTCGATCGGTGTCGTTATAGGCACTTTATTCTTATTGATCGGCTTATTCAATTTATTCGCAGGCATACGTAATCGTTCGGTCTATCAAGCACGCCTAAAATGATAACTGCTTTCATCAAAATTTACTTCGTTAACCATTTTCACATTCGTGTTTAGCTAAGATTGATCAATAAGCTGTGCCGTCATCATCGCCTTAGCAATCAGGTGGTCCTGATGAAAGATCGACACTTCAACCTTACCAAACTTACGACTTACTTCAATCGGCTTGGCAATAATGTCTATCTCCGTCTCGATCTGGAGCGGTCGCATGAAGTAAATCGACATATTCTCCAATACCAAATCACCCTTCTTCTGTTCTTGAATGGCACGAAATGCAGCCTTCGTCATCAATGTCGTTAGAACTCCCTCAGACACGGTACCTAGTGGACTTGTCATCTGTGGCGTGATCATCCCTCTAAAGGTTAATTCGCCACGTTCAGCCTTCACTTCTTCGAAGCCATTCCAGATCAATTCTTCGATGGTCTCACCCATCTGGGGCTGCTTCTGAACGAGCTGCATCGCTTTCAGTACATCCTGTCGGCCTATCACACCGATCAGCTTGCGATTTACGTCAACAACGGGCAAGAGCTCTATACCTTCCCAAACCATCATATGTGCAGCTGAGGCAATCGATGTTCTGGCCGTAACTTTCAACGGATTTCTCGTCATAAGCTTGTCAATCGTCTGTTCGTCCTCTGCCCCAACAACATCCTTGGAAGTAATCATACCAGCCAATCGATTCCATTCATCTACGATCGGATATCTCGAATGACCTGTTGCCTCTTGTAGCTTCTTCCATTCCACTACCGTATTTGTTGTCTTTAGCACGACCGGCTTCTGCTCGGTGAGCAGAATATCTTCCACCAGCATAATCTTCTTCTTGATCATACTGTCATAAATCGCCCGATTGATCATCGAAGCTACCGTAAAGGTGTCGTATCCACAAGAGATAATCGGCAAATTTAATTGATCGGCTAACCGTTTGACCTGTGCCGTAGTCTCAAAGCCGCCTGTTATAAGCACTCCAGCCCCTTGCTCTAACGCTACCGTATGAGCCTCATATCGATTACCAACAATCAATAAGCTCCCCGGTTCGATATATCGCTTCATGGCATCCTGCTTCATCGCGCCAATGACGAATTTATTCAATGGCATATCCAGCCCTTGAGTGCCCCCTAGCACAACTCCATCGACAATATTCACTATCTCGCCGAAAGTCAGCTTATGAATATTAACTCTTAACTTCTTCTCCACTCTGATCGTACCAATTCGTTCTCTAGTACTAACAAGCCCCTGATTCTCTGCTTCTTTAATCGCCCTATAAGCTGTACCCTCACTAACCTCAACCTCTCTTGCGATCTTACGAACGGAAATTTTCGTACCTACCTTTAATTGATCGATGTATTGAATAATTTGTTCATGCTTAGTTCTACTCTCCGGTAGCCAGCCTCGTCCATCATCATTAACCAATCTGTTACACCCCGCATATGTCTCAACTGTATTCATCTGTTATATACATATTATAGATGGACATTGAATATGGAACAACTTAATAATAGAAAACTCTTTTCAATTTGTATAATCCCGTGTACAGTAATAAGAGACAATATAAAGGGAGTACTACTCTATGAATTTACTACTATTCGTGATATTCGGCACGTTTGAAGTATTAGCTATGTACTATCTTTGCTGTGCCTTATTTCGATTTAATGCCAAATCATATTTAATCAAGTTTAGTATCACACAAATTCCTATACTCTTGGTAAATTACTTAATAAGGCTGGAAGATCCCATCTCTGGCTTAGCCCCTCTTTTTTCACTGATCATGATTATTTTATTCCTGAGAGTTTTTCTTAATGAAGTATCATTGCTCTGGGCAGCTATCATGGGAATAGTTAGCTACGCCATATTTGGCGTCATTCAAACCGCTATTCTTAGCGCTCTCATATTAGCTAACTTTACTACTTTTGCAACCATTCATGATCATCCAATAGTTTCCTATTTCTTACAAATTTCTTCTGGACTTATTATCTACCTCATTGCACATTATTTGTACAAGCGGGGCATTGGGTTTACCTTCGCGCTCGACCGCTTCAAGCTTGTTGGAGAGAATATTGTTATAATGATTATTCTATTCGTCTTCCTCATTGCAGTTGGTATCATATTCTACTTTAATGATCTTCTGATTATTACAGTCGTATTAGTATTGCCTATCCTTTATTTAACATATTTCGCGATTAGAAAGCAAAGAGAAGATGCGAGAGACACAACTTTTTTGGAGTGAATGGTATGCAAATCCCCGTGACCCGAGACAGGAAAAACCAAACAGATATTATCATGCTAGATATGAACGATGTGCTGTACATGCATATGGATGGGCACACCGTCGTTTATCATACGATGCATGAACACTTCTATCATTTAATGCCTTCTTTAGCCGTGCTATCCCGACATGTACAGGAGCTTGGATTTGAGAAATTGGATCGAATTAACCTGGTGAATTTACACAAAATAGAACATTTTGACGAGAAATTGGGCATCGTTTACTTTCAACAAGAGCATGAAGTCACAAAAAAAAGCAAGTCGGCAACCGTCGCCTTCTTGAATAAGGTAAAATTGAAAAATCGTTTGCTGAAGAATAAAAAGTTATAATTTTACACTAGAGTAACAATAGGATTATCCGTTCATATGCCTGTATTGATCCTTCTCGTGATACTCGTTATCTACTCTTAACACAACTCTAAGATGCGCTGCGATGATCAGCAATGCCACCCCGATCCATATGACCCCAAAGATGGTTGGCAAAGATAAACCATTCCCAACCTCAAGTCTCGGTAGAGCGTACAATAACATGCCGAGCGCACAAACCAAATAAAGGATACTTTTCCTCACATTCATCGTCACCACTCCTTTCTTTCATCTCTAAATTTGATAACTACTGATTCATATATATGAGTCAGCGGGCTTGATTATGTAGTTTATTACTTAGATTGAATTTATAGAAAGTAATGATATACTCAATATAATCGCGCAAAGCATGCGCCGCTCCTGTGGGATATGACTCCCTAGAGCGGCGTTTTTTATTGCAAATTACGAGAGGGGGCACGAACAATGAGCACATTTCAGCTCATGCATCAGAGATGGATTGAAGAACACTTGAAACAACGAAAGGGGGAAAGTAAACGCCGACTAATAGATGGGCACAATCATGCGGAGAAAGAGATGTTACGCTGTATTTGGTGGCCCTCTTTCGGGCATTTCCTCCATCTTCACCCAGAATATGAAATGATAGATTTTATGGGTACCCGAAGATATATAGATTTGGCATATATTCGCGGACCTGTGAAGATAGCAATTGAAGTAGATGGGTATGGAGCACATGTGAAGGATTTGTCTCGAAGACAATTTTGCGATCAATGGGTGAGACAAATGCACTTGATCAATAGCGGCTGGATTGTGGGGAGAATCGGCTATGACGACATTAAGGATCGACCTCAATTATGGCAACAATTATTCCAACAAATGATAGGCCGATTATTCAGCGACCCCGAGAGACAGTTGAGTGAAGCTGATTGTCTTGAACGCGAGGTAGTCAGATTAGCTTTAAGTTTAGGACATTCGGTAAAATTGAAAGACGTCCGAGCGCTATTCCATTGTGGATACCATTACGCTCGGAATTTGATGAGAAACTTGCAAGAGAAGCATTGGTTTTTACCCGATGATGGGGGAGAACAGCGTGTGCATTCCTGGAAGCTAAATTTAGACTATAAAAATTTCTCGTTGTAGTAATTAGCGGAGCCAAATCGAAGGAATTAATTTCGTCTATTAATCGGTTCGGTGGAGGTGGAGGTGGAGGTGGATTTAGTTTCGTTGTTTGCAAGTCGGTTCAGTGGATTTAGTTTCGTTGTTTGAAGTCGGTTCGGTGGATTTAGTTTCGAAAAACGAAACTAAATCCTTCATTTTGAGAGTTGCCTATCATTTAAGTTCATTCTTCGAAACTAAATGGGGACAATACTCATAGACAGCTAAGAATCATTGATTTAGTTTGACAGAATGAAGTTAAACGAGAGTTTCATCCCTTTATGTTTGTTTTAGTTTAGTAAAACGCAACTAAATAACAGAAGGCATATCTATGCTTGGTTTGCTTGGTTTGCTTGGTTTGCTTGGTTTGCTTGGTTTGCTTGGTTT
>JBBDIY010000035.1:0-31180 GCA_040880185.1 Paenibacillaceae bacterium
TCCATGCGACATCTACATCTTCTTTGTATGCAAAGAAGTCTTCATCAAAGAATTGACCATCAGTACTTATATCAAATACCAAACTTCTGGTATATACAGCAGCTTTAAGCCTTTGTTGTCCTGCCTGGAGCTGTTCCACACTACCTTCGAGCCTTTGTTGTCCTGCCTGGAGCTGTTCCACACTACCTTCGAGCTTCCTTACACTGCCTTCAAGCTTCCCTACACTACCTTCAAGCTTCCCTACATTACCTTCAAGCTTCCCTACACTACCTTCAAGCCTCCCAACACTACCTTCAAGCCTCCCAACATTACCTTCGATTTTCTCCAATTTCTCAATGATTAAGTCCAGCTTTTCCACATCAACCGCTCCTTTGATAAAAGGTGAATTACAGTATACCACATAACGGAAATATTAAGCTTTCTTTCATTTCAATTATAGCACATGTGTTCGTATATTCCAACATATATTTTGCTTTTGTCGCAATTTAATTTTGCTATTGTGTACATCGTGAGATTGTAATAATGTTCTGTTCATGATTCATGATTAGTCACCTTTGCTTACACTTTTGGAATTAGATGTAGTATACCATGAATTGGCAGGTTTCGAGGATTTTCTCTTGTATTTAATGTGCTTCCGTTTCCTTAGCATAGAGGGTATTCTCTTGAACAAAGAAAACCATACAATTAGAACTCGAGGCTCCCGAACGAGCAAGTAGCCTAAGCTTGCCAAATCGTAAGCAATGATAAAAGGAAAATGAGCAGCATAAGAGAGCACACTCTCATTCTTAATTAACATGTAATAACGGTTAATATATGAATGCTTGCGGATATATAGAGGCTGTTTATTACGTTTTCCTTGTTGCCAACCTCTGGCATGATAAGCAACAGCATCAGCACAGTAATAAGATTTCCAACCTAACACCCGCGCTCTCCATGCGACATCTACATCTTCTTTGTATGCAAAGAAGTCTTCATCAAAGAATTGGCCATCGATACTTATAGCACGGACCATACTACTTGCATATATAGCAGCAGCACCTGACACACCGAATACATATGCGGAAGCATTCCAATGCTCCGTAGCTTCTCCTGCTCCTCGATCAAACGCTCTGCGTGATTTCTTCATGACCAAGCCTGTGCTGTCGATAATCGAATGATTAGAGCTGAGAAGCAGCTTTCCTGTTGCACTACCAACATCAGGATTACTATCGAGAAAATTGACGATTCGCGCGATATAGTGCTCGTCCAGACAAACATCTGGATTGAGCACAAGGTAATAATCGCTATCTGAGAAAGCGATTGCCTGATTATGGGCTTCGGCAAATCCTACATTCATGTCATTCCGAATGATATCCACTCTATCTTCGTAGGGGGATAATCGATCTAGTGTTTGATCAGTTGATGCATTATCAACAATGATTATTCTTTCTATCGAACAGGACTGACGGAATATAGCCTCCAAGCAGGAAGCAATATACACCTGACTATTGAAGGTTACAATATGGACGCTAACCTTCCTCATGACCTTACCTTCAGTTCTTGAAGGAAATCGATTAATGCTTCTCTCCAATGTCTTAATTGTGTGAAACCATTCGCACGGATAGACATATTGTCTAACACAGAGTACTGGGGCCTTGGAGCAGGACGAGGGAAATCTGTTGTCGAACAGGACTCGACTCTGGTCAGCTTATTACTTTCTTCGAATATAGCTGTTGCGAACTCATACCAAGAGCAGCTCCCACCATTCGTAACATGATAAATACCATATTTGTCCGTCTCAATTAATTGTAATAAAAAGTAGGATAAATCCAAAGAATAAGTAGGTGAGCCATATTGATCTTCGACTACTTGAATAATATCCCGATCCTGAGCAAGATTAAGCATTGTCTTCACGAAATTGTTGCCATGTAACCCAAACATCCAAGAAGTTCTAACGATATAATAGTTGCTACATATCGTCTGGATGAATAGCTCCCCATCTCGTTTCGTCTTACCATAAATACTACGCGGATTGGTTTGATCATGTTCGGTGTAAGGAGTTGTATGGCTACCATCGAATACATAATCCGTGCTGATATAACACAATTTCGCTCCTATATTCTCTGCTATAAGGGCAATATTCCTTGTTCCATTGGCATTGACTAAGTATGCTTGGTCCTGCTCAGTTTCTGCAAGATCGACAGAAGTATAAGCCGCACAGTGAATAATCACATCAGGTTGAATCGAAGAGATGAGCTGTTCGCACATATTATAGTTAGTAATATCTAGTTGATGGTGGTCCATTCCGAATACTTCATGTCGTTGTTCAAGAACATTCACTAACTCTGTGCCTAATAGTCCACTCGCTCCAGTTACGATAACCTTCATCTGTCATTCACCCTGATCCATTATTTGACTTGTTGAGTGCTCCTCAGCCAATCCGTGTTCTCCACATACCAGTCGATTGTTCCCTTAATTCCACTCACGAAATCGTGCTTGGGCTCCCACCCTAATTGAGCAGTAATCTTCGTTGCATCAATCCCATATCGACGATCATGCCCAAGACGATCCTGTACATAAGTAATTAAAGATGCTGGCTTTCCTAATTCGGCGAGAATTGTATGAGCTATGGCGAGATTCGTTCTTTCGTTGTTACCACCTATGTTATAAACGTCACCAGACTTGCCATAATGAATAACCAAGTCAAGTGCACGACAATGGTCTTCTACATGTAACCAATCACGAATATTCAAGCCATCACCATACAGAGGAAGTTGTTTATCTTGTATCGTGTTTGTTATCAGTGAAGGAATCAGCTTCTCGGGGAATTGATATGGACCGTAATTATTCGAGCACCTTGTAATATTGATCGGTAATTGATAGGTCTCGTGATAAGCCCTTACCAACAGATCTGCGCCTGCCTTACTAGCTGAGTAAGGACTATTCGGAGCAAGTGGCGTATGTTCAGTGAACAATCCAGCATCGTCTAGAGATCCATACACTTCATCTGTAGACACTTGAACATATTTTGTCATCTCATACTTTCTCGAGGCCTCTAACAGCACCTGGGTCCCTACTACATTCGTTGTAATGAACACACTAGGATCCACAATGCTCCGATCCACATGAGATTCAGCAGCGAAGTTAATAATCGCGTTAACTCCTTTACGACAAATATCGTCAACTAACTCCATATTGGTAATATCACCATGGATGAAGCTATATTGGGGATTATTCTCAATACTCCTGAGATTCTCAAGATTGCCAGCGTAAGTTAAGGCATCCAAATTAACAAACTCATAGTCTGGATACTTGTTAATCATGTAGATCAAGAAGTTACTACCTATAAACCCTGCTCCACCTGTCACTAACAGCTTCATATTATCTCTCCATTACTCGAAGTTGAGATCAGCATCCTTAAGTAGCGGTTGTCTTTGATCCTTATCTGACAGAATAGGCTGTTCTGTTGGCCAATCGATGCCTAGAGCAGGGTCATTCCATAGAATACCTCTGTCACACTCTGGCGAGTAAAATTGGTCAACCTTATAAAAAACCTGTGTATTAGGCATGAGTGTACAGAAGCCATGAGCGAAGCCCTTGGGTATGAACAACTGACGCTTGTTATCTCCGCTTAGCAACTCGCCTATCCAATGCCCGAATGTAGGCGATGATTGGCGGATATCCACAACTATATCATAAATCGCACCTGATACAACGCTAACCAGCTTAGTTTGAGCGCTAGGATTCAATTGATAATGTAAACCGCGAATCGTACCTACTTCTAAGGATAATGAGTGATTATCTTGAATGAATGACTCATTAATGCCATGTTGTATAAAGGTTTGGCGATTATAGCTTTCCATAAAAAAGCCTCTAGCGTCCATGTATGTTGTAGGTTCTATGATATACACATCTGATAGCTTCGTTTGCATCACATTCACTTGTACACCTCTTAAATCTCGGATTAATTATACACAGCTGATCTTCCTACTGAATGATATATAAAGCTCGCTTCCTTCATGGTCTCCTTAGAAAAGCAGTTCCTTCCATCTACGATTACGGGAGATTTCAGAAGATTCCTTACAGTTCCTAAATCCATGCTTTTTATTTCTTCCCATTCCGTCAGAATCAAACAAGCATCACTATTCATCACAGCTTCATATAAATCAGTATTATACTGAATTCTATCACCGAAATGAACTCTAGCCTCATCTATTGCGACAGGATCATAAGCTCTAAGACTCGCTCCTAATTGCAGTAATTCCGTTATAATATGAAGCGAAGGTGCATCGCGCATATCATTCGTATTAGGTTTAAAAGCCAGTCCAAGAACAGCAATAGTTCTTCCCCTGAGATCACCGAATATATGGATTAACTTATCAACAACAATGAATCGCTGCTGTTCATTGATAGCAATAACTGACTTCATTAATTGAAAATCATACCCTACAGATTCGGACATGTGTACCATAGCATGAGTATCTTTCGGGAAGCAAGAACCGCCATAACCTATACCAGCTTGAAGAAATTTATGGCCTATACGAGAGTCCATACCCATCCCTTCAGCAACTTTAGTTACATCAGCTCCTACTAATTCACAGATATTGGAGACTGCATTTATGAAAGAGATCTTGGTAGCCAGAAAACAATTAGCTGCATATTTAATCATCTCTGCACTTTCCAAATCCGTGATAAAAATATGAGTGTTAAATGATCCATGTATCTCTGCTATCATGCTGGCTGCTCGTTCGCTTGTCGCACCAATAACTGCTCTCTCCATATTCATACAATCATTCAGAGCAGAACCTTCCTTTAGAAACTCTGGATTTGAAACGATATCGAATGGCACATTAGAATCGATTAGATTCTCATTAATTATTCTTTGGATTAATCTCCCCGTCCCTACCGGAACGGTACTCTTATTGACAATAACTTTATAACCATTCAAGTTTGCACCTATCGTCCTTGCAACATCAGTGACATACCTAAGGTCGGCTTCGCCAGTCGTCGACATGGGTGTACCCACCGCGATATAGACAATTTCTGCTTCTTTAATTGCCCTATCAATATCTATTGTGAAAGAAAGACGTTTCAACGCAACATTCTTCTTTATCATATCCTTCAGCCCTGGCTCATAAATCGGTATTTCTCCATAATTTAGCGAGTTTATTCGATTCTGATCCACATCACAACAGACAACATGATTTCCAACTTCAGAGAAGCACGTCCCTGACACCAATCCAACATATCCTGAACCGATAACAGTAATATTCCTCAATTTGCTATACCTACTTCTATTGTTTAGTCTCCAGAACACAGATTAGCGCTGATATTACATACATCACTTTAATTTCCCGAATTCTTCTGCGAATATAATCTCTTTAGCCAATTCATTCGCTTTGGCTAATGAAGTATGTGTACCTGCATCTGTCCACCAGCCTTGAAGCAAGTCGTATGATAATTGGTTCCGCATGATGTATGCATTATTAATATCTGTTACTTCCAATTCTCCACGTCCTGAGGGCTTTAATGTCTTGATGATTTCGAACACAGTACTATCGTACATATAAATTCCAGTTACAGCAAAGCTACTCTTAGGGTGAATAGGTTTTTCTTCAATAGAGATAATCCGATCTCCTGAAAGCTCTGCCACCCCATAACGTTGTGGATCTTCTACTTCTTGAAGGAGGATCCTGGCACCTGTCCCTTGTTTGAAGAAATTATTAACATAGGTCGAGATATTATCACGAAATACATTATCTCCTAGAATAACGACCATCTGATCGTCACCTACAAATTGTTCTGCTAGATCCAGAGCCTGAGCAATACCCCCAGCTTCATCCTGAACTTTGTAGGTAAATGTAACACCTAAATCTCTTCCACTACCAAGTAAATTAACCACATCACCCATATGATCTTTGCCAGTAATAATTAGAATATCTTGAATGTTGGTTTCCTTTAGCTTATGGATGGCATGGAATATCATTGGATACCTTCCAACGGGAAGTAAATGCTTATTCGTGACCTTAGTTAATGGATAGAGACGCGAGCCTGTACCACCTGCAAGGATAATGCCCTTCATAACAAACACTCCAATTCTAAATTCCTCAAGAAATTTGCCTTGACTTGGATACACTAAAATCAGATATAGCGGAACTCTCCGGTTGCAATGTCTGCTCAAGTTCTATCTTTCTAACCCTATATAGAGTTTCCTCTAACAGCTTGCGATTATTAGAGATAAGGTCGGCTACTAATCCTATGAGAGCCATCTGAATACCAATAATCATCAGGACAGCGGCAAGAATAAGTGATTGTATATGTCCTCCTCCATTACCCTGGAGGTAAAGGATTAAGAACCGAACACCGAGACCTGATCCAACCAGGAATGTTATTATCCCTGATGTTAAGAAGACTTTCAACGGTCGGTACATCGTATATATGCGAATGATCGTAGTCGCTGAGTGTTTCATATAGTTAATAATGCCTTTGAAAAGCCGAGATTCTCTCAATACACCGTTTGTACCGATTTCCACATGTCCTACAGCCATTTTCTTCTGTCCAGCTTGTATTATTGTTTCTAAGGTATAAGAAAATTCCGAGACCACGTTTAATCGCAAAGCAGCTTCTCGTGAATAGGAGCGGAAGCCACTAGTTGTATCAGGGACACCCGTACGAGAAGCCTTGCGAACTACCCAGCTTCCAAACTTCTGAAAGAGCTTTTTAATCGGAGAGAAATGAGTAATCGTATCAGTTTGACGATCACCAACGATCATATCATATTCACCATTAAATATGGGTAGCACCAATTTTGGAATGTCACTTCCTTTATACTGATTGTCCGCATCCGTATTAACGATGATATCTGCTCCTAATTTCAAGCAAGCATCAATTCCTGCTTTGAATGCTTCTGCAAGCCCCCGGTTCTTCGAGAAGCTAATAATATGATGAACACCCAGTTTTTTAGCTACATCTACGGTTCGATCCGTACTACCATCATCAATAATTAAGAGTTCAATCTCATCAATACCTGGAATCACTTTAGGTAAATCTCTAATTGTAATCGGCAACGTCTCTTCCTCATTAAGACAAGGAATTTGAATGATTAATTTCAAATAAATCCTCCTTAATTAGATTTATTTTTTATATCCTACTGCAATCAAGTTGATACTCTTCGGCACATTTTCCTCAACGAAAAATGCAGAATCATCGAATGTATAATGAACTGCATTTGATTTAGTACTTTTCCTTTTAATACTTTTGATCGATTTGAGGAGCTCCAGCCCTCTTAATCTAATTATCTCTGGAATAAAGGGAAGTGTTATGGGTAGAGTGAGCCATTTCATCATTTTTGTTCTCTCAAGTTCACTTTTCAAAACTGAATCTGGAGCACCCATTTGTAGCATTTCTACTTTCTCAAAATATGAGTTAATGAGAACCATTAAACTCGTCTTCGAATATTCACTGACATGCCATTTATTCCAAGGCTTTTGAAACCCGAATAATCTAGTTGATCGATCAGGAGTCACAATAATCACTACTCCATTTGGTTTTAAAACTCTACGTATCTCTCCCAAGTAGGATTTGGTATCTTTAATATGTTCAATAACCTGAAAGGAGATTACCATGTCAAACTCTAAATCTAAGAACGGCAAAGATTTTTCTTCCACTGGTTCGATACATTTAAAAGATAAATTTGATGCATTATAATTCGAATTCGCATAGGATATCGCGTCTAATGATATATCAACACCAACAATTTCATTGCAGTAATCAGCAATATAAGCCGTGCCATAACCACTCCCACAGCCAAAATCTAAAACCTTTTTTCCTGATGTTAGTCTCTGAGCAAACCTATAAGTAGCTACGTGGAATTGATATATTAAATAATCCTCTAGAGAATTGTTCGAAAAATTTTCAATAACCCGTTCACTATCATGTCTTAACGACATTGCTATACCTCCAAGATACTCAATTCACTTCTTTATCTGACAATACATTTTCAATTATTTCTGATACACTTTTTCCAATGATTGATGGTGTGCAACATTCAGTAAATAGTTTGTAAGCGTTTGTAGCAAGATTCTTCCTTAGATCAATATCATTCTTTAGTTTAATTATAGAGTCAGATAGTGACTTGGAATCTGCTAATTCACACATGTAAACATTCTTATTGTGCTCTAGTAACTCTCTAACAGCAGGAGTGTCCCCCGTTATTATCGGTTTAGCACAAGCTAAATACTGATAGACTTTATTCGGGATAACTCTCTTTGTTTTGCCAGAATCCCCGAAAATCCCCAAACATATGTCACTGTTAATAATCTGACTTCTTAATTCATCTTGAGGTACAATTGGCAAAAAGTCAATATTATTAAGACCTAAGCTTTTACTGTAATTAATAATCTCTTCATATAGTTGTCCGTTTCCAATAAAGGTAAAACTAATCTCGTCATCATATTGTAATAAGTTGGCAGTATCGACAATATATTTAATACCATGCAAAGGGATGTACGTTCCCTGAAATAGAACATTAAACTTATCTTTCTTCTCTATACTACTGAATGAATCTGAGGGGAAGTAGTATCTAGTATCAGCACCGACAATTACTTTCTTAATATAATTTATATTAATGTCAAACATTCTGGAAAAATAGAGTCTATGTTCATTCGTGTCAGCCAATATATAATCGGCTAGTCTAAAACTAATTTTATCTAATTTATACACTAATGAAGAAAGCAATTTATTATTAAATACTATCTTTCTATCTTCGACTATCGTGTCAAATGCTGATATTAGTGGATCAAAGATGAGCTTTTTATTAAACACCTTTGATATAAGTTTGGCAATGGGCATAGAAGCATGCCCCATCTCCGAAACAATAATAATATCTACTTCACCTTTGATTTTCAAAAATTTGATAAATAATATCAAACTTCTTAGTAACACATTCGCCCTACTATTACACTCAATAATATTGTGGCCCTCAGTGATTAAGCCTTGTTTGATTATACTGTTACGCGAATACCCTGTCTTATGGGAGCCAAAGTAGCAAACTGTTGCTTTTTCTTTCATTCTACCCACTCGCTTCTCTTTTATCTAGTTTAGACAATATTAATTAAATTTGCTTTACTTATCTTTCTTATCTTTCTTTGTCCTGTACAGATAAAACCAACCTGCGACACCAAAGATAGCCGAATATAGGAATGAAATCACATTCGCATATACTCCTGTTAACAAGCTCAAGCTATACTCTACCCCTTTTTGCATAAATCCAATAGTCCATGCTGCTTCCTGCGTGCCGAATCCCCCTATACCATTAATCGGGAGAGTATTTCCTATAAATGAAAAGGTTATCGCATCAATTTGTTCATTTATAGGTATGGATATAGACCCTTTAATTAGATATAACAATAAGACGTATAATGAAATCCATATCGCACTAGTATTTATTGAAATCAACAGGATCTCTTTTAATGAAAGGTCCCTTTTATAACTTAGTATATTATTTACTAAATTATATTTGAGGAATTTCCAAGTTCGCTTCTTGATTAATTCCTTCATAAATTCAAAGACAGGAACATAATATTTCATAAAAAGAGCTGTTATCATAATATTCAATATCAGTATTCCAATAAGCACGAATATATTTGCGATGTTATTATTAGTGGTTGTAATATGTGTTACATAGAAGCTAAGGAATAAGAATAAAATCGAAATCAAATCAACAACCTTTACATACAACAAAGAATTAGCAGATTGTTCTATGTTAATATTTCTATGTTTTCTCAATAAATATAACAAACTAAACTCTCCACTCTTTAAAGGGAAAATTCGAACAAAAAACTGATATTGCATGATTACAGGCAATAGCTTAAACCAAGTTAGTTGAGGATCACCGATTACCAAATAGTACCGGGTACTTCGAAGAATATTAGATACAAAATAAATTAAGAAACAGATCATAAAGCTATTTAATGAAAACATATTCATTGCAATTTCTAATTGGCTCAATGTTATTGAGAAGTAGATAGTGATGATTAAAGCTAATAATAGGAATATAGATATTAAATTTTTTCTCATTTAAGCACTATCCTTAGATTTACTCATTACAATTTTTAAATAATCTCCACTTTTAAATAAATCAATCAACTTACTAGGAAAATATAAAAGCATCACTAATATCAAGTCCAGTAAGCCAGCTTTATATTTAGCAAGAAAAAACCTCTTACCAAATGATTCAAAAATCCAATTATACATTGAAATAATTACACCAGATGGAGATGATATTGTTGTAGTATACTCAATATTAAAACCCTTTTTCTCAGCTAATCGTCTTATATTTTCTACATTATATAAATATAAATGTCTAGGACTATCTATGCCCCAATAATATTGATTAAATAATTTGTAATGAATACTATTCATATTAGGAACAGTGATTATAACACGACCATCGTCATCTAATAAATGACGTATCTTGTCCAGTGCAAGGTCAGGATTATGAAGATGTTCAAAGACACTCTGAAGTATAATTAAGCTGAATTTTTTATCAGTTTCATATTGCTCAATGCTATACTTACTAACATTATGCCCCTTTTGATTCGCATTCGTGCAAGCTTCCTTAGATATCTCAATTCCATATGTTTCCCAACCATTGTCTCTATAAGTATCGAGTAACGCTCCACTTCCACATCCTACATCTAATACTTTACCACTAGTTTTTTTGCTCAATATACGATTTGAATATCTGTCAAATGGATTTGAGTATAAAATCTCTTTTAGAAGACTCCTGAAATAATTCTGAGACTTGTAGGAGTAGAATTGATCTTCAGGATAATACTTCGATATCTCTATCCCATCTGGTCGGGGGTTTAATAAGATAAAGTCACATACTGTGCATTTCATTAGATTAAATTCTCCGGGTATCCCGAACATTCTATCCGTTGTCTTATATAGAAATTTGAAATTTCCATTTGAACAAACAGGGCAAGTGTTAATAGTATCCATTATTTTACTAAATCCTTCCTCTATAAAATATGATTCTCTACAGTTTCCAGCGCTCATTCTCCGTATTTACAATGGGTTGGAAACTAAATATTCATTCTAATTAACTTATTCGGTAAATCTAGGCGCAAAAAAATTATCAAGTTCAGTAACTCCTTTTAATTTTTTATCTTCTATGAAATCTCATTTGGTTTGGGAAGTTAATTCGAGATTTTAATAGAATCTATCCTCAAAACAACATCTTGATTAGTATATAGTCTTATTTCTAAATCTCTAATATCTTCATCCAAAGAAAATTCTAGATCGATATTAAAGCTATCCCTGTCATCAAATAATTGTTTGTTTATTACAATTTTATTATAAACTGATTGCCCTCCATTACTTACTATATCGACAAAACCAAGTTCATTCTTGATAGTCTTTATTAATTGAACTTCTAATGAGACTCTATACTTCCCTTCTCCTAATGACATATAAGGTCCATACATTAGAAAACCGCTTTTCCCATTAGACTCCATTTCCTGAGTATTGTTATTTACGGAGTGATTATATTTGTTATTTTGACTGCTAAATTGCTTGAGAGGGATTTTCTTGAGAAATATATCTGTTGAAGATAAAGTTTGGATAGACATATCATTCAGATAATTCTTGATGTCTGTTCCATAAATCCAAATATTCTCATCATAGAATGTATCCGTCACACCCTCAATATAGACTCTATAGATGTCAGGATGTTTCTCTTCCAAATTCAATTCATAGGGCGACATAATGATAGAGTTTTTATCGATATTATCTGGAATCAAACCCCATTCCCCACTATATAAATGTACTTTATATTGGGGAAGCATAAACTGATATCTTGCAGGACTCCATGGTTTTACTAAATTATCTGTAACTATGTAAATATCAGGATATGTTTCGTACAACTGATCAAGCTTTTCAAAAGTTTTAATGGCTGTATCTACTTGAGCATAATTTCGGATAGAATTGGGGACAATCATGTTTTTTGCTACGTATATGTAAGTATACAAAAAGAAGCTGCTCATTAAAATGCATATCAATGCTAATTTCCTCATTCTAATAAATATGGATATCAAGACTAATACACTTAGCACAATAAGGCTTAGTTTTAAAAAGTTTATATTCGAAATAAAGTCAATATGATCGTTATCAATATACGGCAAGATATCTAATATGGGCAAATTCGCAATGTTTGATCTTGCTAATATTTCTTTTGATAGCCAGAATTGAATGTATATAGAAATTATTACGTAAAATAATAAAGAAATAATTAATATTCTTTTCTTGATTTTAATAACAGATAATAAATACAATCCCACAAAAATAACTGGCCCAACTAAATTATCTATATAACGACCATAAATAAAATAATCTCCTCTTCCTGCTGCATTAACTATTCCTGGGGCCAAAAAAATAACACTTATAGTTAACGCTATAAAAAAAGAAACTAGACTAAAAAAAGCAACAATAAATATACTATTCTTACTTCCTTCAAATGATTTAACATTCTTGTTCTTTATAGTATAAACTATGAAAGATATAGATATAAATATTGAAATAATAATAAAACCAAAAGTAGATGAAGAAACATAATACATCTGACCAAAAAAAGATTTAAACATTGCTACAATTGTATTAGAACTAAACAAATTCATTGAGTTTAATGTTGAGTCTAAAGTATTCACACTAGACCCATCAGTATTCAACCATAAATTTAATAACAAATATTCTTTAATATAATTGTCGATGATTAGTCCTATTATTAGAGTTGGAATGAAGTACAAGTAATTTACCATCTTCTTTTTGGTTAGTAATTGATACATGACAATAGTAATTAAAGTGGCTGGTATAATACCAATCAATCTACCATGCGTGGCATAACCATAGACTAATATACCTCCTAATAACACACTACTAAGATTCTTTTGCAGATAATTAGAAACATTCGCTCCTTCTTTGACTAAGATATAAATACATATCCATGGTATTAACCCTGCTAACACTTCATAATAAGCCCATTTAGAATATATAAGGTAGTATGGATAAACTGATACGGTAAAAGTTATTAAATAAATATGTTTAACATCTCTTACCTTCAAGTACTTCTCTAAAATATTCATAATAATCATTGGTATACAACTTATAAGAACTGAATTCAGTATAAGTAAACTAACATACAAAATAATTGGATTTTTAATTAATATAAATAATGGTATATATAAAACCGCTTGACCATAGCCATAGTATCCAATAGAAGAAACTAGAGAAGACCAATCATTATCTGTAAAAAATGCTGCTGAAGCTAAAACTCCAAATTCATCTGTAGATATATGAAGAACCTTCAATTTAATAACAACTAGAACGTTAATTGCTAATATTACAAAAAATAATATCAGTCGCCTGTGTTTAGTTAATCTGTTCAATCATACCTCTCCATTTCCGTGAAATGCATTTTTCTTCACTTAAAAAACAATAAGTATTCAATATTTCAGCTCATCTATTGTAATGTTTGTATAGTAATTATCTTCGCCAATTCTCTTTATAAATCTAAGACCAAGTTCATCAACTTGCTCTGAAATATGCTGCCCACTACCCAATGACTCCAATGCTTCAATTTGCATAATTACCTTGTTTTTATAGATTAGATTCTTCATGCCCTCCAATGCTTTTGCTTCATGACCTTCAACATCCATTTTTGCAACTATAGTCTTGCCTGTCATATCAGGAAACATACTATCAAGGGTAATACACTCAACATTAAAAGTAGAATTATCGGGATTAATAGCTTCTTCATCCAATAGCCAAACACCACCACGATTTTTGTCTGGATGAGAAGTGCTAGCAAATGATAAACCTAACCGACATTTGTTAGATATTGCTTTATTCACTGAAACGATATCTGTTATTGTATTTAAAAATAATTGAGCTTGAAGTTGCATATAATTATATTTATCTGCTTCGAATGCATAAACTTCCTTGAAAATACCTGTTTGCCTAGCCCTAAGAGAATATAATCCAAAATATGCTCCAATATCCAAAAAAAGATTATCTTTATTTCGTGCATATTCCCAAAGAGACATAAAAAATTCAAATTGCTCTGATTCCCACCAACCATTTTCTATAATACAGTTATCAACTGTCGATGTTCTATCAAGGAGAAGCTTAAGTCCAAAATATTCATATAAATCTATTTCTTTATTTTGTGCCGTGAAAATGTTATTTTGTTCATTTTTACGCTCGTTTTTTTCAAGAGCATCAACTATTTTCTGAGTATTTTTTTCATTACTTATAATTAAACTTCTCAAAATGCTAGCCATATTTAACTTTGCCATATATAGTTTATACATTTGTCGAAACGGAGTAATATTCTTAAGGTTCATAAATAATCCCATCCTTTAAATAGAAATTGATAAGTATTTAATGAATTATAATCAGTAAGTTATTTAGAATAAGCTAAAGTCATCGCTAGTCTATATAACTCTTCAACATCCGCTCCTTGATTCTGCTTTATAAAACCAATAAGATCTTGTAACATAGATTCTGTAATATTGGAAATAAACGAATCATTTATAAAGTCCGCATATTGTTCTACGATATCCTCTATATCAAGATTATCTTTTGCAAACTTTCTTGCATTATTACCAATTGTACTGATTAATTGCGGGTTAGAAAGCAACTCCTCGAGCTTATTCATTATCATTTCTACTTCTTCAGATTCTGTCAACATCTCTGGAGATTTCAATTTCACACAAGCATTATCCGGAATTTCAGAGAAGCTTCCCAAGTCGTTAAGTAATGCACATTTTCCTTTTGACAATATTCTCATGAGACTTCCAGATGTCTCACCATTATAAGGATATCTTAAATTCAAACATATATCAGATGCATCGATATACTCCTCAAATACGTTTAAGTCCGTATATCCAGTAATAATCACTTTATTCTCGAGATTGTGTTGTTTCATATACTGTTCGATCTGTCCTTTAATACTAGAAGTTGGTTTTCCTACTAAATACAACTTGATTTCATTATGTTTACTAGACAAATTACTAAATGCCTGCAATATAGGCATAATTCGCTTAGTCTCATGGATATGACCAAATGCCGATATAACAAACTGATCTCCAGCTATATTCAGTTTATCTCGCATTTCCTTTTTATTTAGAACTTCCTTTATATCTGCATAGTGAAAAATCTTTTTCACATTTCTATGAATGTCCTTTTGTAAAAGTAGCCTTTTTGCATAATCGCTGTGCACAATTATTTTTTTCGCATAATTGGTAACGATTCCATTGCAAGTAAGTTCGAAAATTTTTACTGGGATTCTTCCTGAACTATAATCATCAATATATTTATTTACGAAATCTTTATCATAATCTTCACACAATAATTCCCTATATTTTGCTGTGTCATTTTGCTTTTCAGTCATATAATGTAACAGACCATGAAGGTTATAGTCATGCAAGACAAGAGTCCCAGAATACTTTTGCAAATAATGTATCATGTAGATATGATATTCACTATTGCCCATTTGAAACAAAACATCATGATATTCATCTCTCTTAGACTTAAAGCGACTATGTTCATAAATCGTAATATTATCACTAAGGATACAATTAGGTCTATATCCCTTATCAATATACACATCTATAGAGAAATAGTTCGAAAGCTTATTTAAAATATCTATACTATAATCAGAAATACCAGATTGTAAAGGTGGCAAGGGTGTGAAAAACGCAATTTTCTTTTTGTTGCTTATCACTTTCCTATCTGCAACATTAAAGGAGTTCATTGCCGCCAATGTACTTTGAGCAACCTTCTCCCATGTAAACATCTTAATACGTTCATAGCCTTTCTCAACCATATCATTCAAATCTGATTTTTCTAATATCTCGACTAATCCTCTAGATATGTCGTTAACATCAAATGGATCAACTAATACAGCTGCACCCTCAGCTACTTCACCTAAGCTAGAATTATTCGAGGTCAAGACAGCCGTACCACATGCCATAGATTCAACAACCGGCAAACCAAAACCTTCGTATTGTGATGGAAATGCGACTACATAAGCAAGGTTATACAACATGATTAAATGTTCTTGTGGGACGAAGTTGGTCAAGATAACCCGATCCCTTACATTGTGTTTACTTGCTATATCATAATAACGCTCTTCAGATGCCTGGCTTAGTTTGCAGACTATGACCAGTTGGTATTTCCCAATTAAATGTTTTGGCATCTTCGAATAAGCGATTATGAGATCTGCGATGTTCTTCCGATCATCATCGCCACCTGTACACATGATATACTGATCACTTATTTTATAAATATCTTTGGTTTCATTAGCCTCATTAGATGATAGATCAAGTTTTTTATAGCAATCATCAATCCCACAATAAATAACATCAATATTATTCGGATCCACTTTAAAATGTTTTATCATATCCTCTTTAGCACACTGAGATATAGCCAGTATCTTATCCGCGTTCTTCAAGTTGGTTATCAACTTCATATATTCTTCATTGAATGCTTTATCTCTAAGGTATCTGTTCTTAAATATATATGGAATGATGTCGTATAAAGTAGCAACGACCTTGATCTCACTAAACCATTTCATGTCATATGAGATATTCTGATCAAAGGGGGAGGTCATGTAGTATACATCTATATTATGAGCTTTAATGAAATTCCGAATAAGATCGCCGAAAATCCCTTTGTACTTTTTATGCTTACCTATAAATCCGTCATTACCAAGATAGAAATAGTGTTCACTCACATTGTCCGAATAATGTAGGAGTTTTCTTAAGCTAGTATCTTCATAAAAATTAACAAGAAAGTATCTGTTGCTTTTATCCATTTCGAATAACGATTTCAATTGACTAGTTGCATAATTTCCTATTCCTCTATTTTTAGAATCTGGTCCTAGAATAGCTAGAACATCAATCGCTATGTTCATCTGTGTGTCTCGCTCCTTTCTTTCAGATATCTTCTATCTAGAAAGATTGAATTGATTCCTGTAAATGCATACTCATCATAATCCACACTGTTCAAATACTTTTTAACTTCATCGTTTTTTGTCAGATGACTTAACTTGGTGTCATAATTGACCATCTCAGTAACAATTAGTAACGGTCTGTACTTCTCATAATCTATTGAATGTAATATCGCTAAATCTTTACCTTCTATATCAATAGAAAGAATCGTCGGCGCTTTCCCTAAATATCCCTCAACAATTGTTGAATAAGAGATCGTTTTAACGGATTTTTTATCAATTATTTGTAAATCCGGGTTTATCTCACAAAAATTCATTGCCGCATTATAATCAGGTGTACTTAACCCATCTCCACTGAGGATATAGAAATCAACTATATTGCCTGTTTCCAAATCTACACAATTATTTAATATTATATCTCCATGTCTGTAAAACTTGAGTTCTGGTATCAGTTCAGGATTTGCTTCAACCAGAACACCCTTAGCCCCTCTACTGTAGAAGAAATATGTATTACTCATTTCTTTAGCGTGGTTGGCACCCAAATCAATATAATCAATGGATTCAAACGGAATACCCAGCACATGGATAATATAAGCTAGTATACTGTCCTCCCCTGATTGTGAATAAGTGTGTTTATTGAATATGTCAAATTGGCTTTCTTTTAGTACACCTATTTCTTCAAACTGGTTCAACTTAGTTGCAACACTATTAATTCTTTCTGAATAAAAATTATGGCTTTTCTCAAGACCACTTATTTTATCATCAATTAGATGTTGCATTTGCTCTACTTTTGTAAAAAGGAGATCATATTGCATTTGTTTATGATCCATCTGCAGTTTCATTTCTTCATATTGGGTTTGCTTATTTTCCAATTCCTTAGCAGAATTATTATATAGAGTTTCTATTTCACTCGTTTTATTTATGAGCTCTGTTATCAATTCTGTTGTTCTACCAATTGCCGGTGTAACAGCATTGTTAAATCTTGTTTGTTGAAATGTAATGGGTTCAATATACCACTTAAGGAGTTTTCTAATTACCTTCTTTGAGAAGACGATAACTGGTCCTATTATCTTTCTGGGCGAGTCTAAATACCTATACGCATTATTCTCTCGCGTATTGGTCATTTCTTTAATATATCCATGAATTTCACTTAAGTAAGTATTTGGACCACTCGGTGTAGCGGATTGTTCAACTGATATATTATTCACTTCACTTCCCAGGGCATCTTTTAGTTTATTGAAAATAACCTCGTGTTCAACACTTGAAAACTTCATTTATCCAACGACCCCCCGTACAATATATTATTTCCCAATTTCTTAGACCAGTTCCCAATTATGATCTATTGAAGTTATACCTACCGCTTTATCGTTAGATACAATTGTGAAATCCATGTAGAATTTGATAAAATCCAAAGCTCTATGGTCTCCATCAACAATTGCAACATTCAGTTTATAATTCCCGGACAAGAAATTGCACTGACTGACCTTGAACTTAACTGTGCCCGAATTATTAATTTTTTGCAACTTCATCTTTCCTATTTGGGTGTTATTCCCATATATAAGCACCTTCTCAGCTGTATAAAAACCAACACCAAATATATATTCCTTTTGAGGGCTGTTCACTTTGTAATCAATCTCAATAACAACAGTCTCACCTGCAGATAATATGTTCGTAGTCACACCCTTTGGGTTAACAAGTCGAGCCTCTGTAATCTCAACTTCTCTAGAACCCCATCGGTTATCATCAGATATATCCAGTGTTTTCTTAACAGCTGAGTTTCCGACTTCGGAATTGTCTTCTATTCTTACTGGATCGGCTGTTTTCTCAATACTAATTTCTTGCTGTCTTTGCTCTATGAATTGTTTGTTCATATGCTGGGTATATAAATCTATGATTCGATCCGCTTCACCTTGTGCTACAATTTCTCCCTTATCCATCCAGATAACCCTATCACAAATTTTCTCGATTGTTCCCAAATCATGGGCAACTATTACAATTGTAGCCCCATTAAGTTTGAAACCCTCGAGCTTATCATAACATTTCTTCTGGAAATTCACGTCTCCAACCGATAGAATTTCATCTATGAGAAGTATTTCTGGATTAACATTGATCGCCACCGAGAATGCAAGACGCATATACATTCCTGAAGAGTATGTTCTGACCGGATTTTCAATAAACTCACCAAGTTCAGAAAAGCGAATAATTTCGTCTATCTTCTGATCCACTTCTTTTTTAGACATCCCAAATATTGAAGCGTTAATATATATATTCTCCCTACCCGTAAAATCTGGATGGAAACCCGCACCCAGTTCAATTAGACTGGATATTCTTCCTACCACATTGATTTCTCCGCTATCTGGATATAATATGCTAGTGATGAGTTTCAACAATGTGCTTTTCCCGCAACCATTATGACCAATCAATCCAATGGTCTCGCCCTTTTTTATATCTAGATTTACATCTTTCAATGCAAAGAAATTACTATATTCGTTACTCCTCAGCTTTAAAACCTTTTCCTTTAATGTTAATGGTTTATCCATATATATCTTAAATGCTTTACTTACATTTTTAATTGATATTGCCGTTTGATCACCCATAATTACAGTTCCTCCGCAAAGGTTTTCTCGCATTTTTTGAATACAATAACTCCAACTACCATTACACATACTCCGACAATCATTGAATATGACAGTGAACCCCATTCTGGTTGTTTTCCATTCAGCAAGATATCTCTAAACGAGTTGATAATAGGAACCATTGGATTATATCCTAGTACCTCAGCCATCTTCTCTGGGAATATAGTAATCGGGAACACAATAGGTGTTAAATAAAGTAATATGAAAGTTACATTCCCAACAATATGTTCCAGATCTCTAAATTTAACATATAGTGCAGAGAAAATCAGTCCTAAGCCAAGTATAAATATAAGTTCAATTAACAATATAAGAGGAAGCCAAAAAACATTTAATGTCAAATCGACACCCGTTAATAAAAGTGCTGAAAAAATGATAACAAGTCCATAAATGTAATTCATTAAATTCGTACAAACTACAGCGAGAGGGAGGATAATCCTAGGAAAATAGATTTTTTTCACTAAATTCCCACCTGCAACAATGCTAGTTGTAGTACCTTGAAGGGAAGAAACGAAGAAAATCCAAGGCAGTAACGCAATAAAGAGAAACATTGGGTAATTTTCTTGATCCATCTTTAATATATATGGAAACACAATCGAGTACACAATTAACTGCATCAATGGATTTACGAATGTCCATAAGAAACCAAGAATGGAGCCTTTATAACGAGATCTTAGGTCTCTTCGAACAATACTAACCAACATCTCCCTGTAATTAAATATCGCTTTAAGCTCTTTAAACATACCAAAACCCACCGTTCTAAATAGATCTACTATCATTAGTGTCTTTTTCTTTCCAATAGTGATAAATATCATATAAACTTTGATTCAATGATATTGTAGGTTTCCAATCAGTAGTTTCCCTTAATTTATCATTAGATCCATAGTACTCTTTAACATTATTTGGTCTAAATTTTTTATCATCTACCCTTACTTCAATATGCCTAGAAGAGAACGAAACCAAATTATCCAATATGTCTTGAATTGATGTTGAACCACCAGAACAAACATTATAGATTTGTCCGGCTGTACCCTTCTCATTCAATAATCGATATGCTTCAACAATATCTCTTACATCCGTAAAATCCCGTTTGCTACTTAAATCTCCAACATACATCACGGGTTCACCTTTACCATTCTCTATATCTATGATTTGCTTTGTGAAATCACTAGTCACAAACCCTAGAGATTGGCCTGGTCCAATATGGTTAAATGCTCTAGCATGTAAAACATCCATACGATAAGATTCATTGTATTGTAGTACGATTTTACCTAAAGTATATTTCGACAATCCATATGGGTTGGACGGGTTAGGCAGTGTATCTTCATTAATTGGCAATTGTGCCCCAAGTCCATATTCTTCAGCAGAGCCTATGGTAATAATTCTCACAGGATTATTCAAAAGAGAATTTTTAACAGCTTCTAATAAATTAATCGATTCCATTACATTAGCATTGAACGTTTCTTCCATATAGTCCCATGAGTATTTAACAGAACTTTGACCCGACAAATGAAATATAACATTTGGTTTTATCTCTTCTAATACATTTGCGATTAAGTCCTTATGGGATAGGTTAAGTTCAATAACTTTCACACCATTAATACAGCAGGATGGGAACTTGCGTGTTCCACCCCATACCTCATAACCATTATCCAAAAGGTTTTGCGCTAAATAACGACCAACAAAACCTGTAACTCCAGTAATTAGAGCTCTCATATTAAAGTCACCCTCTATCTCAAGCTTTTCTGGATTTTCTGCAGATCATTCTCAACCATCATCGTAATTAACTGTTGAAAGCCTACTTCCAGCTCCCACCCAAGCTTTTCTCTCGCTTTTGTATGATCCCCCAATAAAAGCTCTACTTCAGCAGGCCTTACAAACTTAGGATTAATCACAACGTAGTCTCGCCAATTCAAATCAACATGTCCGAAAGCAATCTCCACAAGCTCTTGAACCGTATGCGTTTCGCCAGTTGAAATAACATAATCTTCGGCAACATCTTGTTGTAGCATGAGCCACATTGCTTTAACATAGTCACCTGCATACCCCCAATCCCTCTTAGCATCGAGATTGCCTAAGCATAATTCCTTCTGTAAGCCTAACTTTATCCGAGCCGCTGCATCCGTTACTTTTCTAGTCACGAACTCAATTCCACGGCGAGGAGATTCATGATTGAAGAGAATTCCAGAACAAGCAAACATATTATAGCTTTCACGGTAGTTAACCGTAATCCAATGACCGTATACCTTAGCAACGCCATAAGGGCTTCTCGGATAGAACGGTGTTGATTCTTTCTGTGGGCTCTCCACAACTTTACCGAACATTTCACTGCTTGATGCTTGATAGAACTTGGATTCTGGCTTCGCAATTCTGACAGCTTCAAGCATATTGGTAACACCCACTCCTGTAACTTGTCCCGTTAGAATAGGTTGGTCCCAGGACGTTCCAACAAAGGTTTGACCCGCTAGATTATATACTTCATCCGGATTTGAAATTCTCACTGCACGGATTAGCGAACTAAGATCGAGTAAATCTCCATCAATAAACTCAATCTCATTCTTGATGTGCTCAACATTCTCTAGTATAGGCACGCTTGTGCGACGGCGAAGTCCATAAACCTTATAGCCCTTACTTAATAACAACTCCGCTAAATATGAACCATCTTGTCCAGTTATTCCAGTGACTAAAGCTTTCTTCAACATCTCATCTGACCCCTTAGTATTCATGTATATTAGTAATGATGAAGTTATAAATATTGTTCTAGCTTCTGAATCTTAAGTTCTTTAATTAGCGATTTTAATTCTTGCGCCTTATCCTTCGAGCATATAAGCGTTACATCCTCTGTTTCGACAATAATTAGATCTGATATGCCAAGAGTTGCAATTAATTTGCCATTGCTTTCGATTATACATCCTTTGGTATCTAAATTCAGTATATTTCCTCGAATAACGTTGCCATTCTCATCCAAATCGTTAATTCTCTCTAATGCTGTCCAACTCCCTACATCATCCCAACCAAATAAACATGGAATTACATAGATGTTATCAGCTTTCTCCATAATTCCGTAATCTATTGATTGATCCGGCATCTTATAGAACTCATTCCGAATAATTTCCTTAGCATTACCAAGTTCAAATCCAGCTTTCATAGTCTCCAGCACATCATGCATGTCTGGCATGAATTCCTTAATACACGCACGAATCACAGACGTTTTCCAAATGAATATTCCACTGTTCCAGAAATAGTTGCCCGAATTAAGATACTCTTGCGCTGTCTTCACATCAGGCTTCTCTACAAATTTAGTCACTTTATGCACTTCTAAATCATTGATTTGTTGAACTTCCTCGCTACTCTCAATATATCCATATCCCGTTTCGGGATATGTTGGTGAAATCCCCAAGGTAACAATATTATGATCATTACTAGCAATTTGAACAGCTGTCTGCAATATCTGAATAAATCCTTGTTCATTCTGAATAATATGGTCGGATGGTAGAACTACCATGGTACTATCAGGGAATCTCTCCTCAATGATAATTGAAGCGAGCCCCACACATGGAGCTGTATTCCTTCCAATAGGCTCAATAATAATATTCTCAATCGGCAATTGAGGAATTTGCGCTTTAATGAGCTCCGCATATAATTCATTGGTCACAACGAATATTTGCTCAATGGGTATTAATTGTTCAAGTCTAGTAATCGACTGTTGAATCATAGATTTATTCCCTGAGATATTAAGAAACTGTTTAGGGAGACTAGTTCGACTCTTAGGCCAGAATCTCTCGCCTTTACCGCCTGCCATAATCAAGCTAGTGATTGTCATCTTAACCTCCGATATTAAGTTTGATATACTGTAATCTCTTCTTTGCCAATCCGCCGGCTACTGAAGGCGAGAAATCTCGTTTAATTGTACGTTCTCCTGTAGAAGAGATTCGTTGGTAGTATTCGTTATCATTGACTAATCTCTTCATAATGCTACTTGCATGCTCCACATCAGGATCTGCCCAATACTGATTGGCTTTATAAGGACCATGGTCTCTCCCAACTTGGATTAATTCATAGTTCACTAAGCATGAATTCTGATTGTTCATAAAATCCTTATTGGATGACCAATTGGTTCCAATAGCTGGTTTACCTAAGTACATGGCCTCAGCTAATCCTAGACCAAAGCCTTCGCTACGATGTAATGATATGTAACTGTTAGTCGATTGGATTAATGAGTTCGTATCATCCCTACTTAGAACTTCTGTAATTAAATAAATATTACTGTAGTCGGATATTAAGTGTTCTAGAGCTCTCAACTCATCAGCGCCACTCTTGGCACTGTTAACCTTAATTACCAATCCTACACTTGTATCATTAGGCTCAAATGCCAATTTAAAAGCCTCGATCGAGGCTAGGGGATTCTTGCGTTCTTGATAACTCTTAATATCGTACATGGTTAGGAATAGAAAGGCATGCTCAGGAAGGTTGAAATATGCTCGATCTCGATAATTTGTTATATTCACTTCAATCCCATGTGGGATCCTTACAACAGGAACAGGACTATTCATCGAGATCGAATTCGCTACGAATGTAGAAGGTGCCCAAACTTCGTTAACAAATTTAAAGCTTTCCTGCCATTCATCCGGGAAGTCTGGTAATTCCCAATGCCAATACCCGATGTTATATCTGTTCTCGAAAATTCTATTCCCATAGCTAGCGTAGATCTCCATCATCTGCTCCGCATTAATATGGAATATATTAATATTATAAGTAGGCTCTTTTACTTCTTTGTGCTTCCAGGAATGATCTGTCATTCTTGCCCTATTCGTTCCCGTATAATTAATGATTCCAAAAGGTATATCAACAGCTGATAAGCTCCTCGCAGCTATCCTACACGATTCTCCGATCCCCATCTCCGCTCGGGCATACCCAATTAGATTCACACCATCAGAATGATCTTTATTCATAATTAACATACTATTGTCTTGCTTCAACTTTAATGGATACGCTAGCTTCAGCAGTTTTCCTTTCAATCGTTGTCTTGAATTTATCGGAATGAAAGGAATGATTATGTTCTTGAATACCATCCCTACTCTATACAGCACTCTGTAAAATGCCCTTTTGATAATAAACACCTTCACTTTGCATAATAATAGGTTCAGTCGAATATTGTCTTCAATTATTTTATCAAATATACGAATCTAATACTACCGTATTCATTATTCTGTTAATGTTGGGAATATCCTGTTTATATTGATGATCATCAGATCAGCCAAGCAGGCACATACCAGTTCTGCTTATCAATGGGTAAGAAATCGCTGGATAAGCAAATGACACTTCCCTCGCCGACCTCAAGCCCTGTATGCTGAAGAACGCTGAAGTTCTTGATTGCATCCTTCCCAGGATTACTACCTTTCTTAATCTCAATAGGGTACAGCTTATTGTTCTCCACAATGATTAAGTCAATTTCCCGATTGTCTTTATCTCGATAATAGTAAATCGGCGGCCTTTTCCCCGCGTTATAATAACTTTTAATAATTTCACTAACAACCCATGTTTCGAAGAAAGCTCCTGACATTGCACCTGCTTCTAATGCTGCTGGAGTCGTCCATTTCGTAAGATACGCGCATAATCCTGTATCCAGAAAATACATCTTTGGTGATTTTATTATTCTCTTCAGCGCGTTGTTATAGTAAGGTTCTATTAATGTGACTATGCCCGATGTAATCAGAATGGATAACCACTGTTTAGCTGTTGGTGGACTAATTCCTGTGTCTTTGGCCATGTCGGCATAATTCACCATCTGACCTGTACGAGCTGCAGCGCTCGACAGAAACCGGAAGAACGATAGCTCATTCCCAACTTGAGTCAAATCCTTTACATCTCGTTGCAGATAGGTCTGTACGTAAGATGAGAAGAATATATCTGTACCTGTATGTTCGAAATCACTCGATTCTTCACTATATAAGGCAGGCATACCACCTTTAAAAATCCTTTCGAATACATCCTTTAATTTTTGCGGCTTAGCTGTTCTTAATTTCGCCATGATACTAGAAGGTTGTGTAGTGAATACATCTGTTTCCTGATTTGAAATTTCGGCATTAGATAACGCTAGAAGACTTACAATGCCAACTCTTCCTGCCAGTGATTCACTGGCATTCTTCATAAGATGGAACATCTGAGATCCTGTAAGCCAGAAGTCTCCATTAGATTTGTTGTTATCTACATACATCTTAATGTGAGGTAGAAGTTCTGGTGCATATTGTATCTCATCAATAATGACAGGCGGTTCGAACCTCTGTAAGAACAGAGCAGGATCAGTTACCGCAAGTTCACGTAGTAATGGATCATCCAGCGTCACATATTGCCTAGTAGCATCACTCAATCTCTTTAACATCGTTGTCTTGCCTACTTGACGTGGACCAGTAATCAGAAGTACAGGGAAGCTACCTTGAATGGCAAGCACTACCTTCTCCATTGTGCGAGTTATATACATATTTATCATCTCCGACTAATATAAAATTCAATTTTATTATGTCCGATAATTCCCTCCATGTCAATCTAAGTTTATCCAATTATCGAATCGTAATACCATTAATATATCAGCTATCATGCAATTTATGATAGAATAATGTCGAAGAATACAATCGAAGGAGCTTACCCATGGTCGCCAAAAAAGCCCAGCAAACACAACCACGTTACGCATTCTGGTTCTTAGCAACATTCATCATTCTATTCCTCATCATTGCTCCATTCAACAAAGCATTGTTCAACCTAAGCTTTCTACAATTCGAGAACCCTATATATTATGCCATCTTGTACGGTTCAATAGCTCTACTCGTAGTCGCCATTTCATTATACTTCACCAAGAAGAATCCATTGAATGATCCAATCCTACATATATTAGTTTGGTTAATACCTCTGTCCTTATTCATATCATCGCTGTCTGCTGTCTCTCATTCTCTCGCCTTGAATGGTGTTTATATCTACTTATTCCTTGCCGGTATGTTCGTGCTTGCTAGATACCTAACCGCACAAACCCATGGACATTTCATTCTCACATACGGATTAATAGGCACAGGCTATATCATTGTTATCTTCGGGTTTATGAATTGGTTTGGGGATGCCTCATTCTTCGGAATGAAGAATTGGTCGGATGTACCTGAACAGGTAAGCCAAGTTTACAAGGATGCTGTTCAAGTCGATTCCAATGGTCCTCGAATGGCTTCCGTATTCCAATATGCCAATGCCTATGCATCTTACTTAACAGGGCTTCTATTCTGCACGTTATACCTTATGGTTACTGCTAATAGAAGACTCATTCTTATCATTTCGAGTTTGATGCTCGTGCCGATCCTGCTGTCCATGCTCTTAACCTTATCCCGTGGAGGATGGGCAGCAGCACTTGTATCTTTTCTAATTATTCTATTCTTCATTCATATCCACAAACAAATTCTGATGTTGGTCTATTCCCTTATTGGTGTAGTGGTAACGATAGTGATCTTCAACTCCGTGAACCAGATGGGTAACGACTTACGCGAACAATTCTCTGCTTCTACTTACACCCTAGGCTGGTTGATCCTCATTGTGGCTTCAGCCTTCATCACATTGATTGCGCTCATCCTGCACAAATATGCGCATGCCTCTATTCGTAATAAGTTTGCTAAGCTCTCCCCTAAGTGGTGGGCATCATCCATCATGCCTATCCTCCTGTTATTCGTCGGTGTACTAATGGGCTACTTGGTCCTGCAGGATACACCTATTAATCGAGCTCTTCCCGATAATCTGGAACAGCGAGTGGGTAATATCAACCTCAATCAACATAGTGTGTTAGAACGAGGGACCTTCTACTCCGATGCTTGGAAGCTCTATAAGGATTATCCTATCCTTGGGGCCGGGGCCGGGGCTTGGTCTACCTTATATGAGCAATATCAGAACAATCCTTATACGAGTAGACTGGCACACAGTTTTATCATGCAGCATCTCGTAGAGACTGGAACGCTTGGTATTATTATATTCCTTGCTTTCCTCATACTAATCTTCTACCAATTCATTACTCGTCGAAGAACATGGAATAAATCCGACAATGGGGACTTAAACCCTAGATTACCTTACTTCTTGTTCGCTCTACCCATTCTCGTCCACAGCGCCATCGACTTTGATATGAGCTTTGTCTATATCGAAGCTGTCGTCTTCTTATGCCTGGGCGCTATGACAGTCGGTTACAAGCCGATCTTCAATATCCCTCAACAATCATTTATTATCAAATGGAACCGCATATACCCAATCACGCTCATCATCCTGTCGCTCATCATGTTCATTGGGACCATCCAGTTACTGCGTGCCAATAAGTTACACAATCAAGTCATTACAAGTGCTCCTTCCATTCAATATATTAATGATACATTTGATCATATCTTACAGATCAGAGAAGGAAACCCTTACTACACGCTATCCAAATCACAGCTGCTGTCACAGCTATATACTCAGACTAATGATGAAGCTTATTATAACGATAACCTAGAACTCATTAATCATACCTTGCAATATGAACCCTACAATTCGGAATTGATAAAGTTGAAGCTTGAGTTGTTGCTATCCAAGAATAAGTTAGATCAAGCCTATACGCTTACTAAGCGTGCATTAACCGATTTCCCTTGGAACGTGGCCTTCTACGAGAAGAACATGGGTCTCGCCATGCTATTACTTGAGAATGATATCAAGGCGCAGGACTGGACTCATTCACAGCAATATATACAAACGGCTATTTCTACCCATCAGAAGCTTAATAATCAGATTGAGCATCTGAAGACCTTGCCTGAGGGTCAATTACAGGGGCAGCCTTTCCTAACAACGCCTATAATTGAATTAACCGCAGCTAAAGCCTATTATTACAACAATGATTTTGAGACCGCAGAATCGATTCTAAAGCCACTTGTCAACGCAGAGCAACTTCAAGACCCATTACAACGAGAAATCTCACGTTGGTACCTTGCATCCCTTGTGAGACAAGGTCAGGATGATCCAGAACTATTATCTCAATTAGCATCTGTTGATTCAGAGGAGTTAACGAAGCTTCAGCAATTAACATCCATCACTATTCCACAATAATTATACGATAACAAAAAGGAGAGCCAGTGGAATACGAGGCCACTGAAGAACTCGCGATTTTCTCGGAGCATCTGAGGGAGCATCTGAATTAGCACAGCAAAAAATTGTTTATCAATAAGGTAAAGCTGTTTGCTTTACATAAATCTAATTCCTTAGAAAGGATGCGAACAAATGTTGAGAAAATCTTTACTGAATAAAGTATCACATGGTCTTATCGCTCTTATGAATGACATTGACTGCTAGCGGTGGCGGCGGCGGTGGCGGCAGCGGTGGTGGAATTGTTACCCCAAATCCAACTCCACAAGATGGAGTTATTAATATCACCGTTGGCAATGAAGTTGCTGCGAGTGCATTATTAGCAGCATTCGGCCAGAGTGATGACGTCACTGTTACAGGCGATTACGGAGGGAATGACAACAAGGTGTAAATTCAGATGCATGGTATGCAGAAGAAGTTGCTACTGCTTCTGCTGGAAAAAAACATTTCTGAAAACCGCTCTTATCGAGCCTCTTCCGGAAATGTCATTCATCAAGCGGATCATATTCACCATAAAATTTGCGTAAAGCAAATCCCGTATTTGTATAGTAACAAGCATCAACCAATACTTTCTTTTTTGGTTCTACAACGTCATAAACAATAATCACATTATTAATGTTAACCCAATAATAATCTTCAAAATCAAAGTCTGGGAAGGTTACTCTATCGCCTTTATGTTGAGGCTGGTTACATAATAACCATTTTGTTTTTTTAAAAATTTCCCGGGGAGGAGTCTCCAGAAATTCTTTCATTTTTGCGAGTTTCAACCTCGCAGCTTGATCCCAAATTACTTCATAATCGCCCATCGTTTACCTCAAGTACTAACTTATCAAAATCATCTTCATCTCCACTATATGAGGAGAAAGTTTCATCTCGATTAGTTCTTGCACTTCTAATTTGCTCTATAATTTCTTCATTTTCTGAAATTGCTTTGGTCATTTTTTTTCTCTGTTCATCTGTTGGTTTACTCTCAAGCGGCATAGAGATTCCAAATTCATGGACAATAAGATCTAAAATAACATCTAATTCAATAATTGATTTATCTCCAACATATTTGTCGAGTGTTTCTTTTGTTATAAATTGCATTGAAATCACCCTCCTTCTTTTCGCGAATCATTTGTATATTGCATTTATTATACCATAGGTTTAATTGTCTTAACACATTTAAACGACTACTGCTGACTAATGCCCAGCATGACTAAATTTCAAGTAATTTACCAATTCTTAGCGTTTCAGCGAATTTAGGATTACTTGGAGACCTTACAGCGCTTAGTTCAGCGGGTGATGGTACACCCATTGTTACTGCAGCCTATCGGTCTGCCCATTTTTGAAAATGGTTTTCATTTTCCATACTTGAAGCTCTTGTTCTACTTTGCCGATCATTGCGTTTCCCAATTCCATTTCATATTCTGAAATGAACCATTCTGGATCATCTGACCATACATAGTGATCTCTTAATTGATCAAAAGAAGAATAACGATGGGGAATGATATATACGGTTTTCAACTTCTCCCAAAACGTGCGGTAAATAATTAGCTTCTGTTCTTCCTTAGTATCGTCAATCCACTCCAAGTCTTCTATCAAGCGACATAAAGAAAATCTATATCGTCATCCTCTATGTGTGGGTTATACTTCTCTCGCCAAGCTTTTGCAAGGTTGCTAATATCGAGATGTTCCATCAAATCAGACCTAAATTTCTCCTTCAATAAGGGAATACCCAATTCTGCGAATCTGTCGATAATTTGTTCATCTGATAAGCCTCTTACTTCCCCACTCAGAAAAAAAGCATTAGGAGAGTAACTATTAGATTTTCGCGGCAAGATATTGGACTTTCGTGCTGTGTACACTTATGAGAAAGCTCATGGTTAATATATGGGCTTTTTTCTATGTCCACACTAGAGGGTTTTCATGGTGAGAATGAGGTATTAGAGAAGGTGGGGGTAGGTTTACAACTATCGTCTTTATTAGGTTTCCTGTGAACAGCATTGCACATCTGGTCACAGAGGGCTATTAATGGGGAAGCGATTGGGTTTTTCGAAAAGTTAGAAATATATAGATATGTATTTAAATGTTTATGACAAACAAATCAGATAAACAATAAAAAATTTGGCTAAGAAATTTGACTGTTCCTAGTCTGTTTCATCCACGATTAATTCATGTATGCCTATTTTTAATGCATCGCAGATTTGTTCAAGTGTGCGAAGATAAACTCTGTCGACTGAATCAGAGCAGAGATGGCTAATAGTTGCGGGTCGCAAATTCGTTTTCAGTGAAAGTTGACGCTGACTTATCCCTTTCTCTTGTAACAATTCTTTCAAACGAATTTTAATTTTCAATTTGTATTCCTCCGAGAACTTAAAAATTACATTTAAGAGCCTGTTCAAAAAGCCCTTGAATTCTTGAAAATATAAAAATGCACCTGTGC
>JBBDIY010000036.1:0-31059 GCA_040880185.1 Paenibacillaceae bacterium
AGCAGTGGCAGAAGAATTAGTCGAAATAATCGAGTAACTTGGAGTGAAAGTAGCATTGGCAGAGGAATTAGTCGAAATAATCGAGTAACTCGGTGTGAAAGTAGCAGTGGCAGAAGAATTAGTCGAAATAATCGAGTAACTTGGAGTGAAAGTAGCATTGGCAGAGGAATTAGTCGAAATAATCGAGTAACTCGGTGTGAAAGTAGCTGTGGCAGAGGAATTAGTCGAAATAATCGAGTACCGCGGATGGGTTTTCCGCGGTTTTTATTGAATGGAGGGTTGGATAGGTAATGGAGATGAGTAGAAAGATCGGCTACGAGGCTTGGCTTCGTTATGATGTGGTAGAGAACGAAGCGTTGCAAGAGGAGTACCGCCTTCGGTGCTCGTCCATCGCTATTGCGGAGCAGACGAAGGTATTGCGTACGGCGGAGAGAGAACTGGCGGAGGCGTTACAGGCGTTAACCGGGTACGCAACCGATCAGGTGGCACCGAATGACCGCCACCAGGTTCCATGCGTTGTGATCGGGGTTTTGGGGAGAGGGGATCCCGAGATCGATCGCGCGATCTGGGACGACGTGGCGGCGCTCAGCGACGAGGGGTACGTGATCCGATCAATGAGTAACCCGCACAGAGAGGCGGACCGCATCGTGATCGTCGGGAAGTCGGACCGCGGCGCGTTGTATGGAACCTTCCACCTGATCCGATTGATGCAGATGAGGGAATCGATCGACAATTTGCATATCGTCGAAACTCCAGTCAATGGGCTGCGGATGATCAATCAGTGGGACAACATGGACGGCTCGATCGAGCGCGGCTATGCGGGGAAGTCGATCTTCTATCGGAACGACGGTTTCGTAGAGGACTTGACCCGTATCCGGGACTACGCCCGGTTGCTGTCCTCCGTCGGGATTAACGCCATCTCGATTAATAACGTCAACGTTCATCACGAAGAAACGAAACTGATCACGGCGGCATACGAAGAGACGTTAGTCAAGGTGGCGGACGTATTCGGAGCTTACGGCATCCAATTATTCCTTAGCATTAATTTCGCGAGTCCGATTGCGGTCGGCGGACTGGAAACGGCCGATCCCCTGGATGCTGAGGTAAGAGGCTGGTGGGCAGAACGAGCGGCGGACCTCTATCGAGCGATCCCCGAGTTCGGCGGCTTTCTGGTGAAGGCTGATTCGGAGTTTCGGCCGGGCCCCTTCACGTACGGCAGGAACCATGCGGACGGAGCGAACATGTTGGCCGAGGCGCTCTCACCGCACGGCGGGCTGGTCATCTGGCGCTGCTTCGTCTACAACTGTCTTCAGGATTGGCGCGACCGTTCGACGGATCGGGCCAAGGCGGCCTATGACCACTTCACGCCACTCGACGGACGCTTCGCGGACAACGTCATTCTGCAGATCAAGAACGGACCGATGGATTTCCAAGTTCGCGAGCCCGTATCGCCCTTGTTCGGGGGCCTTCGTGCAACGAACCAAATCCTGGAGCTGCAAGTGACGCAGGAATATACGGGACAGCAGAAGCATGTCTGCTATCTTGTGCCGCAGTGGAAAGAGATCCTCGACTTCAATACGTATGCCGCCGGCGAGGGATCTACCGTCGCCAGCATCGCGAGCGGCGCCTTGTACAACTGTCCATACGGCGGACTTGCGGCCGTGTCGAATATCGGGGACGACGCTTGCTGGACCGGACATCCGTTGGCTCAGGCAAACCTATACGGGTATGGACGATTGACGTGGAACCCTTCGTTATCCGCTGAACGGATTACGACCGAATGGATTCGACTTAGTCTCGGTTGCGATCCGGTGGTCGAAGACGTTGTCTCGAGCATCTTAATGAAATCATGGAGTATCTATGAAAGCTACACCGCTCCGCTCGGCGTCGGTTGGATGGTCAATCCGAATCATCATTATGGTCCGAACGTGGACGGCTACGAGTACTCGAAGTGGGGGACGTATCATTTCGCTGATTGCAATGGCATCGGGGTCGATCGAACGATCGAAACAGGAACCGGTTATACCGCGCAATACCACTTGCCGCAACGCGAGACGTTTAATTCATTGGAACGTTGTCCTGATGAATTGTTGTTGTTTTTCCATCATGTCCCGTACACCCATGTCTTGAAAAGCGCCAAGACGGTGATCCAACATATATACGACACTCATTTCGAAGGCGCGGAAGAGGCGGCGGTCTTGCTAGAAGCCTGGCAATCGGTCAGAGGCAGGATCGACGAGGGAATTTTCGAGCTTGTCGCTTCTCGTCTATCCGAGCAACACGAGCATGCCAAGGAATGGCGGGACGTGATCAATACATATTTCTATCGGAAGTCAGGCATTGCGGACAAGCAAGGTCGTCTGATTTATTGACACAAGTCGTGTAACCGAACTACACTTTTTGGAGTGTATGACGAGATGCCATGGAGCGCAGGTCAAATCATCGATAAATATTTGCAGCCGGTTCAGCCGACGGGAACGACGGTGGAGTCCTGTAAGGAGCGGAAAAGGTGTCTCTCAATAAAAATAGGAAAGCGAGCACATCGACCATGAATACGAAACGCCTTTTTAATGATGGATGGGAATTTGCCAAAACTGGCTTGAACGTTACGGATTGGGCTGGCTTACGCTTCGAGCCGGTCGATCTCCCCCATGATTGGCTAATCTACAATACGCTGGATCTTTACGAGAATAGCATCGGTTGGTATCGTAAGAAATTCGTTCGAACGAAGGAAGAAGGCCAGGGTGACCAGCAGCTTCTGTTATGCTTCGATGGCGTGTACATGGATTCTTCCGTATATGTAAACGAGCGGTTAGTTGGGGAATGGAGATACGGGTACTCCGCTTTCGAACACGAGATCACCGATGCCCTCGTCGAAGAAGAGAATGAAATCGTTGTAAAAGTCGTACATCAGAGCCCGAACAGCAGATGGTATTCGGGTGCCGGCATCTACCGGAACGTCTGGTTAAAGACAAGGGATTGCAGTAATCACATCGTCACGGACGGCGTGTACGTCAAGACGACGAAGCAAGTCGGCGGCTGGCAGATTGAAATCGACACGGAAGCGAACATCGATGATGAAGTACAAATTTCGCATGACATCGTTTATCAGAAACAACTCGTAACTGGTGCTTCGCTGCGGGTTGCCGCGGGAGGCGATTCGATCCGGCAAAATCGCCAAACGTTGATCGTAGACAACCCCTTGTTATGGAGCCCAGACGAGCCGAACCTATACCAGCTTGTCACCCGTTTGCAGCGAATGGTGTCCGGGTCGGGCGGAGAACCGCGTCTCGAAGATGTGGAGACGATCACACAGCCTCTTGGATTTCGAAGCATCGTCTTTGATCCTGAGCAGGGACTTCAGGTGAATGGGCAAAAGCTGAAATTGAACGGTGTGTGCGAGCATCATGATCTAGGTGCCTTAGGAGCGGCGTTTAGCAAAACCGCATTGAGAAGAAGATTCGTCATCCTGAAGGAAATGGGCGTGAACGCGATCAGAACGGCGCATAACATGCCGGCAGCGGAGCTCATGGACTTGGCGGACGAGATGGGGCTGTTCGTTGTCTCGGAAGCGTTCGACATGTGGGAACGATCAAAGACGCGGTATGATTACGCGAGATTTTTTGAAGAATGGGCGCATCGCGACGTGAAAAGCTGGGTCATGCGAGACCGGAATCATCCGAGCTTGCTGATGTGGAGCATCGGGAACGAGATTTACGATACGCATGCGGACGAGAGAGGGCAAGAAGTCACCCGATTACTCATGGAATATGTAGAGGAGTTAGATCCGAAGCAGAATGCGAGAGTAACCATCGGGTCGAATTATATGCCATGGGAAAATGCGCAGAAATGCGCCGATATCGTGAAGCTAGCCGGCTATAATTATGCGGAGAAATATTATCATAGGCATCACGAAGAGCATCCGGATTGGATCATCTACGGGAGCGAGACCGCTTCCGTCGTCCAGAGCAGAGGCATCTATCACTTCCCGTTCGACAAATCCATTCTTGCCGACGATGACGAGCAATGCTCCGCCCTTGGGAACAGTTCGACAAGCTGGGGGGCCAAGTCGGCGGAGGCTTGTATTCTGGCGGAAAGAGATACTCCGTTTTCCCTTGGACAGTTCCTGTGGACCGGATTCGACTATATCGGGGAACCGACGCCGTACCATACGAAGAACTCGTATTTCGGCCAGATCGATACGGCTACGTTCAAGAAAGATTCCTATTACATCTACCAGTCCTCTTGGACGGATTACCGAACGAATCCGATGGTGCATGTGTTCCCGTACTGGGATTTCAATAATGGGCAAATCATCGATGTACGAGTATGCTCGAATGCTCCCAAAATCGAACTGCAATTCAACGGCGCCACGATCGGAACCCACGATATCGACCATGCTCATGGGAAGCAGTTTGCGGGATGGTGGAAGCTTCCGTATGCGGAAGGGGAAATCAAGGTGATCGCTTATGACGAAACGGGTAAGGTCATTGCAACCGATGTCAGAACCTCCTTTGGGGATGCCCGCAGGATTCATCTGCATGCAGATAAAGACCACCTGACGGCGGACGGTACGGACCTCATTTTCGTTGAAATCGGTATGGAGGATGCAAATGGCCACCTGGTAGAAAACGCGAACAATCGCGTGTCTGTGGAGGTTACGGGCGCAGGCCGGTTGCTTGGGCTCGATAATGGAGACAGCACCGACTTTGATCCGTACAAGGGAGTAAGTCGAAGACTATTCAGCAACAAGCTCATGGCGATCATCGGCGCAACGCTGCAGCCCGGCAAGATCGAGATCAAAGTGTCCTCCGACGGGATGCAAAGCGAGATTGCGAAGTTCGAATCTCGACCTATGGAAGGCGGAGCTCGGGAAGGGATTTCCGCAAATACGAAAAATGGGGAGCTGCCGTGCATGACGGGCCGCCCTGATGAGATTCCGCTTCGGAAGATCAAGATCGTTAGCGATTCCGGACAGTTGTTCGATGCATCGAACAAAGAGATTACGGTTCGCGCGAAGTTGCTGCCGAAAGGCACCTCGTATCAAGAAGTCGAGTGGAGAGCCGTAACGGATGAAGGGATCGAGTCGAATATTGCCAAGGTCGAAGCGCTCGGTCATGAGGCGAAGATCACTGCCATCGGCGACGGCGAATTTCGACTGCGTTGCACGAGCAAGAACGGCACGGAAAAGATAAAGCTCATTTCCCAACTGGAGTTTAAGGCGGTTGGTCTAGGTACGGCCTACAAGGATCCTTACGGATTTATATCGGCGGGACTGTATGATTACGGCAAAGGCGAGGTCGGGAACGGCAACGAAAGAGGAGTAGCGACAAGCAGAGACGGCGAAACGTACGTAGGTTTTAGCTATATCGACTTTGGTTCTTACGGCTCCGACACGATTACGATTCCGATCTTTGCCTTATCCAGCGAAGAATATGCGCTGCAAATTTGGGAAGGGATGCCCGACGAACCAGGCAGCGTGTTAGTGGCCGATGTGATCTATCAGAAGCCGTCCAAGTGGAACGTGTATCAGGAAGAGACGTATCGCCTGAACAAGAGACTTCGCGGCATTACGTCGATTTGTTTTGTTCTTCGTCAGAAGGTACACATCAAGGGATTTTCCTTCAAGAAGCAGAACAGAGCCTTCGAACAGAATCCGGCGGCGACCTGTGACCATATCTACGGAGATACGTTCGAGATTAAGGGTCATCGCGTGGAAAGAATCGGGAACAACGTCTCGCTCGAATTTACGTATATGGATTTCACGATGGAAGGCGCGTCGAAGCTTGTAATATGCGGCAGATCGCCGATCGAAAAGAACACGATCCATATCCGATTAGCCGGTGAGACTGGGGAGAGTAATCAACTCGTTGAATTTATGAAGTCCGATGGATACGAAGAGCGTGTGTTTGATTTGGAAAAAGTGACGGGGAACCAAAACGTGACGTTCATCTTTCTGCCGGGGAGCAACTTCGATTTTGACGGGTTCCACTTCGGGAAGTAAGTCGATGCGATAACTCGAACGTACGTTCTGCATGAGGTCCATACAAATATGGGCCTATTCTTTTTTCATTCAACTCGCATTTCGAGGAATATGTTAGCTTAGCCTGACAAATTTCACAGTATGTATAGCATTCAATCTTGTTTATATGAAACTATATGTTAGACTGTTAATAGAGAATGTAATGTAGATTGAAAGGATGAGACAGCTTTGTTTGAAGATTGGGATCAGAAGATTAAGAAAACCTTTAGTGCAACCAGTAATGAAGAAATTCTGACTGTGACTGAGGCTGGTAAGTTATTAGGCTTGTCCAAGGACGAAATGAAAGCATACGTTGACAAAAAAGGACTAACCAAAGTAAAGGTTATGAGAAGTGCTTTCAGGTACCTGCTGCTTAAGAAGGAAATTGAGGATATCGTCATGGAGAAAAGCAAATAACATCTTGACCTCCCGGAGGGAGTAGGCTTAAGCAACACTGGTTACTATAGCCATCCCTCCTATAATTAAGAGGTGCACCTTAGATCAATACACTACGAGTAATGATGACTAATAGAATATAGAGGACTAGGACGATTCCCGCCATATTCCAACAAGGTGCTGCCCCAACGCCAGCTACATAAGCAGGCGCTATCGGTGCTGGATTGGCTAGGTAGCTCGGATTTGCATATGCCGGAGCATACGCGCTTGGCATGTGGCCCACGTTAGCTGCGCTCACATTAGGCCCGGCTTGGACTCCGCCAACCCCGCCTTTTCCCATTCCCATACTCATTCCGTAATTGCTTCCTACGTTGCCCATACTTGTCATATTCGAATCACTCCTTAGCCTGTAATATCAAACACGCTGTATACTATGCGGTAGAAGTCTATCCGCTAAAGGCAGGTACCCATGGTTTGATATAATTGGGCTATTCATGCGCTCATCTTCATTTATTCTTTTGCAGAAGTTCTTCTGCCAACAGCTTTCGGTTGTGCTCTTGATATTGCCGCATATTACGAGGAAATAGACATTCTGCGATTACCCCATCCATAGCAATCTGGTCGTTGTCTATTACGGCTTGTCGCATATGCACGATATAGTACTCTGCAGTCAGGCACCGGCGTTGCATCTCCAACTGATCCTCGGTTACATTTCCATGTCCAGGAATTAACAGTTGTGGATTGTGCTCTCTAATAATCGGTTTGATCTTCGCCAACGTGTTCATATATTCAGTGCTACTATGATATATGTATGGAAACTCGATATCGGATAAGTAATCGCCAGCGATGATTATGCCACCAGGATCAATAACCGTAATGAGTCCATCACTCGTATGCCCTGGTGCAAGGTAGAAGGTCATTCGAGTTGAACCAACCTCTAATACATGGCCATCTTCCTCGATGGCGATATCGACTTGGGGATAAGCGATCGGATACGGTCGAACGATATAGTAATCATCATCGAACTGTCGGATGTCCTCTAGTATGGATTCTTTATGATGCTCAGGTTGGTCTTGTAGCTGACGGCTAGCGATCACCCTTGTTGTAGGGAAAGCACCGTAACCAAGAATATGGTCATAATCAGAATGCGTGAATAATAGGTAGAGCTCGCGATCCCCTTGCACCCAATCCGCATGATGGCGGAGTTTTTCTACTTCTTGGGGCAACCAGCTTGGATCAACGACAAGTACAAGTTCAGGTGTTTCTATCACGATAGAGTTGGTCATATATAAGGCGCTCTGATATACGGTTACATTCTTCTGCTGATGAATAATTTTCAAACCAATCACCTCTTACCTACATTGTAACGAAAAGAAACCGCAAGGTACAATGAACACATATATAGTCAGTGCCCTGAAGTAGAGAATTTTACCCCCTACAACGGAATTGTCAATCTTATGCATCGGGAAGAAGCCCTCTATAATTTGAATTGTAGATATTATACTTTTAGGGGGAACAACAATGAAAAAATCTTTAATGCTGATCATCATGCTCATTCTAGTTGCTACAACCGTATTGGCTGGATGTAGTAGTAACAATGCTTCCAACAATAATACGGCTGCTAACACACCAAAAGAAGAACCAGCGAAAGAAGAACCGGCAAAGGTTGAAGAGCCGGTAAAGGTCGAGCCTTTTACCGTATCCCTTCGTCACATCCAGATCGGTGATGCACAGAAATTCCGCAAAGCCATTCTCGATGATGTTGTTAAGAACACAGAAGCTGAAATACCAGGCTTGAAATTTGAATTAGATGGTGTAGAAGACCAAGTGAACCGATTTACCAAATTACCTGCAGAGATGGCTGCGGCAAATCCTCCGAAGATCTTCGATTTATTCGGTGGTGCAGGTGATGCCTTCAAATATGCCAAAGCTGGACGCTTACTAGATTTAACTCCAATTATACAAGAGCTTGGCATGGATGGTAAGTTTCTGAACTTAGGTCAATTTACACTTGACGGTAAAGTGTATGGGTTGCCTATCGGAGGAAGCACAGAAGGATTTTTCTACAATCAAGAAATGTTCACGAAGCTAGGAATCAACGCTCCAACAAGCTTTGAAGAGCTTGAGGCCGCTGCAGAAACATTGAAGAAGAACAATATCACTCCAATTGCAATGGGCTCCAAGGGTGCATGGGTTCCGAATATGTTGATGAACACGCTGGTCGGTCGCTATGCAGGACCAGATGTTGTTAATGGATTCGCTACGGGAACAGCGAAGTGGAGCTCCCCGGAAGTTGTTGCTGCATTCGCAAAGTACGAAGAGTGGGAGAAGAATGGTTACTTTACTAAAGGTGAGCTAGGTTTAGAATATGGTGATATGTTGAATCAATTGCTCACAGGTAAAGCGGGTATGATGTTTGATGGCAGCTGGCGCTCATCCGTATTCAAGGATGTCGAGCAAGCTAAGGATTTAACAGGTAAGGTTGGATACTTCTCCATGCCTGCAGTACCGGACGGTAAAGGTGATCAAACTTATGTGAATGGTAACTACGGTAACGGTTATGGCTTCTCCGCTGATCTATCCGAGAATGAATTAACCGCAGTAAAAGCATTCATCAAAAACTTATACAGTGACGAAATGCAGCTTCGTGGATTGCTTGAAGACGGAGTATTACCTTCTATGAAGCTTTCCGATGATGCTTTAGCGAAAGTGGAAGATCCGATTGTGAAGGTTGTTATGGATATCATGAAGAATTCCGGTGGAGCCTTCTCCCACTTTGACTCCACGATTCAATCCGATGTTTACAAGGTAACAGAAGAACAAATTCAATTGCTGATTGCAGGTAGAATATCTGCACAAGAAGCAGGAGATGCATTGCAGAAAGTTCAAGCCGCAGCTAATGCGAAATAGGAAGTAAGAAGTAAGTTTGAAACTATTTTTCGAACCGGAGGCATCACCCGCCCAGTGTGGGTGATGCCTTCTCTCTATACAAGGGGGAGAAGCAATGAAAAGCACATTAAGAAATCCTACTGTTTACATGATGTTTATCCTTCCGACTATTATGCTATATACCTTATTTTTCATTTACCCCATGATGTCCTCCGTGTACTATGGGTTCACAGATTGGAACGGATTGGATAATACGAATTTTGTTGGTTTTGATAATTTTGTAAAAGCCTTTAGTGATGCCAATTTTATTAATTCGATTAAGAACAATATCTATTTCATTCTCTTTTCCGTGTTCATCCAAGTTCCGCTCATTATCTTCTTTGCCATCTTGATTGGTGGAGTGAAGAGGTTTCAGGGGGTTTATAAAACAACGGTATTCATGCCTTCGCTTATATCCACTTCGATTATAGGTATTCTATGGGGATTCATCTATGAGCCTGAGGTTGGTTTGCTGAACAATTTCTTGAGCTTATTCGGCATCGAGAGAATCTATTGGTTGGCTGATCCGAAATGGGCCTTACTGGCGGTATTGATTACGAACGCGTGGCAGTGGATGGGATTCTTCATTATTCTCATATTGGCTGCTATTCTGGCTATTCCCAAAGAAATCAATGAGGCTGCTGAGATCGACGGTACCAACGGCATCCAGCAGGCGGTTCACATAACGATTCCCTTAATCAAACCAATTATCTCCGTTGTTATCATGCTGTCGATTGCTGGAGCCATGAAGGTCATAGATATTGTACTCGTCATGACCAAGGGCGGTCCCATAGGCTCGACTGAAGTTATGGCTTCTTACATGGTATCCAAGGCGATTCGATATAGTGAATATGGATATGGGACTTCGTTGTCAATTATCATCTTTGCCTTTGCATTAGTATTGACAGCCATTTATCAGCTCGTGTTTGTCAGAAATCAGGAAAGGATTGAATATTGATGCTCACAACGATCAAGAAAGTCCTCCCTCACTTCATACTGTTTATCTATGTGGGCATTATTCTAATACCGTTTGTTTTTATTATCTTTTCATCTCTTAAAGAGAGTAATATAGAGATAGCAGAAAGTCCCTTTGGATTTCCTGTCGATTTTGTATATGAGAACTATGTAGAAACATGGGTTAAAGCCAAGATCAATGTATATTTCTTTAATAGCTTATATTTATCCTTCTCTTCGGCAGTTGTTGGGGTTATATTGGCGGCCGCAACGGCGTTCGCATTAACGCGTATGAGATTTGCCGTAGCTAGTAAATGGATTTATCAATTCGTATTAATCGGTATGCTGATACCAGGTAATGTCCTATTCATCGCCCAATATCTGCTAGTTAATAAACTGGGTATATTGAATACACATTGGTCGTTATTCTTGCCGTATACAGCTGGTGCATTGCCGATTAGCGTGCTGCTCATTGCGGCGTTCATGAAGGCGATACCCGGTGAGCTAGAAGAAGCGGCGATTGTGGACGGACTCAGTTCAGTCGGACTATTCTCCAAAATAATATTACCCATTACTATGCCTGCACTTGTTACTGTTTTTATTATTAATTTCCTTGGTGTCTGGAACGAGTACCTGCTGGCCAATTTCTTCATCAGTAAGGATGCCTTACGTACACTTCCTACGGGAATGGTAGGCTTCCGAGATGCTTTCCAGACCAATTATGCGCTCATATGTGCGGGGATCATATATAGCGTCGTTCCCGTGTTTATTCTTTACACCTTCCTACAAGATAAGATTATCGATGGGATTACAGCTGGAGGTGTCAAAGGCTGATCGTAGAGGAGTGGTGATGGATGTCTTTAAGGTCGAAGGTGTTTGCTGCTTTTTTTTCTTTTATCCTGATTCCTCTACTCTTGCTTGGTGTTATCGCCTATTACTTTGTATCTGACATGATCGAGAAGAAATACTCCCAGCAAGCCGAATTAACATTAAGAGCGTTAAGTCAGAGTGTGGATTTCATATTCCATGAGATGGATAAGGTAACGGACAGCGCTATTGCTAGCAGGGCCATTCAGGAGGTGTTCAGTAATCGCAGCTATAACTCTAAGGATGTCACCCAAATCGATTATCTTTCACTTAATGAAATCCAGCAGAATTTTCGAGAATTGCTAGTGAACCATCCTTCGGTTAGCAATGCCTTCTTATACACACTATTAGATGACCGAATTAATGCATTATTCTCTAGAGAGAATTTCCGAGCCATGCCGTCCGAGAAATTTAGAGAGCACGAAATTTACCCAGTGGTGATTGATCGCCAGGGGGCTCCTACTTGGGTAGGACCAAATGAATATCCAGAATTAACGGGCTCTGGCTCAGTATTCACCCAAATTCGTGTCGTCAAGGATATCGTTAGCTTGAATGATAAGGGCATATTGTTCGTTCAGATTAAAAATTCAGGCCTAGAAAGCATATTCAGATATTTCAGCTACAATCAGAATATTTATGAAACCCGATTTTTCATCGTCAATGATCAAGGGCTCATTCTATTCGATAGCTCAGATGAAATTGATGGAGAGCATCTCAAACAATATATGAATGGTCCGATTCAGATGGATGGCAAATACCATAGCAGCAGACAGATGTATGCGAATCAGGATAGTATCGTGTCTTCCATTGGACTCGACACGGAGAACTGGCATCTGGTGTCGGTCGTTTCCTGGAGCTCGTTATCGAAGGAAATTACGTTGTATGCCAAATGGGTGGCGTCGATTACCATTCTATGTCTATTGTCTGCAATTGTATTCATCCTGTTCTTCGTTAATCGGATTGTGAAATCGATTATTAACACTGTACATTTCATGCGTCGGGTAGAACGTGGCGATCTTAGCACACGTATTCCGATTCGAGGGAGTGACGAAACGTCCTTTCTCGCAAGGGGTTTTAATAGTCTAGTCCATCGGATTGCTGAATTACTATATGAAGTGAAGCTACAGCAGGAGCGCAAGACACGTGCTGAGATGATTGCCTTACAGGCACAGATTAAACCGCACTTTCTATTTAACGTACTGGAATCGATTAATATATTAGCGGTACAGAACCAAGGAAAGAAAGTTAGCCAGATGGTGACACGCCTAGGGAACATGCTGAGGATTAGTATTCAACAGCAGGAAGAAATCACGATCGAACAAGAAATGAATCATCTATGCAGCTACCTGGAAATCCAGAAGTTTCGGTTTGAGGAATTATTTGAATTTGATATCGATATCCCACAGGATTTACACGGCTACTCCATGTTGAAATTAACCCTTCAGCCATTGGTTGAGAACAGCATTCAGCATGGCTTCGAAGGCATAGAATATATAGGTCATATTCACATTCGAGCCTGTGATGAAGATGATCATATCGCGTTCTATATTGAAGATAATGGCATAGGTATACCACCTGCACGGTTAGCGGGATTCGATTACCGAAGAGATGACGAGACGGTACACCGTGATTCTCCTGAGCTAGGTGAGCGACGTGGGCTTGGTGTTCGGAATGTGGCAGACCGCATCCGTATCCAATATGGAAACCGTTATGGGTTATTCATATGTAGCGAAGTGGGTATCGGAACTACGATCAAATTCGTCATACCGAAATACGTGGGGAGTGTCTAATATGAGACTAAAAGCGTTGCTGGTGGATGATGAAGTAAATATCCTCAAAAATTTGCAAATGGTCGTCCCTTGGGATCAGATGGACATCGATATTATTGGCTTAGCTAAGAATGGTTTTGTCGCATTGGAGCTTGTGAAGGAATATCAGCCGGAGATCATTCTGTGTGATATTCGGATGCCAATCATGGATGGCTTCCAATTCCTAGAGCAGCTGCGAATGGTGGATGAAGACGTTGAGGTTATTATGGTTACGGGTTATCAGGATTTCGAATACGCTCGTTCGGCGATCAAGTTCGGGGTGCGTGACTTCATCCTGAAGCCGATTAATTATGAGGAACTGGGGCAGACAATAGGTCGTCTGGCTCGGAAGATCCGTGAACGCAAGCAAGAAAAGCTGCTAGATGAGCAGAAGCTGAGCAGAGTGACCTATATGGCATATGAGAAAATGTTGTACGATATTCTGATGGATTATTCGTCCGTTCACTCCCAATATTGGCTCCATGATGATGAGCATATGAATTTGGAGCAGTTGCGCTATACGGTCCTGCTTGCTGATTTTGACGATTATTCTCAGAAGTGTCGTTCGACGAATGAGATGGAACGCAAGCTGTGGAATTTCGCCACGCGGAATGTGCTGCAGGAAGCGCTGCTTCCCTTTTGTTTGCAATATTGCGTACTACAGATGAGGGAAGGCGAATGGTGTATTCTCATCGAGCATGCTCAGTCCGAGTCCAAATGTGCTGCAGAGGATGTCAGGATGTGGGCGGAGACCTTGCAGGAGGCAGTAGCCTCCAATGTGAAGATCCATTTATCTATGGGGATTTATCCACAGCAAGTAACCATACAGAAGCTATCTGATGTATATAAGAAGCTACAACGGGATGTTCATCTAACCGCTGAGAAAGATCGTTCGATCATTGTTTGTATGGATTCTAAGGAACATAAAGATAGTAACGGTGATTCCGTCTGGGAATGGATTGAGATGCTCGTATCCGGGTTGAAGCAATGTAACCGAGTGAAGACGGAGTCGGCGCTTCAGGGATTTACCTTGCATTTACAGGCTTTATCGAGCCAATCACCTGGGAAGGTGGAATATATCGCTCACTTCGTCGTACTTCACCTGATGCGAGAGATGCGGGAGATAGAAGTGCTCTCTGCGAACGACGAGCTTATCATCTGGTCACGCTTGGAACAGAGTCACCGGGCGAAGGATATGCTCGCCGTCATCCGCCAGCAAGTGGACGTTAGCCTGCATACAGCGTTGAATAAGAAGACGAGTGATGTGCTTATGCTGTCTGCGAAGGACTATATTCATCATCATCTATCTAAGGATCTGGGCATTGATGAGCTTGCAGATTATTTGAAAATTAGCTCCAGCTACTTCAGCTTGTTATTCAAACAGAGCTTTAACGAAACCTTTGTGGAATATATAACCAGGCAACGGATGGAGTTAGCGAAGTCATTGCTGTTGCTTACGGATAAGAGTGTAACAGAGATCGGCAAATCGGTCGGTTATTGGGAGCGGAGGTACTTCAGCAAGGTTTTCCAGAAGTACACTGGACATATACCATCGGAATTCAGAGAGAAGCAGAAGAAAATGGGAGGGGAATAAGATGGATATTAAGGGATGGAGCTTGAGGAAGAAGATCGGGCAGATGTTCATGTTCGGCTTTGATGGGTATGACGTACCTCTACATATGCAAACCATGATTCGCGATTATCAGATTGGGGGTATCATTTACTTCCGTCGTAACCTACGTGATGCACAGCAGGTATCCGATATGTCTAGAGAGTTGCAACGATTGTCCGAGGTCCCGTTGCTGATTGCTGTAGATCAGGAGGGTGGGATGGTTGTCCGCATGGAGCAGGATGTCACTGTGATGCCAGGTAACATGGCTCTTGGTGCCACTGGCGACGTGCAGGGCACATATGATGCTGCTCGAATTTGTGGTGAGGAGCTAAGACGGATAGGAATCAATATGAACTTTGCACCGTGTCTGGATGTGAATAATAATCCACTCAATCCAGTTATTGGTGTGCGCTCCTATGGGGAGGACCCTAAGCTAGTTGGGCGTCTGGGTGTTGCTGCCGTTCGTGGCTATCAGCAAGCCAATGTGGCGGCGACGGTGAAGCACTTTCCCGGACATGGAGATACCGATCAGGATTCTCATTATGCTTTGCCGCTAGTCGCGCATGATCGTGCTCGATTGGATGCGGTGGAGCTGGCTCCATTCCGTGATGCAATTGCTGCAGGTGTCGATGCGGTCATGTCCGCGCATGTGATATTCCCTGCTTATGAAGATGCTAACATCCCGTCTACCTTATCGCATAATATCTTACAGGGATTGCTGCGTGAACAATTATTATTCGACGGAGTCATCGTGACCGATTGCTTGGAGATGAACGCGATATCCGAATCGTTCGGTGTCGGGTCGGGCGCAGTAATGACCGTGAAGGCGGGCGCTGATCTCGTGCTTATCAGCCATCGTGTCGATCGTCAAATCGAAGGCATAGAAGCTGTCATTCGAGCAGTAGAGGCAGGTGAAATTTCCGAGGCACGTATCGATGCTTCGGTGGGGCGTATTGTGCGATTGAAGGAATTGCGGAAGATTTGTGGAATTCTTTCATCAGAATATAACGAAGAGCAACCGGCTTCGGAGCAGCTGGCTCGTCGGCTGAGTGAGAAAAGTGTGACTCTAGTTAAGCGTGAAGGCAACTTTCCATTGAAGACTAACTTGAAGACACTTGTGGTATGGCCACTAGTACGGGTCAGCACAGAGGTTGTCGAGATAATCGAGCAGGAGGTCACGCTGGGGCTAGCACTTGGTGAATATATAGATGGCATACAGGAAATCAGTGTGGGTATTGATCCAACCGAGGATGAGGTATCACAGGTGCTTGCAGCTGCGGGTACAGTCGATCAGGTTGTCGTTGCTACCTATAATGCGGGATTCTCCCCCGATCAGGTTCGGATGGTAAAGCAGCTGGCGAGCTTAATGGGGAAACAACTGATCGTTGCAGCAGTGCGAAATCCATTCGATTTGACGGACTTCCCCGAAGTGTCAACCTACCTGTGCAGCTATGAGAATAAGCCACTGGCGATGCATTCATTAGCCAAAGTATTGGTAGGCATTCTAACGCCACAGGGCAAATTACCGGTAACTGTTGGCGAATTTGCTAGCTCGGCCAGGGCGGAGGGTACTTTTGAAGCAGTAAGGGATGTTTAAAGTGAAAATAGGTTGGCTGAGAGGCAGTAGAGTAGCTTCGAGCGCTTACAGAGCGGAATTAGTTAGTTTGGGGAGCAGTAGAGTGCATTTCTCTAAGGCGGATTTTCCGCTCTACTTGCTACTGACCTAATCTCTCAGGAAGAAGAGGATGAGCATAATGGGATACTTTATAGGGCTCGACGTAGGTGGAACGCATATCGTGGGCGGATTATTGGGTGAGGATGGCTCTCCGCTGCACACCCTAAAGATACATACAGAAGCTGCAAAAGGGACTGAATTTCTCTTAGATCATATGGCGGGGCTGATTGGACGATTATTAGAGGAGCGGGGGGTCGGAGAACATGCAGCACTTAAAGCTGTGGGCATCGGTATCCCAGGTTTTATTCATCCAGCAGAAGGTCTTGTGAAGCTGGCTGCTAATTTACCCCTTACGAATATCCGTGTTGCGGATGAGATTCGAAGTCGAATCGGTGTGCCAGTCTACATCCACAACGATGTGAAGATGATCGTCTATGGTGAAGCGATCCAAGGTGCAGGGCGTGGTTATGACCATGTCCTCGGTATCACATTGGGTACAGGACTTGCTTCTGCATTCGTGGATCATGGGAAGCTACTTGTTGGTAGTGGTGATCTGGCTGGAGAAATTGGGCATGTCCGTATGGAGGGCATTCCTTATACTTGTGGCTGTGGGATGCAAGGCTGTCTGGAAACCATTGCCTCAGCTACGGGTATTGTTCGTCAAGCTATCGATGCACTAGAAGAAGGTCGCCGCAGTGTGCTAGCAGAATGGTTCCCATTGAATAATCGCACTGCACTAACTGCTAAGGATGTGACGAGGGCTTATGATGCGGGTGACCCTCTAGCTACGGAGATTATGTCACATACAGGTACCCTATTAGGGAAAGCTCTTGCTTTTGCCACTGTACTATATAGTCCGGATGTCATCATTGTTGGCGGGGGTGTCGCTTTAGCAGGAGAGCGGCTTCTGCAGCCGATTCGGGAAACCCTGTTTGCCCATGTACATCCGTTCTACCGTGAACGTATCCAAGTTGTCACACCTGCTCTGCACGATCAAGCAGGTGTGATCGGAAGCGCTGAATATGCTCGAATGATGCTGCAATGATAAATTCATCATTCGAACTTTAGAATATTCGATGCTCCCAGCCCATCAGCTTCGCATACGCCTCAACATAGAAGTAATCCCCATAAATCAAGGAAACATTAACATTCTGTCCTGCTGGCTTATGCCCTGTTCCTTCACGCAGAATACCTTGATGCTGGGGATTATTCCAGTTTGCGTAGTTTTCCGTCAGTGAGTCTAATATTCGTCTTGCCGCTTGCTCATAGTGCATAGATTCGTCCGATGGAACAAGCTTGGCAATCTCCAATAAGCCTGAAGCTGCACAGGAAGCGGCGGAGGTGTCCCTTGGTTCATTGGCTGGTTGCTCCACTCGGAAATCCCACAATGGAACACCATCTTCCTCTAAGGAAGCAAGGAAGAAATCGGCAACACGCCTTGCCGCCTGCAGATAACGTTCCTCGTGTGTATACCGATACGTATTAGCCAATCCGTATATTGCCCAAGCAGCACCTCGGCTCCAGGCTGAATGAGGCCCATATCCTTGTCCGCCGATGCTTTCGATAAACTCACCCGTCTCTGGATTGAAGCTACCAATGTGGCACACAGAGCCATCTTCTCTGATGAAGTGCTTCAGAACCGTGTCTGCATGTGCCTTCGCGATGTGGCTGAATCGTGGGTCTCTGATCTCAGCTGATGCCCAGAATAATAATGAGAGGTTCATCATGGAATCAATAATAGCCCAACCAACATTATTGCAATTCCATGCTTCCTTATCTTTCATCGGATTCCAAGCTCTAATGAAATTCCCTGCAATGTTGTAACGTCCGGCAAGGAAATTTGCTGCTAACAATCCCCTCCGTCTCCCGTCGGCATCCCATGTAATGGTATGTTTAATTACTGCTGTAGATAAAAATTGAAAGCCTACATCATGATGAAGATTCGATTCCCTCACCATACACTGCTCGAATCGTTCATCCCATTGCCAGGCTACTTGCTTATAATGCTCCTTCCCAGTCACGTCATGCATAATCCAGAGGATACCTGGCCAGAAGCCGGAGGTCCACCAGTCATCATTCATATTGTCATAAATGCCATCCATACCAGTTCGATGAGGCGATTTGTCGTTAAGCTGGATGATCATACGATCCACTTTCTCCTCAACATTCCCCCAATGATCCACGACAGAAGGGTCACGCTTATACCGAGTATCCATTACATGTCAGCTCCTTAACCAAAGTCATTGCACCAGTATCTCCTTCAACAGCTCTCTAAAAATCGGCTCGAGTGAGTGGGCTATACGGAGGAAGCCGAGGTCAGTCGGATGGGAGCCGTCAACGGTGCATTCGCTGACATTGTCTTCACCAAGCAGCTTGAAGCCGTCGAGAAAATGCAGGTGGGCATCACCTTCACTTCGAAGTCGCTCGACGGTATCTCTCTGCACTTTTCTTCTACCCTCATGCAATTGTTGCATCGCGGGATAAAACCGATCACCAGCATAACGAATGTTGGAGATGACCAAGATGGGCACCTCGGAATGACGTTCGCGGATAATACGAATAAATGGTGGCAGCGTCGCTGTGATATCTTCAACGCTTCCCGAATTCGCTTCGTAGTCGAGCACGAATAAGGAAAGCCTTTCTATTCCTGCAATGGTTCGAGCAACCTCCGCTTCACCTTTTCCGTTGCCGGAGAAACCCAGGTTGACGAATTCAAGTGGGATGGAGCGACTCAATATGTTCGGATAAGCCATACCCGGTCGTGTTGCACAGCCACCCTGTGTAATGGAGGTACCATAAATAACAACAGGCTTATCACTTACATAGGCTGGAGTTGCATAGATTTTCGCATCTGCATCGACGCCAATCCATACCTCCTCGACTCCTTGGTACAAAGGGAAATTTAATGTAACACCAAATTCTCGCTTCATCTTCCAATCGTATAGCTGCGCTTCATATTCGGTTTGTGTATGATCGAATCTGGTTGTGCTCAGGAAGTACTGCTCGCCTGGATCACCCAAATAACAATCGAACCCACATTGTCCGGTCACGGTCATATGATACATATTAGCTGGCCCAGTAAGCTTGACTCTGATCGATAGAATTGATGAGTTTGTCCGGAATCGGATTTGTCCTCCCGCTGTGCAATTCGCGAGTGTATCAACAGCTGAAGGCAAAGGATTTGCGGGAGAAGAGGGCAGACGACGGTATTTCTTTTCTTGTTTGAACCAGGGGAAGCCCGCGATATGAAAAGGACTTTCAAGTGGAGATAACCATACCAATGAATCGTCCTGGGTTTGCTCAATGGTCATATTCCGGTCGAGCTTAATGGCATCAATCTGCTGTGGTTGCTTGGACATAAAAGTTCAACTCCCAACTTATTTGACATCTTAAGGGGAAGTTTGCCTGATAACGCTTCTGCTGTCAATCCGGTTTATGCTCATATTCTAAAAGAACACATGCCACCTTAAATGACCCACTACCTCAATCAATGAACCTGCTATACATTTTGTGTAAGCGCAATCTTCAAAAGCTTAGCTTATGCTTACGAAGTAGTTTTATCGACTGCTTGCGCAATCATCAAAAACTTTTAGGAGGAAACTAATGAGGATATTCCGAAGAATTTTACCTGTCGTTTTGCTTATTACAATGCTGTTTGCTACGTCCGCTTATGCCACGGGTAACACATGGTACGACGATTATGTTGCTTATGAAAGCGCGAATGAAAACAATTATACTTCAATTACTGAAACCGACGCTGCTTTCTTGGCTTGGCAGGAAGGAATGCTGCTTCGAAGCTACATCAACCTGTACGAGCTGACCAAGCAAACGTCCTGGTTGACCAAGTTTACTGATCACTTCGATATTGTAAAAGGTAAAGCGAACGATGGAGATGGTGACGGATATTTAGATTGGACTACAGCCAGATATTCTCCAAGCCTTGCCTCTAATGGAAACTTCGAGATTGCGGACTCCGGAGACGCTACACTTCCGAAAGATTGGACTCGTAGTGGTTCGACAGCTACAACAGCATTTCGCACGAATGCTGCCGGGAATTATGTAAGTGGAGGTGCATGCTCAGCCCTTACATGGGGGTTGCAATTGACCACCGATGGCAGTACGTTACAGAGACTTTATACGGATATCAGCTCCTATGAGGCCAATCTTCCGTATAATTTCAGTTTAGTTGGCAAAAAGGGTGGGACAGTCGACGGTCATGCGTTTATTTATGATCGAACGGCTAATGCTGTGCTGGCTTCCATTACAGTGACGTCCTCCTCTTGGACGACCTATTCCATAGACTTTACTGCTCCAGCATCCGGCCACACGCTCGAGGTTTGGTTAACCCATGATGCTACATCACCTGCCAGTGCTTCGGTTTATTACGATAATGTTAATGTAACCGGCTACTATGCCTATCAAGTTTTAGATGGCATAATTGGCATCCCTGTCGCGGATTTTGTTCGTTTGGTGAACGAGAATGCGGGCACGCTCTCCTCCTTCCAGACGGTAGCGAATACGTATCAAGATTTCTTGGAGGATGAGATCATCGCGAAGTGGGAAGACAGCAATTCTTTTTACGGCGATACATGGGTTGATGCATCCTCAACCGAAGGCTATTATATCGAACCGATGAATCATAACACGTTCAGTACCCCTACAGTTCTGGACCCGCTTCCATACAACCAGTACTTTACGCTGATAGAGATCCAAAGAATCTTATACGACGTAAATGCAAACGCAGCATACTTGGATAAAGCGGAGAAAGGGACTCAATATTTTAAAAATAACCTGACGACAAGCGGCTCCACATATACTTGGTATTATGCAGCTTTCCCAGGTAGTAAATTAGAAGATGCGTCACACGTCAATGTCGATATGGAATTCATATCAGAGATGAATCAGGGTGGCAGCATTTTCACAAACGCAGATATGGAGAAGTTCACCGACACATTAACTGTGAATATGTGGAATCAATCAACGTCATCACCGCGTATTCACAACTTTGTGACAGGTGTGCAAGGCGGTTATTGTTCTGATTACTTATTCACAAGTTATATGTATGGGTGGCTTCCGTTCGCTCAATTCGATGCTCAGGTATGGGATGTTGCAGCAAGACAATACGACGAATCCGGATTCCTCCTCAACAATCATACGAAGGCGTTAACGCTCAGTGAAATCATGAAGTGGGACCCTGTTAAGCTGACGAACCAAGGCTTTGAGCTGGCTTCGAGCAGCGATGCAACGCTGCCTGCACGCTGGACTCGGTTTCTCTCGACTTCTGCTACAGCGTATCTGGACAGCACCAGTAAAAATTCGGGGAACTACGGGCTTACTTTAGTCAGCAATGGCTCGTCTTGGCAGAAATTGACCCAGGTCTGGAAGGAATACGAGTCGTCTGAGAACTATGTACTTACATTCGATGGCAAGACCGATTTATCAGGTGCTAATGGGCGTGTTTGGGTGTACAATGAAACGGTGGGAACGACGATTGCCAGCTATAACTTCACGAATACAGCATGGCAAAACCATACGCTTACATTCACCGCACCAGCCAATGCGACAGACATCGTCACAATCCAGCTTGGGCACCAAACGATCACGGTCAACAACGGAGTGACAAATTACGATAACGTATCCATCAAGAAGTCCGGGGATGCTTGGTAGAAGTTTATCATCTCCCGTTCGGAGTCTAAAGAAGATAGGGAGAGGGATATGATTGAGAATCGTCTATGACCGATTTCCAAGAGGAACGTATAAGGCGCTCACGTTAAGCTACGATGATGGAACGATTGATGATCGTACAATGGTTAAGATCTTGAACAATCATGGAATTAGAGGGACGTTTCATCTTAACTCGGGAAGGCTTGGTAAACCGGGTATGGTAGATGCGGAAGAAATGAAGTCGCTGTACAAGGGACATGAGATTTCTGCACATACGGTTACCCATCCTCATCTGCCGTATATACCTAAGGAAGCAAGGGTATATGAAATCATGGAAGATCGTAAAGCTTTGGAGGCAATAGCCGGCTATCCCGTTAAGGGTATGTCCTATCCATACGGCACAGTGACCGATGAGATGGCAGCATTATTGCCTGCACTAGGTATTGCGTACTGCCGCACAACCGAGTCACATCATAAATATGATTTACCGACTAATTTCTGTAAATGGGGCGCAACCTGCCATCATCGTGATCAATTAATGGAACGAGCTCAAACATTCATAGATCTACCGCACAATAGAAAACCACAGCTCTTCTATGTGTGGGGTCACAGCTTTGAATTCGAACGTAATAACAATTGGGATCTGCTTGAACAATTTTGTGCGCTGATTGGTGATCGGGATGAGATTTGGTATGCAACGAACAAAGAGATTGTAGATTACATGAAAGCTTTAGAGCGACTCGAGCTGTCTGTTGATGGCAGTATGATTTTTAATCCTTCATCGATATCCGTTTGGATATCTATTGATGGTGAGTCCACAGAAGTAGTAGCAGGTCAGCTGTTAAATACGCGTTAGAAACACTTTTGAGCAGCCTTAGTTCGGTATTATCCGGACCGAGGCTGCTTTTCGTTTGCAATCGTAAAAAAACACAAGACACTGTAATCGCCTCAATAGTTCCTCCTTGATAAAGAAGAGTAAGATGCAATTATAACTGTAACCGGCTTATTAAATGGCAGCCGTTACAGTAATAGATAGATAATCGTATAGGAGTGAGGCTTGTGAAGGATCAAACAGCATTCAGAAGAAAGGACAATTTTTGGTCGAACTTCAAGAAATTCAAATCTTTATATTTCCTTTCATTGCCGGGAATCCTTTATTTTATTCTATTCAAGTATGTTCCTCTTCTCGGGTTGGTTATCGCTTTTCAGAACTATAATATTTTTAAGGGTGTAACGGAGAGCGCTTGGGTTGGCCTCGCACACTTCAAACGGATGTTCGAATACTACGAATTCCTGTCGATTCTGAAGAACACACTGTTGATTGCGATGTACGATTTGATATTCGCATTCCCTGTACCCATTCTGGTGGCTTTACTGTTGAATGAAATACGTAAAGCTACGTATAAAAGGTTTCTGCAGACAATCGTATACGCCCCGCATTTTTTATCTTGGGTCATCATTGGCAGTATATTTGTCGAGGTGCTTTCTCCATCAACGGGCATCGTGAATACATTGCTTGCCCAATTCGGCTTCCATACACAATATTTCTTGGGCGATGAGAGTTATATCCGAACGATCATTGTAGGTTCGGGCATATGGCGGGATACAGGCTGGGGGACGATCATCTACTTGGCGGCCTTATCGGGCATCAATCCAGATCTTTATGAGGCATCTGAAATCGACGGTGCGAGCCGCTTTCGACAAACGTTGTCCATCACCCTCCCTTCTCTGCTGCCGACCATCGTCATTTTATTCCTATTGCATATTGGCAATTTTCTGGATTTTGGCTTCGAGCGTGTATTTGTATTTCTCAATCCTCTGAATTCAATAAATGCAGATATCTTAGATACGTATATCTATCGAGTAGGCTTGATTGATCGACAATACAGCTACACGACAGCCGTAGGTATATTCAAATCTTTGGTTGGTTTATTATTGATTGTTTTCGGTAATTTACTTAGCAAGAGAGCAACAGGAGAAAGCTTATATTAATTACAAAAGAGGTGAGCAACTCATGAGAACAAGAAGTGTAGGCGAGCGACTATTTACTATATTCAACTACTTCATTCTGAGCGTGTTTGGTATGATTACTATTTTCCCGATATTGCACGTCATTGCCCGGTCGTTAAGCTCGGCTAAGGCGATTAGCTCAGGTAAGGTATTCATTTATCCACTGGATGTAACGTTAACCAATTACTATTCGGTATTACAGGATGTATCTGTATGGCATGCTTTTATGATCAGTGTCATTATTACAGTTGGGGGAACTTTCATTAATCTGGTCTTGACCTCTTCCATGGCGTATCCTTTATCCCGAAGGGAATACAGGGGCAGCAGCGCTGTTATGCTAATGGTGTTATTCGTATTGATCTTCTCGGCTCCATTAATCCCAAATTATCTGTTAATCAGGAGCTTAGGTATGATTAATACCTTATGGGCATTAGTCATTCCTACTGCGATCAGTGCATTTAATTTATTCGTAATGCGGTCTTTCTTCAGCAGTATTCCGAATGAACTGATTGAATCCGCACGAATAGATGGCTGTAGTGAAGCGCGGACCCTGTGGAGCATTGTCATTCCATTGTCTAAACCTGTGATGGCAACCATGGGACTGTTCTATGCGGTGCATCATTGGAATACGTATTCTGCGGCGATTTATTATATTAACAACAGTAGTCTGTATCCGTTGCAGGTCAAGCTGGCTCAATTTGTCATTAAGGAAGATGCCAGTATAACACCTGTCGACGATGTTCTGCTGACTGTTTCTCAAGAGGGAATTAAGATGGCTGTTATTGTGATAGCGGCTTTACCGCTTATTATCGTATATCCATTCCTGCAGAGATATTTCGTGAAAGGATTAATGATCGGTTCGATTAAGTCTTAAACTTACATGTATCGTGAAAAAACACAACCCACTATAAGTTACTCTATATGTCAACTTCAAGCATGGTGATAAATTATGAGTATGTTAAGAAATTTAGAAAAGAGGGGTAAATATGTTGAGGATGACCAAAGCTGCTGTAATCGGTATACTTGTGTTGTTAATCATTGCGGGATGTACATCAAATTCCGGGAATAACAATGCAGAGGAAACGAAAGACGCTGCAAATGAGCAAGGAAAAACGGATGAACAAGATACGAAAACGGAGGAACCAAAGCCTCCTACCGAAATTTCGATTGCAGTTGGAACGGCTACAGATAAGTATGTAGAACAGAGTAGTAATATCAACGATGATAAGTGGGTTAAGGCACTGGAGCAACGAACGAATACAGATTTGGACTTTACTGTTCTAGCCCACGCTAATTTAAGAGAGTTACTAAGCTTAATGTTCGTAAGTGGCGATATCCCAGATGTAGTTCAAACCCAACAAGGGATGTATCCAGCTGACCCCTCCATGGGAGGATCCGTAGATGCAGGAGTTTTCCGGCCTCTGGACGCTTTGCTAAAGGAGCATGGTCCGAATTTATTAGAGAAGATTCCACAACAAGCATGGGATGAAGTGACTTATAATAACGAAATATATGCAATTCCAATGTGGCTGTCCACACCAGCGCGGCGAGGTATATTCATTCGGATGGATATTCTTGAGAAGTCAGGATTGCCTGTTCCTGTAACAACGGATGACTTTATGAATATGCTCCGTAAATTCAAGGAAATGGGCATTCAAGAGCCTTATGGAACGCGAGCGGATTTCGTATACTCTGATGCGATCATGGCTGCTTATGATGTTATGCCATACAACAACATGTATGAGAAGCAGGGTGATCTGGTCGGTCCGAAATTTCTAGACGCTGAGAACACGATGGCCGCATTAGAAACGTGGAAGACGATGCTGGAGGAAGGGTTGATTGCAGAGGATTTCAGCTCTCAATCCGGTGTTATGCGGGGTCAAAAAATAGATGCCGGTACAACGGTTGTCTGGGAAGCTAATGTGAATTCGCTGCTGAGCAATCAGAAAAAGCTGGAAGGAACAATACCAGAAGCTCGACTCGGAGTAATTCCTTATCCGAAAGGGCCAGACGGATCCGGAGGGGCCATGTTATACGGGAGTACCCTTCGTTTAAATTATATTAATGCTAAGATCAGTGAAGAAAAGGCAGTCGATATTATCAAGTTCTTGGATTGGCAGGTTACAGAAGAAGGGCAGAAATTTTTCGCCTTTGGCATTGAAGGAGAAAACTATAAGATAGAGAATGAAAAAATTGTTTACACGACACCGACGAGTGAGGAGCAAATATTAGAAGAAAACTATCGAGTGAACTGGTTACCGCTTGTGTATGATGGAGCATTCAATCGTGTTCTGTTGGAGAATAGCCCCGGTGGGGATGAACTGCTCAACGTGTTCGATACGATTACTAGTAAGGAAGGAAGAGAAGGAATTGTCTTCTCACCTCCACTTAAAGCCTATGAGAAATACCCTGATTTGGCTGAGGGCTTTGGAATCACATCCAAATTAATCTTAGATCATATGTTAAAAATGATATACGGTAGAGAACCGATTTCCGACTGGCCTAAAGTGATTGAGGAGTGGAAAAGCAAGGGTGGGAATGAAATTATAGAGGAAGCGACCGCCCGCTTTAATAACAAAGATGGTATTATAAAAGTAGGTAAAGATGCCAAGGTGAATTAATTAATACCTACCCATAATGTTATATATATCTCTCTGCATTGTAGATGCAGGGAGATATATGCTTTTCTTAAGTTACGATTTACGAGGACACTAGATAACTCTAGGCTGCAAATCAAACTTATCGTTAGTCACAAAGTTATGATTTACGAGGAGGTCAGCAATGAGCTATGTTCTGATCGTTGATGATGAGCCTACTATTCGCAAGGGTTTAATGAAGATGGTGGAAACCTACCCGAATCGACCTCTTACTGGTCGGACTGCAGAGCATGGGTTACAAGCGCTTAAGATGATCGACGAATATCCTCCACAAATCGTGCTAACCGATATCCGGATGCCGAAGATGGATGGATTAGAGCTGTCTAAGGTTCTGCAAGACAAGTATCCTTTCATTGAGATTATCGTTATTTCCGGATTCGGTGATTTTCAGTATGCCCGCAGATGCTTATCATATGGGGTTAAGGAATACTTGCTTAAGCCGGTTGTTCAGGTAGATCTCCATGAGGTGTTGGATAAATTATTCGAAAGACAGATTACAGAGGTTCTGTCCGTATCCAGATATGAACAGTGGATTGAGCAGGTTGATGAAGCGATATGGAGCTTGCAATATGTCGCACTCACTGAGCTGATAAAGGAATGGAGAATTTATTGTAATACGATCAGAATGCCGCTTATTCGTCTTCGGAACACGCTGCAGGAATGCTTGTATATGCTAGACAAAAGAATGAATGTACGAAGCTTTGTTCATCATATCGATTTGGAATTGCCTTTTGAATTAGAGACGGAAAGTGATGTTTACAACAAATTCGAAGAGAAAATCAACGAAATAACGGAAGAGTTAAAGGACATTCGGAATGGTCATTTCAAAGATCCGATGGAAGAAGCCAAACGATTTATCGATAATCATTTATCACAAGAGATTTCGTTGGAGGAGGTAGCCGAGAAGCTCGGTATAACGCCTACTTATTTCAGCTATCTATTCAAAAAGATGAATGGTGAGACCTTCATACAGTATCGTATTCGTAAAAGGATGATGCTGGCCAAAAGCTTAATAGAAATCCCTCACTATCGGATTATCGACATTGCCAAGGAGGTTGGTTATGAGGATTATCCGCATTTCTCCAAAACCTTCAAGAAAATCACAGGCTTTTCTCCCTCAGAATACCGAACGATGATGGGGATCATATAAGATGAATAAGATGATGTCTGTTCGGATCTTTGCTTATTTTTTGGCAGTCATTATGATCTCACTCGCTTCTTTAGGCCTATTCACTTATTATCAATCTACGGATAAATTAAATGCATTAAATCAACGGCATATGACCCAAATCATTAATAATATTACTCACCATACAGACATCTATTTGCAAAATTATGAACGTTCGCTTCTCTCATTGATGACCATTAATACGGTTCGAAATAGTGTTAAAAATTTTATTGATTTACGACCAGGAGACAATTTTGAATACCATTTAATAAATGAGCGGCTAAGGGACACCGATTTTAAAAACGTATCTATTCGCAACCCTGAAGTAGCATCCATTTATTTGGCTGGAGATAACGGCTATGAAACCATTCATTTCTACAGTACATTAGGTCTAATCGATTATGATGCCAATATACTTACCAAAGATTATACGTACTTTTCCGAAATGTTCACGAATGTGCAGGACGAAATGACGATTTACGGACATAGTATTCTGCAACCGGAAGAAAAGTCAGTTCTCACGGTTGTAAGGAAAGTCAAGGGCTCGAAAAATCCGAGTCAATATAAAGGTATTCTAGCGATTGAAATTCGAAAGCATGAATTGGAGCAGCTATGGCAAGGAATAGACTTGGGAGACGGAGGTTATTTCTATATTATCGACAGTGTTGGCAATATCATCTATCATCCGGACTACTCGCTATTAGGTGAAGCAGTCGAACAATCGCTTGCAGACAAGCTTATTCATGCTTCCACATCTTATTTTACATTTGAGCAATTTGGAGAAGAACGTGTATTTATGGTGCGTAACTCGAAGTTCTCTGGGTGGAAGCTAGTTATATCGAAGCCAATTAAGGAATTAACGGGTCCGGTTGACAATATTCGGACAACAACACTGATCGTTGGAACCGTGACTTTAATCCTTGCACTGTTCTTGGCACTGCGATTCGGACGTATGATCGTTCACCCCATTCGTTTGTTGAAACGAGGGATGGAAGAGACGGAGAAGGGGAATTGGGTTACGATCCCACTGCCTGTTCGCAGAGATGAGATGTATATCCTGACCAAACGATATAATCTGATGGTGACACGTCTTTCGGGACTGATGCAGCAGGTGTATGAGGTCGAGCTGTCTAAGAAGGAAACAGAAATGGAACGACAACGGGCGGAGCTTCAGGCTTTACAGCTGCAGATTAATCCCCACTTTTTGTACAACACCTTAGAAACGATTGCGTGTTTTGCTGCCATCCAAGATTCTGGGGAAATTGAAGATATTGTGAAATCATTGGCTTATATGCTGCGATATTCGATTAAGACCAATCTAGAGGAAATCACAGTGGTCAATGAATTAAAGCATGTTCTAAATTACATGATTATTCTTAACTATAGATATGATAAACAGTTTGAAATTGAAGTTTTGATTCCTTCAGAGTTTCTATTGAAGACGATGGTGAGATTAACTTTGCAGCCACTTATCGAGAATATATTTCAGCATGCATTTCGGGACGGCTTAGAGGATTGGCATTCGATTCGAATAGATGCGGAAGTGAAAGATACTACATTTGTCTTAACGTTGGTTGATAATGGGAGTGGAATCCCTCCTCATAAGCTGCTGGAGCTGAGAAGGCAGCTCCAGCAGAATCGATTGGCTGATCAGGAATCCCCTTCACAAGGCGGGATTGGCTTGATGAATGTGCACCGACGTATTCAGATGGTGTTCGGCGACAGCTATGGGCTGTCAATTGAAAGTGAGCTCGGACAAGGGACCCAAATATTTATGCGTTTGCCGCTTTGAGGATGTAGAAACATACATGAAAGATTTTCAAATGGATGGGAATAGGGTATTAGTGTAAGTGAGCAAGGCTCTGCCGAACGGATAGAGGTCATGAAGAATAATTCACGTTGAGATACGAACGGAGAATGTAGCATTTCTAATATTGTGGCAGCAGGAAGAGATGGGGATTATACGATAAAGGGTCAGGCGAGAGTTTTCGAAGCAACTATGAATCAGAACCCGGATTCTGCTGAATAAATGTTTCTATGGAAATTTAATGCTTGAGCCTGATCCTAGTAATTAGTAATTGCTGTGTTACTCTACCTGTGATATGATTTATTTAACGAAAACCAAGTGCAACTCACACACTTGGCCTCGACAATTGGCTTGGATGGTATTCCCTTCTAAGTTAACAAAAGGACAAAAACCCACCTTCGGCGCTGAACCATTGGGTGGGTTTTTACTTTCTCTTGTTGTTAATACTGATGTATGTTAAAAGGGCAATAATGAACATGCCGAAAAGAAACATGATCGTGATAGCATCTTTTACTTCCATAGCCTCACCTCCTTCATGCGAAGGGAAGCTATGCCCACCCAAGATTCAATTGTACCTTCATTGTAACTTTTCTCACCAATAGGTACAAGTGTTCTATTGGTATTTTTTTGAACTTCCAATTTATTTCAGGGGTTTCACATAACGTTCCCGTGTTTTTTCACCTTAAACTGCTAGAGATGTGCGACTAGCATATCTCAGCTGACCGCGATGCGGTTGGGTGAGAGGATGTGTCATGCTGTATCTCGGTCGGATTCTCCGACCAGAGCCTTAACCGAGGGGCGTATACCCCGATGCGCGAACATTGTCTTATGTGATGGTGCTGGCCACTTCGAGTAACTTACGGAATATTACTTTTTGCTCTTTATTTTTCGAATAAATCCAAAGACGTACTCCTTATCGTCTTTGCTCAAGCCTTGAACTTCCTTAATTATCTTCAAGTCTAGTTCATCTGCATCCGGAATTTTTACCGTATCTGATGCACCCGTCAAATAATCAGTTGTCACCCTAAATATACTTGCCAGTTTTACCAATATCTCAATATCGGGGTTCCGTATGCCGTATTCCCAATTCGCATAGGTACTACTCCGTTTAATCCGAAGTTGTTGGGCTACATATACTTGTGACCACCCTCGATCTTCACGCAACTTTTTTAATCGTTCTCCTAGTATGGACAACTCGCTCACCTCACAATACTGCTATTGTAACAACAAATTATTACCACTCTATAGATTTACACAATAAGTGTTGATTACTCGTTTTGTGTATGCTATATTGAGATAAGTTACACGTATCGTGTAACTCGATGGGAGGATATCTATGAATGTTCTTTGGTTATTGCCAGATGATTCGATGCAGACAAGTGTTGTTACTGAAAGTGTGCAATTCCTTGCTTTGTTGAAAATGGTGGACTCCATATCTATTACAGGACTCGGGAGATTACTATTTTCCAACGAAATAGGTGGCTGAAAACC
>JBBDIY010000037.1:0-28530 GCA_040880185.1 Paenibacillaceae bacterium
TTAAACTGTCGTGACTAACAAGGGAGTTTAATTGGAAGTCGATCCGTATCGAGAATCTCTAACCTTACAGACCTGCTGAACGTTTAGCAGCTTGTAATGTATTCTGAAGTAGCATCGTAATCGTCATCGGCCCAACACCACCAGGTACTGGCGTAATATATCCCGCAACCTCTTTCACATCTTCGAAGTCGACATCTCCTGCAAGCTTACCATTATCCAGTCGATTCACACCAACATCGATAACGACTGCTCCCGGCTTGACCCAGTTCCGCTTAACGAGATTTGCTCTACCCACAGCAGCAATTAGAATATCTGCTTGTCTAGTGATTTCTTCAATGTTCTTCGTTCTAGAATGACAAATCGTAACCGTAGCATGCTCACGTAGAAGGAGCATCGAAACAGGCTTTCCTACAATGTTACTACGTCCAATAACAACCGCATGCTTACCAGCCATATCCAAACCTGTGCGACGAATGAGTTCTATGATACCAGCTGGTGTACAGGGTAAATAGCTGTCTCCGCCAATGACCATGTTGCCGACATTCACAGGGTGGAAGCCATCAACATCCTTGGTTGGGTCTATGGCAAGGAGAATGGATTCCTCTGAAATATGCTTGGGTAGAGGTAACTGAACAAGAATACCATGTACCTCCGCATTGCGATTCAGTCCATCTAAGATCGTTAGAAGCTCAGCCTGACTCGTAGTTTCAGGTAATCGAATGATCTCTGAGCGCATACCCAGCTTCTCGCATTCTTTTCCTTTGTTGCGTACATACACTTGTGATGCTGGGTCATCACCAACAACGACAACAGTAAGCCCAGGAGTAATTCCGTGGTCTGTTAAAACCTTTACTTCTTGCTCCAATTTCAGTTTAATTTCTGCTGCAACATCCTTACCACTAATTATTTGTGCTGTCATATGCGAAAGCCCCTTTACTTCATATTCAATGGATTAGACTTGTTAGTTTTTCCTTAACGATATCTAATTCCTTAATCATCTGACCCAATACACCGTTTACGAATTTACCCGAATCGTCTAGACCGAAGTGCTTGGCCAAGTCAATCGCTTCATTAATGGCAGCCTTCGGTGGCACATCATCGCGAAACACCATCTCATAGATGGCAAGTCGAAGTATTTGATGGTCTACTCTTGATAACCGGTCCATCTGATAGCCTACCAGATAATGCACCATCACATCATCGATTGCTCTCTTAATATCCCAAGTGCTGTTGACTAATTCAATCGTGTATTCTCGGAGAACGGCTATATCTGATAAGGTAACCTTTCCCTCATTGTCTTCCTTCGCTTCCTCTAGAACCATGTCAAGTGCCACTTGGGCAGACACGTTATTCATCTCCATCTGATACAAGCTTTGTACGGCGAGCTCTCTTGAAAGCCTGCGTTTCATGGACGTTTCACTCCTTCTGTAAATTTAACTGTCGTGACTAACAAGGGAGTTGAATTGGAAGTCGATCCTTATCGAGCCTTATTCATTGAAATCTTATTTGAACCCTTTCCAACTTCTCGTTAACCATTGCCAGATTGAGCTGGCATCAAACGGAGCCTGGTGCTCATCAATGCGTCGACCGACATAATATCCAACATAAACGATAAATGTAAAAATTAGCATATCCCAAAACCCGGTAAATAAATATAAGAAGCCGCAAAAAATGCCGAATAGCACACCTAGCAGCTTGCCTCTATGTTCTCCTCGAACTACATTCCATACGGTTTGCCACATGGGGATTCACCTCATTCAACCCTGCTTTTGAACGTCGGAACAGTTGCGGAAACGATATTAGTTACGTGAATGGATACCTTAGCTACCGGAATACCTGTCAGAAGCTCAACTTGCTCCTTAACCATCCGTTGAACTTCCTCTGTTATTCGGGGAATAGAGCTATCTCCATCGACCTTCGTTCGCAAATCAATTTCCAAGCCGCTATCCTTCATCTGAATTCGCGCCTTGAGCTCATTCAACCCTTTTATTCTCCCTGATGCTCGGAGTGCCACATTCTGAATGGTTTCCATTGAAATACTCACATCACCATGGGCAGAAGGTAGATTGACGGAAGGGGACTCAGTTTGATTGCGTCGAACCGCTAAGTAGAAAAGTCGCATACTAATAATTAAGAAGACAATGGATGCAACGAGTAATGAATTTCTGACAAGGGGTTCATGATACAAATTGTCGAGGTAATTACCGGCTAGATGATAACCAATCCAACCAAATGTCATGCACATAAGTACAATCATAATACAAGCAATGATGAAGGTATAGATGAACAATAACAAGCGATCGAACATTCTAGCCATCTTCTAACTTGTCCCCTCTCCATATTGCAAGGATAAACGCCTTGCCGTCCTCTAATGACGAGCAAGTTTACCGTTGACGACTTAAAGAAAGTGAAGTGAAAACTTATACTTTCTTATTCGTTAGGAAAACCCCAATGGATATAGGGGTTCTCCTGCAGAAAATCGATTATGCACTATCTCAGTCGGGTCGTATGAATGAATTCGTTGTCCAAAGATTTCTGATCCTCATTGAAATGGACACTTTCAATATGTATATGGACTTCTGATACATGAATTCCTGTCATATTGTATATGGCTTGCTGAACACTTTGTTGGATTTGACGAGATACATCTGGTATACGATAGCCATACTCGATGACAATCGAGACGTCAATAACGGTCTCGTTCGTTCCAATCTGAACCTTGACGCCTCTAGTAAGACTCTTCATTCCGAGTAACTCACTTATCCCACCGACTATTCCACCACTCATCCCGGCAACGCCATCGATCTCTATGGAAGCGAGACCCGCAATAGTCTCCAATACTTCTGGAGCGATCTGAATGGTCCCAAGCTCAGTCGTTGGATGATCAGTTAGTCCAGTATTCATAAGCATTCCTCCAAGAGTTTAGGAATTCTGATCATTAACATCATGATCTTCTAAAAATTTAATATCGAAATCGCCAGCGATGAACGTCTTGTGATTCAACAATTTCAAATGGAATGGGATGGTCGTACTAACGCCAGCGATCATGAACTCACTTAACGCACGCTTCATTATAGAAATCGCTTCTTCACGCGTTTCTCCCCAGACGATGAGCTTGGCTATCATGGAATCATAATAGGGTGGTATGGAATAACCTTGATACGCAGCACTATCCACCCGTACACCAAGACCTCCCGGTGGTAAGTAAAACGTAATTAGCCCTGGTGAAGGAATGAAGTTGCGATCCGGGTCTTCGGCATTAACCCGACATTCTATGGACCAACCATTAAACTTAATATCATCTTGAGTAAACGACAGAGGATTACCTGCGGCCACCGATATCATCTCTTTAATAATATCTACACCCGTTACCATCTCTGTTACGGGGTGTTCTACTTGGATACGCGTATTCATCTCCATGAAATAGAAGTTGCCATCCGGGCCGAGTAGGAATTCAAGTGTACCCGCCCCAGAGTAATTCACAGCTTGTGCGGCTCTAACTGCAGCATCACCCATTCGTTTACGAGTTTCAGGAGTCAATACCGAACAAGGGGCTTCCTCGACAAGCTTCTGTCTTCTACGTTGAATCGAACAATCCCGTTCACCAAGATGCACAACATTGCCATGCTTATCAGCGATGATCTGAATTTCAACATGCTTCATACCGGTCAGATACTTCTCCAAATACACACCTGCATTACCGAAAGCTTTCTCAGCCTCTTGCTGAGCAGCAACGATCTGGTGAATGAGCATGTCCTCATCATCAGCAATCCGAATACCTTTGCCACCACCACCTGCTGTAGCTTTAATGACTACTGGGTACCCAATCTCACGAGCAGTACGTACGACTTCCTCGAGGTCCTCGATCAACCCATTAGATCCTGGGATGACCGGAACATTGGCGCCTTGCATCGTATGTTTGGCTACTGATTTGTCACCCATCTTACTAATCGCTGTTGGGGAGGGTCCGATAAAAGTAATATTGCACGTTTCACAAATCTCAGCGAAATCAGCATTCTCCGCTAGAAAGCCATAACCAGGATGAATAGCATCAGCCTCTGTTAATGTAGCAACACTCATCAAATTAGTTAAATTTAGATAGCTATCCTTCGACAAAGCTGGACCAATACAATACGCTTCGTCTGCAATACGTACATGAAGGGCTTCACGGTCAGCCTCCGAGAATACAGCTACGGTATAGATTCCTAGTTCTTTGCACGCGCGAATAATCCGTACGGCGATTTCCCCGCGGTTCGCTATCAATATTTTATGAAACTTCATGTATAAACCTCACTTTATTCCGTTTTGACCAAGTAGAGCGGTTGTCCGTATTCTACCAGTTGGCCATTCTCTACAAGTACTTCAACGATCTCGCCTTTAATCTCGGCTTCAATCTCATTCATCAACTTCATGGCTTCAATAATGCAGACAACTGTCTTTTCCTTGACTTGACTTCCAATGCTCACGAATGATGCAGAGCCAGGTGAAGAAGATTGGTAGAAAGTACCCACCATAGGAGAGACAATTCTATGTAAGTTATTCACCAAATTTGGTGTTTCTGTGGGGCCTGAATGAGCATGATTCACAGGCAAATGTGAAGCTTCATGCTGTTGTAACGTATGCCCTGTTACAGGAGCAGCTACGGCACTTGTCGGTAATGATTGGACCTGAACGATCTCTGCTTTATGCTTACGAATACATAGTCGTGATCCTTCATTTTCAATTTCGATCTCATTAACTGATGTTTGATCTACCAGCTTTATTAATTCTTTAATTTCACTTAGTTTAAACATTATGCGATTCACTCCTCCAAAAATTGTGAAGCGTTGGCAAGCTAGACAGTATGTATTATAACATATTCTTTGCGGCACACGTAGATATTATTATAACCTAGTACAAGGGTTGAATGTTGATTTTTTTTCAGTGGCTAATTCATACTCAATTAACTTCGTCAAATCTTTAGCCACTTCTGAGGTGGCTAATCGATCCACTTCGATGCCTTTTCGCTTAAAAACTACTAATAACCACTCTATATAACGTTACTTCCCAAAAATATGGATATCTCATTAGATTAACCACCCCAAATAACGTTATTACTATTGGGCCACTTCAAAATTTGTAAATCCTTAATTTCAGAAGAAACCGTCAGAGAATCTCTGACGGTTTCTTGCGTGTTTACCATACTATTGTGGTGTTGGACGGAAAGCTTAGGTTTCAATGTCCAAAGTTATTCTCTATTGAACAAACTGCACGCCTGCAATCTTATTCGGGGTAATCTGTAAGTTCTGAATCATCATATCCATAATCGTTACAGCTTGACTACGTTCAAGTTTATCAGCCTGAACAACCGCTTTCCATTTCCCTTTCTCTTCGGTAATCACGACATTCTCGAAATCCTGCATGAGCTGATCCTCTAAATCTGTGATTTTATATTGCATATCTTCAATGGCATCCAACTGCTCTTGTGCTTGGACCATTTCATCATTTGATTTCTTCGGGTCCGAGGTTATGTCCATTAGGCGCTGAGCATCCGCTGCCATTGTGTCATTACGCTTGATCACTAATGCAGATAAATAATCTTCTCCGGTCTGTGCACCTGCTTGCATATGATCTAGTACTTCTTTATCAGGTGCACTTGTTTCCGTCTGATCAGGTGCAGTCGCTTCTGTCTGATCAGGTTCATTAGCCACTTGATCCACTTCAGCCACTTGATCCGCTTCGTCGATAGATATTGAATCCGATGTGTCATCCAGGATTCCAGTTGAGAGTTCATCTCCTATTGGTTGTTCATCAAGGATAACCTCATCTATGCTTGCCAATTGTTCACTGTCTTCGATTTGAGAAACGGTATTCATTTCATCCACATTGTCTGTAAATAAGTAATAAGCTGATAATATGACCATTAAACTGAGCATGGATACGAGCCAAATGGTTTGTCTTTTTGTATTCATACGTGTAGCCTCCTAAAAGTTATTATGTTGCACAATTTTTATAAAAGAGCATTTGCTTCATTCGGTAAACTTATTGCTTACGAGGTATAACCGAGATGTGGTTCGATGGGACTCCAAGTCCTCGTTCGACGGCTTGGATGATCAGCTTCTTCACTGTTAAATTATCGGCACCCTTCGCTACGACCAGCACGCCTCTGATTTTTGGTTTGATTTTCTTCAAGACAATCGGTGTTTGTTCACCGGATACCTCGTACAAAACCACTTCACCATTACGAGTGATATTGGTAATATGTCTGGTCCCGCCATCCTGATCCTTCTCGTTGGTTACCTGCTGCGTTTGTTGTGTATTGCGTTCGATCACAAGCTCCTCTGTTGAATCGATTGTAATCATCACATCCAGTTCGCCTACTCCAACAATATGCTCTAGAACTTCTTTGATCCTCGCTTCATAGCGGCTCTCGTACTCCTCAAACTCTGAAGCTATCTGTTCCTTACTGCCAAATACCTTCTCTTCTTGAGTCGAATGTGCCGCCGGAATCTCACTAATGGAATCAGCATCCTTCACATGCATATACGAATTCAAGATCATGATAACTAAACCCGCGAGTCCAACAAGCAGAAGCCATCGAATGGTACTGACCCGCTTCTTACCTCCGGGTCCGCCGCCCAACCAACGTTCTAGCAACTGCATTAACTGTTTCACGATTGTTTACCTCCACTCCACTTGAATCCGATTGCCTGCCAGTCCCCATTGCTCCATTAGCTGATCAATAACCTGCTTTTCCAATTTCAATTGTGAAGGGCTTCGCTCAACCTGATCTTTGTTCGCAGTCCCTTTCTCTTCCGCCATATCATCTAATCTGACTTTTACGGAAACGGGGGAAACATGGTCAACACTTTGTTCCCAATCAGTTGAAGAGACCTCGTCGTCCGTTTCAGAATTATCCTTCAAACGGAGAACGACCTGAATGTGTTGAATGGAGGGATTTACACCCTCTTCCTCCGTGATCGAGACTAGCACTTCTTGTACCTGAAGCGGTAATGAGCTTTCTAGATTCGCCTTCATCATCTTCCCCACCTGTTGCTCCGCTAAGAGTGTCGAGCTATGATCGTTATCACTCTTTAGCTTTGCTCCATTCGCTAAGATCAGACTGAGCTCTTGAGAGCCATCTTTCGTCCCTGAAGCTTGTTCTAGAGCTTGATTAACCTTTCTATCCTCCTTGAGAAAGGAGATAACAGGAGTCAAGATCGTTAACAGAATAATCAAGCTCACTACCACCTTCACATATCGCCCAAGTGAATTGTTCGGAATCAGTAGATCGACGAACGTTGCTATAAGAATAATTAGCACGATATCTCTCAACCATCCACTCAACCAAGCAGTCATAAAGGCTCTCCTTTATCTATGTTATCTCATCATTACCGCAACATTGCCTGAGGTAATGATGATGGTCAGCGCGAAGAAGAACATGAGTCCGACTGCGGCAAGTGCGGCGAAGACGAATACTAGACTTTTGCCAATGGTTTGTAGGCAACCGACGATTGGGCTATCACCGAGCGGCTGCATCATTGCTCCTGCAAGGTTGTAGATAAGCGCTAATGATAGTATTTTTATAGCTGGAAAGGAACAAAGCATGATCAGGATGAATACACCTGTGAGTCCAACAGCATTCTTCACTAATAAAGAGGCGGTGATTACGGTATCCGCGGCGTCGGTGAACATCTTTCCAACTACAGGAACAAAATTGCCCGTAATATACTTGGCCGTCCGGATTGTAACACCATCTGTTACTGAACCGGTTGCCCCTTGTACTGTAATCACACCAAGGAATATGGTCAGCATTCCTACAAGCAGCCCCACACTTATCGTTCGGAGTAGATTAGCAAGCTGGGTAACTTTATATTTATCCGTAAGCGAGCTTACGATGTGGAGAATGGCTGAGAAGAATAATAAGGGAAACACAATGGTGTAGATCATCGTTCCCACGATATGAATCATAAAGACGATTAGTGGGTGTAACACCGAAACCGTCGTCACATTCCCAATCGAAGCAAGCAGTGTCAATAATAATGGAATCATTGCAATCATGAAGTGAATCATATTCTCGATCGCCGACTTCGCATAACCGATTGCCACGCTGAAGCTATTAATCGCAATAATCACAATGACCAAATAACAAATCGCATAAGCTACCTTGCTCACCGTATTACGCTCGAACGCACTTTGTACGGTTTGCAGAATGGAACTAAATACAGTAAGGATAATGATGGATGCCAGAAGCTTGCCATTATGTACAATCTCAAAGAAGAAGAATTTCAGGAAAGCCTGTAGCACATGACTTAAGCTAAAGCCCTCTCCACCAGGGATAATAAGTTCTTTAAAGGTTGGCGTCCGATTCTCTGGGAAATAACCGCCATATTCATTGGAAAGCTGATTCCAATAGTTCTCTATCTCCTGAGTAGGTAATTTCTCAGACTGCTCACCGATCATATGATCCAGAGGTGCAGCCAAGGATACATAGGGGACGAACATCATACATACCAACAGGAACAAGAGCAACAGAGAGACTTTTCCGTATGTTCCCACAGCATATGCACCCTCTCCATATCTTCAAGCTGATTTAAGCTGGAAGTAGCTTCAATACGGTATCTATGATCACAGATATGATGGGCACTGCCATAACTAGAATAAGCATCTTGCCTGCTAATTCAATCTTGGAGGCGATTGATTCCTGTCCAGCATCTCTGACAATCTGCGCTCCGAATTCAGCAATATAGGCAATCCCAATAATCTTTAGAATTGTTTTTAAGAAAATGGTGTTCACATTCGATTTCTCTGCAAGCAGCTCCAACGTTTGAATCACAATCCGCACTTGATTGATCAAGAATAGGAAGATGACAATGCCTGTGAAGGTTGCTAGTAGAAAAGCAAATATCGGTTTCTGTTCTTTAATGACTAAGATCAATACAGTCGCTATGAGGCCAAGTCCAACGATTTGGATAATCTCCATGGTTCAACCACACCTAGTCTCACGATTCACTGGAATAGGAATATCGTCTTAATTTCTTGGAATAGCTGATCCAGCATTCTCACCACCATGAAGAGTACGACAATGAACCCGATCAACGTTACCCAATGTGCCATGTCCTCTTTACCCATTTGCTTCAATACTGTATGGATCATCGCTATGATGATACCGATTCCGGCAATTTGGAAAATAGCGTTCACATCTACGTCCATGGTCCTGGCACCTCGCAAAAGTCCTCAAGAGCTTGTTCATCTTCAATACATCATCACAACGATTAATGCTCCACCTAGAACGCCTAGACTTCTCCACATCTTCTCGAATCTACGCTGCTCCTCCGCTGCCTCTGATTCCATGCTTCCCAGTTGACTACTGGCCAGCCGCAAATGCTTCAATTGATCCTCTCGATCTGTTGTTCCAAGTGACGATCCAAGCTGGAGAATAATATCCTGCTCCCCTTCTTGCATTGCAGTATAAGGCCAACGCTCTACGACTGCTTGCTCCCAGCTTTCCTTAACCGTTAATCCAGTGCTCGATTGCAGATTCGATGTAATTCCGGCGAATAAAGATGATAATGGTTCAGCCGTTTGCTGTGCAAGCTTGTGCATCGCTTCAGGAAGAGGTGTGAATCCGTAGGAAATCTCTGTCTCGAGCTGCTGGAGCACTCGGATAAATCGACGGATTTGGGCAGGTCTATCTGCAAGCCTACGAGCTTTGATATGTCCAATCATGGCTCCAGCGACAACAATTAGCATTGCGCCTAACAGCTTTAGCATGCCTCATCACATCCCCATCCGCAGGGTCTTCTCCAATCTAGATCGTGTCTGGGAATTGCAAACGCCTGCCAGCACCATCATAGATATGAATCGGGCTGATTGTCCCAGATCGCTTGCCCAGTACAACAATTCTTGTGAATAATTGCTGATCAATCAGCTCACGTAGAACAGGCTTCCTGAGGATATCCTCAACATCCCTTCCATGTGCAGTTGCCAGGACACGAATCCCTGCATACATCGCTTCATGAATGCTGTTCGCATCCTGCTCTCGACCAATTTCATCGACAACGATCACATCTGGAGACATCGAACGGATCATCATCATCATGCCCTCTGCTTTCGGACATGCATCGAGAACGTCTGTGCGCGGGCCCAAATCGAAGCTAGGTACGCCATCCATGCAGGCTGCTAGCTCTGATCGCTCATCAACAATGGCAACCTTAAGTCCTGGCCAAGGGAAAGCTGTCTTCAATCGACCATAACTAATGAGCCTGGCCAAATCTCGTAATAGCGTTGTTTTCCCTTGTTGCGGTGGAGACACGATTAACGTTTGATGAACACTGTGAATGGATGTGTCGAGCAGAAAAGGTAAGACAGGCACCCCAATACCAGGCAACTCTCTTGCTATACGAATATTGAAGCAGGTAATATCTCGTATATGACGTATTGACCCTTTCTCTAGAACAACCTTCCCAGCTATCCCAACCCGATGACCGCCACGTACGGTTATAAATCCCCGTCTCAGCTGTTCTTCCATCGTATAAAGCGAATGATTGCTTAATAGATCAATCAGCTTTACACAATCATCCTTACTGGGACAAAAAGCTAGCTCAGGTCGTTCAACAAGCTCCCCCACCTCACTCACGAATCGATACTGGTCTCCGTAGATGACTTCCAAAGGACGATTCTCCCTAATTCGGATCTCCTCTAGGGTTCTACTAATATCGAGTGGTAGGCACGCTATGAGTTTAGATAATACCTGAGGCAGAATTCGGAATATCCCATCTAACATTAGACATCCCCCAAGTTGTCCAGTCGTTAATCCCATCTATATGAGATTGAAGCGATAATTATGACTTGTGAACAAGCTCTGTTCTCATTTCTTTAGAATCCCTATGAACAAACAAGTCACGCCTAATAGTATCCATGCAAATTTACCGACTGATAGTTTGTCCGCTATTCCAACAAGACCAATCGTCGTGGTCGATATCAGAATAAGAGGACCGAACACAGCTAATCCGCTGTTGATTAATAATGATTTCTCGATCGAACCCATTCGAAGCATAATAAAAGCAGCAATTAATTCAATACTCCCCGAGAGCATTCGAAGCATAGCCATACTCCAAACAATTTTGTTCATTGAGGGTGCCTCATTTTTTTATTATTTTCAATAGTCTATGCTTGCTTGTCTTCATTTAGGATTGGTGGGCACCACACTATCTTCTTGTGCATATATTGCTAAAGATTACAGCTAATCTTACAAAGGAGAATCGTCTATGAAATATACCGCACGAGCGGGCTGGCACCCATTGCTGCAAGATCCAAGCGGTCAAAGACAGAGCAAACCGCGAACAGTTGGACGAACGATGGTCATCGATAAGGGCATGGGACTTCAAGCATTTGAAGATTTCCTGGCGATTTCCTCCCCATACGTGGATATGGTCAAACTTGGTTTTGGGACGTCACCCTTGTACCCGCTATCCATACTGCAACGTAAAATAGAATTAGCTAATTCCTATCAAGTGATCATTTATCCCGGCGGTACTTTTCTTGAAGTAGCTGTTCAGCACGATGAAATCGATGCATATTTTGAAATGGTAAGTACTCTTGGTTTCTCAGGCATTGAAGTGTCGGATGGTACGATTGAGATGAGCCGCGCACTACGGAATCAATTGATCGAGAGAGGTAGGATAATGGGGTTAACGGTGTTATCGGAATACGGCAAAAAACTGCTGGGATCCAAGATTGAGATCGAACCTTTCCTCTCAACCATTCATCAAGATGTGGAGTTTGGCGCAGATCTCGTTATCGTGGAAGGCCGAGATTCCGGCAAAGGTGTTGGACTATATGATGATCAGGGAGATTGCCGAGAAGACACATTAGACGAGATTATTCAGAGGTTAAAGAAACCGGATATGCTGATGTGGGAAGCACCACTCAAGAATCAACAAGTACAGCTACTCAAATCATTAGGTTTACAAGTCAATCTCGGGAATATCGGGATGGAGGAAGTATACTCGTTAGAATGCTTAAGACGCGGACTTAGATCAGACACCTTTGTTCTAAATTAGTCTTCTACTCATACAATTGAGAATGAGTCTAGAAGGACAGGGGTATGTAGATGAACGGGGAGCTGCTGTTAGTTGTACTCATTATTGTGGGGTTAGTCGGAAGATCTCATATCATTACAACCGCCGCATGTGTACTATTGATCGTTAAACTCATTCATCTAGAGCGTTATCTACCCACAATAGAACGCCGCGGGCTCGAGCTAGGACTCCTCTTCTTAACGATGGGGGTGCTTGTGCCGTTTGCAAGTAATCGAATTTCGTTCAAGGAAGTACTCTCCGTATTCACTACATGGCCTGGTATCATCGCTTTAAGCGGAGGTGCCGTGGCTACCTATATGAATGGTAAGGGGCTCGATCTGCTGAAGGTAGATCCTCAGCTCATCGTTGGGCTTGTAATCGGTTCGATCTTTGGTATTTTATTCCTGAGGGGAATACCCGTTGGCCCGCTCATGGCTGCTGGTATTACTGCGTTATTCTTGAAAATCGTTACTTTCCTCTTTGGGAAGATTAGTTGATTAGCTCAGATGGCAACTTGCACATTTTCTGTGCAAGTTGCCAATCCGTCAGTGATTCTTGCTTGTATATCGTTATCTCCGATCCTGAGGGCCGCCGACCACAGCTTGCTCAGTGGTATCTAGTCCGTACGCAGTATGAAGTGCTGCTATCACATCATTCATGGATTGACTGTGAATTACACATGAACATTTAATCTCAGATGTACTAACCATCTTAATGCTAATCCCCTGCTTAGAGATGACATCGAACATCTTCGCGGCCACACCTGGGTTGGATACCATTCCTGCGCCTACGATTGAGATCTTCACCAAATCCGTCTCGGAAGTAATATCTACATATGAGACATCACCGCGAATGTTCTCAATCACTTTCACAGCTTTATCTGCATCTGGACGTTCAACCGTGAAGGAAAAATCAGCTTTACCGTCTTGAACGCCACTCTGTACTATAATATCCACATTCACATTCGCATCAGCTAAGGCTGTGAATACACGAGCCAGGATGCCTGGCTGATCATCGACACCAAGTATACTAATTCGCGCTACATTCTTATCACATGCAATTCCATTAACTACGATTCCCTGCTCCAACTCGGCATCCCCTTTCACTAATGTACCCTCGTTATGATTGAAGCTAGACCGCACGACGAGCTGTACATTATAATGCTTGGCATACTCTACAGCACGAGGATGAAGGACCGCAGCCCCAAGATGGGCTAACTCTAGCATTTCGTCATAAGATATTTCTTTCAACTTTCTCGCGCATTTCACAATTCGCGGATCGGTGGAATAAATTCCATCGACATCCGTGTAAATTTCACATAAATCTGCATGAATGGCAGCTGCCAATGCTACAGCAGTAGTATCTGATCCACCACGACCAAGAGTAGTCACTTCACCATCAGCACTAACACCTTGGAAGCCTGCAACAATGACAACCTTACCCTCACTCAATGCGCGAATAATCCGATCCGGATTAATATCTGAAATTCTGGCTTTACTGTGAACAGATTCCGTTGTTATACCCGCTTGCCAGCCAGTCAACGATATAGCTGGGAAACCCAAGCTATTAACAGCCATCGATAGCAATGACATCGATATTTGCTCGCCATTAGCAAGCAGCATATCCATCTCACGAGCGGGGGGGGTTAAATTAAGTTGCTTCGACAGGTCAATAAGATCGTCCGTTGTGTCCCCCATTGCCGAGACAACAATGACACAGCTGTGACCATTCTTCTTGGATTCCGCAATTCGATTAGCGACGCGTTTCATCCGCTCGGCATCACCTACCGAGCTACCGCCGAATTTCATAACGATCAAAGACAAGAGATCACATCCTAAAAGTTTTGAATGACCACGCTAGTGGTCGAAAAAACTATCATCGTAAGCATATGCTTAGTTTTGGATGACCACGCGAGTGGTCGATAAAACTACTTCGTAAGCATATTCTTAGTTTTGAATGACCACGCGAGTGGTCGATATGTCTAAACTTATGCGCGAGAAATATACTTACCTTCACGTGAATCGATTAGCAATTTATCTCCCTCGTTGATGAACAATGGCACCATTACAGAAAAGCCTGTTTCTAGCTTGACGGATTTAAGGGCACCTTGTGCTGTGTTCCCCTTAATACCTGGTTCAGCTTCAACGACCTTGAGCTCAATGCTGTTCGGCAAACTAATACCTATAATTTCACCTTCATACATCATGATATTAATTAACATATTTTCTATTAGGAAATTTAATTCCCATTCAATTTGTTTGGTGTCTAATGTAATCTGGTCAAAAGTTTCTGTATCCATGAAAGCATGCTCATTACTGCTTGCATACAAGTACTGCATCTGTTTATTCTCGATATGTGCTCTACCTACAGATTCACCTGCACGGAAAGTTTTCTCGACGGTGTTGCCGTTACGAATATTCTTCAATTTGGAACGAACGAATGCTGCACCTTTACCCGGTTTAACATGTTGAAAATCAATGACGGTGAAGATGTCGCCGTCTACTTCAATGGACAATCCTGTTTTAAAGTCGTTTACTGAGATCACAAAAAGCCCTCCTGAGAATAACTTAGTTTACGATACCTAATCCTAATCAATCACTATAAAATCTTTTGGTGCATGTGTCAATATGTCCACACCCGCTGAGGTGATAACAACATCATCTTCAATACGTACGCCGCCGAACCCTGCTATATAAATGCCAGGCTCAACTGTGACCACCATGCCAGGTTCAAGTACCGTATCACTCGTTAATGACAAGCGCGGTGCCTCATGGATTTCCATCCCAAGTCCATGACCTGTCCCGTGCCCGAATAAGTCGCCATACCCATGCTTGGTAATGATATTCCTTGCTATGGCATCCGCTTCGCGTCCAGTCATGCCAAGACGAATTCCCTCTAGTGTGGCAAGCTGAGCCTCAAGAACAATATGATAAATGTCCCGATGTCGATCCGTTGGCTTCCCTAACATTACCGTACGCGTAATATCGGAGCAATACCCTTGATAGTACGCACCAAAGTCTAACTTTACAAATTCACCACTCTGAACAATCCGCTCCGATGCAACGCCATGTGGCAGCGCGGAACGTTCACCAGATGCAACTATGGTCTCGAATGAGGTTGAAGTAGCACCATGGCGACGCATATAGAATTCCATCTCAAGCGCGATATCTAACTCTCTCATCCCGGGTTTGATCAAGCCGACAATATGATTGAAAGTGTCATCTGCTAATAATGCGGCTTCACGCATAATGACAAGCTCAGCCTCGTTCTTCACCATTCGCAGCTGCTCAATCCACTTGCCCGCGGGGACTAATTCAATACCTTGCAGCTTACTCGCATACGAAGTATAGGTTTCGAAGCTCATATCATGAGCCTCGAATGCAAGCTTGGTAATATGCAATGCTAACGCAGACTTCAATATTGAGTCCAAGACATTAGCCTGGTGCTCGATAAATTCGAAGCTTGGTGCTTGCCCAGGTGCTTGCGTCCGATATCGGAAATCACTATATAACAATGCTTTGTCCGCTGTAATTAGGAGCATACCCGATGAGCCGGTAAAGCCACTCATGTATTTGCGATTCACAGCACTCGTAACCAGTAGTGCTTCTGTATGATTATCTGCCATCAGAGCTCTTAGCTTAGCCAAACGTTGATTATGCATGCGATTTATGCTCCTGTACATGTCGATGTATGGCCATTAGGCCAAGCTCGTAGCTATACGCTCCGAATCCGCTGATCTGACCAACTGCCACTGGAGCTAATACGGAAATCTGCCGAAATCGTTCACGCTTATGTATGTTCGAGAGATGAACTTCAATTGTTGGGATCGATACACTGCTTAGCGCATCACGAATTCCGTAGCTATAATGTGTGAATGCACCAGGATTAATCACGATGCCATCCGCTTTCCCCAGACAATCTTGGATTCTATCGATGATCCCGCCCTCATGGTTCGACTGGTAAAATTCCAATTGTATATGTAGTTCATTCGCTAATTCTGTCAGTCTCGTTTCAATACTTGCGAGTGTATCAGATCCATAGATATCTGGCTCACGCACACCAAGCATATTCAAATTCGGACCGTGAATGACAACAATCTTACTCATAATATTCCCTCCTCTGTAAATTAAACCAGCGTGACTAACTCTGGAAATTAAACTGTCGTGACTAACAAGGGAGTTTAATTGGAAGTCGATCCGCATCGAGTAACAAGTGTGTTTAATTGAAAGTCGATCCGTATCGAGAATTCCTGTACTCAATCATTTTATTTTACCATAGGCAAAGCTATTTTGAGAATGATTTATTTCATCCTGCTTGCGGCTCATAATTTCTTTCGTCCGTAAATTCTAATGTAATGGAATATCCAATAAACACGCCCCACAATGTGAAGACACACGCATCGCACAATATACTGTTCAGATCCAGTTTCCACAGGGCAGGTTGCATCCGAATTAATGGACCAATGAGCACGCAAACAACAAACCACCATACAATCCCGTAGATGATACCTGGCCACGGACCCTTTAGCTTACGTAGAAAAATCGCGTATATGAGGGAAGCGATGAACGACAGTAGGATAAATGCTCCGATCCCTGATAGATGTCCGATCCACGAATGAACGAATGTCTTACTGAAGAAAGGTTTAATCAGGAAGGCTGGTAACACCTTAGTAAATTGCAGAATATAAAACATCCAGCGTACAAGTCCCCATATGATCCCGGCATAAACCCCAATATATAGTGCAAAATATATCTTTTTCATGAACGCCCAACACCTCCCGCGCTTTATATACATAGTATGTGTGGCATTCCATCTCATAATTCGTTACAATAATAATCAGTATACTAATAAGGAAGGGTGACTTATTGTTGTCGCAGAATAAACTTGGCATATATGGCGGACAGGCAGTTATCGAAGGCGTTATGTTCGCAGGCAAAACCGTGTTCGTAACAGCGGTTCGTCGCAAGAATAATGAAATTGAATTTCACGAACTACCCAAACGGGATAAAAATTGGGTTCGTGCACTTAAGAAAATTCCTTTTATTCGAGGTTTGGTCGGTATTATAGATTCTAGTGCCAAGGGCTCTCAATTTCTTAATTTCTCTGCTGAAGCGTATGCTGAGGATGAAGTAGGTCCGGAAACGGACAAGGATGTTAAGAACGCGAAGGAAAAGGATAAGGGCGGCCTGTTCAGCAGCTTCGGTGTCATCCTAAGTGTTGCGGTAGTGGGGATTTTATCTTTTATCGTAGGAAAGCTTATATTTACACTTGTTCCCGTATTCGTGGAGGATTTCATATTTGGTAATAGCTTTGAGAATCAGATTCTGCACACCATGCTAGAAGGTGTCATCAAGATTATTCTCTTGCTTGTGTACTTGTATGCGATCTCTAAGACACCATTAATTAAGCGTTTATTCCAATATCACGGTGCTGAACATAAAGTTATTTCTGCATATGAAGCTGGATTAGAATTAACCGTAAGCAATGTGCAGAAATTTAATACACTACATTATCGTTGTGGTAGTAGCTTTATTGTCTTCACAGTAATCGTTGGAGTCATCATTTACCCCTTCATGCCGTATGATAACTTATGGGAGCGTATATACCAGCGCCTTCTGCTGCTACCGATTGTAATCGGGGTTTCCTATGAAGTATTAAAGGCAACTAACTCCGTGAGAGATATTCCCGTTCTTAGATATCTCGGTTATCCGGGTCTATGGCTACAACTGTTAACAACGAAGGAACCGAACGATGCTCAGGTCGAAGTTTCGATTGCATCCTTTAACCGAGTATTGGAACTGGATAATCGCCCAGTAGAGGAGATCTCCTAATGTATCGTCATTCCAAAACGATCAGTTATATTATATTCGGACTTATTGCCATTGGCATACTTGCCAATATTCAGAACATGTGGCTTCCTCTGCTCATATTCGGAATTATATTCTACTTGTATAAGTTTCCACCTAAGCAGTTTCAACGGGGGCAGAAGTATAACACCGGTCGTCCTACGGGTCGTCCTACGGGTCGTCCTAAATCCAAACCGAAGAAATCGATGTTCCGTGTCATCAAAGGTAACAAGAAGGATGACGAGGATCCTCCCAAGTATCATTAAGCCTTCAAAGTCGTGACATGCTTCGTAAAGTCCTTCTGGTAGGCAGAGATGCTCCATTGCTCGATAAACTTCCTACCAGCTCCATAACCCGATTCGAAGAGCCTCATACTGACTTCGTCCGACAGTTCAAACTGTGTCGTACGAACGCCCAGTGTGGGGATTTTTATTGTGCGATAACGATTGTGATCCTCGATGTACCGCTCGTCATGCGCCTCCATCATTGTTGCGAAGAGTGCATAGAACATCGTAACTGGACCTGCGATTCTTCTTGGTACTTGTTCAAGCTTGCCAACGAGTTGAAATCCGATGGTGGGGACGATCGTTCTAGAATGACGAGTTGCATCCATATACTCTTGATCAAAAATCCATAACGGAAAGTTACTAAGCAGCCCTCCATCTACAATATAGATGGGAAGTGTTTTCTTCCTTCTAATCAGAACTGGCTCAAAAAAGTAAGGAATACTCGCACTCATCCTAACGGCTCGTGATACTAAGAAGGTAGACGGGTCAAGATCATAGAGGGGTAAATCATCAGGCAGGACCATGATCCTGCCATCACTAATATCTGAGGCAATAATGCGTAGCTTCCTATCAGGGAGGTCAGCAAATGTATAAATACCTTTCTTGGCAAGCAATTCATGTATCCATCGTTCAATTGGGTCACCTGAGTAAAGACCTTTCTTGAAAAGCAGACGTATGCTTGGTCCTATCCACTTGGTCTTCGTCTTCACAAACTCTTGGAATGGCGTATCGAGGATCAGTTGCTTGAGCTGTTCAGATGTATAACCCGCAGCAAGCAAGGAGGCGATAATTGCACCTGAAGAGGTGCCCGCAACCTCATTAAATTCAAATCCATATTCCTCGACCGCATGAACAGCACCTACAATTGCAATGCCCTTTACCCCACCCCCTTCGAACACCGCATTAATTTTCATTAGGGCCATCTCCCCCTTCGGAGTTTAATCGTTATAAGGGAAATGTATGCGGTATGAAGTTGGACTAATGACAAGAAATATTCGTGCCAAGTAAGAATACACGGCTTCGCCGTCCTTTAAGGACGGAAGCGTTTATCGTAAACATATCAGAATAGATTTATAGGAAAACTTATAAATTCTGCTATGTCAAAAAAGACTGCCTCAGCAGTCCTTATATCCCGTTCATTCCTCGTTATCTAATTCGGCCCGGACTTGCTTCAGATTCTCCAGACGAACTGGGTCGCGATTGAAATATTCAATTAATGATTCTATGCAGGTAATCGAATCCCAGCTTAAGTGATGCTCGATTCCCTCCACATCTTTATATATGTTATCGGCTTGTACACCAATGGTGTTCAGAAAAATCTCTAATAGCTGATGGCGGTCTGCTAACCGCTTGCCCATCTTCTTCCCTTTGGAGGTCATGATCAATCCACGGTACTTCTCATAGATTAGGTAATTATCCTTGTCTAGCTTCTGTATCATCTTGGTAACTGAGGAGGGATGCACTTCTAAGCCTTCTGCAATATCTGATACACGGGCATAGCCCTTCTCATCAATAAGCATGTATATTCGCTCTAAGTAATCCTCCATGCTCGGAGTAGCCATGCCTTACCTCCCGATTCGTTTACACGTTTGTCTCTTTATGTATGATACACTTTTTGATATTGACGAGGCAAGTCTTATCACCTTTAATTGCCATGAGTTGGTGATGAGATGTGGCGAATACTATCCATATGACAAGGATTCCAACCAATAAACTAGGGAGTGTTTGCTAGATGACCGTACAAGTATTGGATCGAAGAAGGAATACGTTGCAATTTATTCCAGAGCTCGTCTACTTTGAACCCAATGCATTAAATTATCCCAAGGGTCAGCGTATCTATGAGTGGGCTAAGCAACAAGGACTGCCTATTCGGGAAACGACTTCTCATAATCAAATTCGTGATTTACCAGGTGACAGTGAGACAGAAAAGTATAAGATTGCCAAGAGAACGTTAGTCGTTGGAGTCCGCAAAACACTTGCCTTCGATACCTCCAAGCCATCAGCTGAATATGCCATTCCGATTTCTACAGGATGTATGGGGCATTGTCACTATTGCTATCTACAAACCACATTGGGTGCAAAACCGTATATTCGGGTTTATGTGAATATCGAGGATATCCTTGGAGCAGCAACCCGATACATCCAAGAGCGCGTACCTGAAATCACCCGCTTCGAAGCAGCGTGTACCTCCGACCCTGTAGGGATCGAACATATAACTGGCTCTCTTAAGGAGCTCATTGAATTTATGGGAGAGCAACCGTTAGGGCGGCTGCGATTTGTAACCAAATTCCATCATGTCGAACCATTGCTCGATGCTAAACACAATGGACATACACGTTTTAGATTTAGTGTGAATGCTGATTATGTGATAAAGAATTTTGAATCTGCGACCTCTTCCTTTGAAGAGCGTGTAGAGGCAGCTGGTAAAGTTGCCAGAGCGGGTTATCCACTGGGTTTTATCATTGCACCGATTATTTGGCACGAAGGTTGGCAGGATGGATACACTGAATTGCTCCAAAAGCTAGTTGAGGTTTTGCCAGAGGAAGCAACCAAGGATTTAACATTCGAGCTTATCCAACATCGCTTCACAAGAACAGCCAAAAGGATTATAGAGCTCCGCTACCCCAAGTCTAAACTGGAGATGGACGAAGCTAAACGCAAGTACAAATGGGGACGCTGGGGTCAAGGGAAGTATGTGTATCCTGACGATCAAGCTGAAGCCTTGCGAGAATTTATCACGGAGAGGATATTTAACATTTTTCCCAAGGCCAAGATTGAATATTTTACTTGATAGTGTGAAATAAGAATTAGAATCTCAACCAATCAGGAGTCACACTATTAAACCAAATTGTAATCTTATACATCTTATCCGTATACAATAGAACTCCCATCACGATCATCAAGCCCCCACCAATTTTCATCATCAGGTTAGAGTATCTCAATATCCACTTGACCGATCCGAGGAAAAAGGCCAGCACCATAAAAGGTAGAGCGAATCCTAGTGTGTATGCGGTTATGAGCAGAAACCATGAGGATGGATCCTTGACTGCTAACGCAATAATCGCAACAAGAATAGGACCGATACATGGGGACCAGCCTGCCGCAAAGCCAAACCCAACAAGCGTGGTACCGAGATAACCAACTGGTTTGAAATTAAAGGGGAGTTTCCGTTCTTTCATCATGAATTGAGGTTTGAACAAACCAGTCAGGAATAAACCCATGACAACGATTAATATCGCAGCGAGCTGCCCGATCAGCTTTCTATATTCACTGAAAAAATCACCTAATGCACCAGCACCTAATCCAAGTGTATAGAATACAATCGAAAATCCGAGCACGAAGAATGCGGTATGCGTTAGCATCTTCACACGGATTTCACGAGAGCTATGTTCTTGCTTCAACTGACTCACAGATATCCCTGTAATATAAGAGATATAGGATGGGAACAATGGCAAGCAGCATGGTGAGATAAAGGAAGCCACCCCAGCTAGAAAGGCAATCCATATATTAACTTCCACAGGTCATTCCTCCTATTCGTTATATGATTTGCATGTCTAAATTCTTAAACCCTTCCTGATGGTAAGTGTACCTAGCAAGAACACGATCAATAGCAATACAATTGTACCTCCTGGTGCCAAATTCCATAATCCTGATATGATCAGACCACCTACAACTGCGATCTCGGAGAACACGATAGCCATCAACAATGTAGGCCGAAAGCCTTTTCCAACAGCAAGACTGCAAGCTACCGGAAGCGTTAATAAGGCGGAAACGAGCAAGGCTCCAACAATCTTAATGGCAACACTCACAACAAGTGCTGTCATAACGGTCAGGGTGATGTTCAACCAACGTGCAGGAAGACCACTTACACTGGCGGCATCCTCGTCGAAGGTCAGTAAGAATAGCTCCTTATAGAACAACAGGACGAAGAGTACGATGAGCACGGTTACGATGGCAACTAACCACAAATCCGTCTCGTTCAATGTAAGAATAGATCCGAATAAGTAGCTCATCACATTCATATTAAAACCTCTACCTAATGTGAATAGTACAGAAGCAAGTGCTATTCCCCCAGATAGGATAATAGCAATCGATAGTTCCGCATAAGAACGAAATGTCTTGCGGAGATACTCAATCGCGAATGCAGCAACGACCGCAAACACGAGCCCCATCAAGAGAGGGTAGACGTTAATCAGAAAGCCCAAGGCTACACCTGCAATAGATACATGGGCGAGTGTATCACCTATCATCGAAAGCCGGCGTAATACAACGAATAACCCGATCATAGGAGCCATTAATCCAATCAAAACCCCACCGATCAACGCTCTTATGAAAAAATCTAATGTAAAAATATCCATGTATGTACTCTCCCTAACTTCAACTAATCAAGCAAGGAACATTCAGCAAGTTATGATTCACTTGTTCCTACGAATGAAGATCAAGATGATGGCGTAAATCACGCAATGTGTGTGCCAGATTGTCATCCACACAATCATCTAGATCATGGGAGTGCTTCACGTAAAACTTCAACTTCCCTACTGTATGCTGCGGCTCATTCCCAAGATAGGATTGCATCATCTCCACATCATGAGAAACCATTAGGAATGTTATGTTATGACGTTGGTGCATATGCTTGATCATATGAAAGAAGCTTTCTTGTGTCTCCGCATCAATACCAATCGTAGGTTCATCTAGAATGAGCAGCTCCGGATTATTAATCAGAGACCTCGCTAGGAATGCACGCTGTTGTTGACCTCCTGAGAGCTTACCGATTCTAATATCCGCTAAATCTTCAATTCCTAACGCATGAAGAGCCTCATTACATTTGTCCTGATCTTCTATCTTCATTCGCTTAAACATTCGATTTTTACCAAATAAGCCAGACATGACGACTTCCTTCACTGTAGCTGGGAACAAGGGATTAAGTGTATTCTTCTGTGGCACATAGCCAATTCGATCCCAGCCGTTAAATTGCGATACTGGCTGCCCGAACAGACGAATTTCTCCACTACTTGGCTTCAATAAGCCAACGATCAACTTTAGTAGGGTCGTCTTACCAGCGCCATTCGAACCTATTAATCCAACAAAATCTCGTTGCAAAATAGTAAGATCTAGATGATCTATCACATTCCTACCCTCATATTGAAAGGATACTTGATCCATAGAGATAATGCTATCATGACAAAGAATGTTCACTTTCTTAGAATCAGCCATCATCGAACACTCCTATTCTCATTCATTATTAATCGTGATGTACTGTTATTGTAGTGCTTTCTCAATCGTTGTCAAATTATTAGCCATAATCGTAAAATAGTCATCCTTCGCATTCTTTTGTTCCTCTGTAAGTCCTTCGATCGGATTCAAAACAAGGGTTTTGATGTGTAAGGATTTCGCAAGTGTTTCCGCTAGCTTAGGTGATACTAGATCTTCGAATAGAATATATTGGATATCATGCTTTTTCGCGAACTTAGTGATTTCATTCAACCTTCGCACAGTTGGCTCAGCATCCGGAGATAATCCCATAACACCAACCTGTGTAATACCATAATCTCTAGCAATGTAACCGAATGATTCATGAGAAACAACAATTTCTTGCTTGGGTGCTTGACTAACAATCTGTGTTAACTGTTCATGAAGCTGTTGAAGACGATCCGCAAGTACGTCATAGTTCGCCTCATAATCAGCTTTATGTGCGGGATCCGCCTCTATGAGATGATCCTTAATCGTTCCGGCCATTACGATCGCTTGAAGTGGACTTATCCATGCATGTGGATCAACATCTCCGTGATCATGCCCATCTTCATCAGCTTGTTCATCATCATGAATACCGGTTTCGATCAGATCAACGTCATGGATCGCTTCGACAACGAGTAATGGACTGTCCTTCTTCAGGCTATCAAGGAAATCTTCAGCCCAGCCCTCAAAGCCTGCACCATTATATATGAAGACATCAGCCTTCGTAATATTACTCATATCCTTTGGCTTGGGCGACCATTCATGAGGTTCGACACCAACGGGTACTAAGTTAACTACATTCACATGCTCTCCACCAATTTTCGTAACAAAGTCGTAGAGTGGGTAGAAGCTAGTTACAACATTCACTTTACCTTCTACAGTAAAGTCGTTCGAGCCACTACAGCCCACAGCGGTGGGAATAAGGAATAATAATATTAGTGCCATCTTACATATTTGCATCTAAAATCCTCCAATGATTTGTAAATCGTAATTATTATTATTTACAATAGAATTATACCTTCATTAATTTCAATGTGTCAATCAAAAAAGCAGCAAGCGGAGGGGCACCCCCGCAAGCTGCTGTACGTAGAGAAATCATAGTTACTTAACAATCGATCCATTGGGCATATCGCCATCTACGGTCGTAACAACCAAGCGATCACCCTCAGAAGCTGCTAAGATCATACCTTGTGATAGTTCACCACGTAGCTTAACTGGCTTCAGGTTCGTAACACATATTACTTTCTTACCTACGAGCTCTTCGGGTTTATAGAATTGAGCAATGCCTGAGACGACCTGTCGGCGCTCAGTACCCAGATCAAGCTGTAGCTTTAATAGTTTATCAGCCTTCTTGACGGCTTCTGCTGCGATGACCTCGGCTACTCTCAGCTCAATCTTGGCAAAGTCTTCATAAGCGATCTCGGGATTACTCTCCACTGAACTATTCACCACTCCACCGCTTTCCACCGACTTGTTCTCCACTGTACTCGATCCACCCATCTCTGCTGCAATATACGCAACCTCACTAACTACATCAAGCCGCGGGAACATGGGTTCAGCTTTGTGCACCTTGGTACCAGCCGGTATAAGCCCAAACTGCCGTAAGCTTTCCCAACTTGTTAATGCCGAGGACTCAATGCCTAGCTGCTCCCACATCAGCTTCGGTGTCTTCGTCATGAATGGTTGAACCAAGATGGAAGAGAAACGCAAGGATTCGGCAAGATGATGCATCGCTGAAGCAAGCTCAGCTTGTCGCGCTTCATCCTTCACTAACATCCATGGCTGCGTTTCATCAATATATTTGTTCGTACGACCAATTAGCTGCCAGATTGCCGCTAAGGCGATTGAGAATTCCATCTTCTCCATAGCTTCCTCTACTCTTCTCAGAACAGACAAGGCGAGCTCTTCTAGCTCCTTGTCGAATGGCGTGACTTGCCCAGAGTAGGCAGGAATATTACCGTTGTAATACTTGTCAATCATTACGATCGTTCGATTCAACAGATTACCCAGATCGTTGGCTAGATCATAATTAATTCGCTCAATAAAGCCTTCAGGTGTGAAGATACCATCCGAACCAAAGGGAACTTCTCGAAGTAAAAAGTATCGCAATGCATCTAGTCCATAACGATCGATCAACATGACAGGATCCACTACATTGCCTTTAGATTTGGACATCTTCCCATCCTTCATCAGCCACCACCCGTGACCGAAAACCTTCTTCGGTAAAGGTAAATCCAATGCCATGAGCATAATAGGCCAATAGATCGTATGGAATCGCACAATTTCCTTACTCATCAAATGGACATCCGCAGGCCAATAAGTCTCGAATTTGGTTGGGTCAGCTGTCTCGTAATTAAGTGCAGTCACGTAGTTTGACAGTGCATCAATCCATACATAGATAATATGCTTAGGATCGTTAGGTACATGAATACCCCAGTCAAACGTTGTTCGTGATACAGCCAAATCCTCTAAACCCGGCTTGATAAAGTTATTAACCATCTCGTTCTTCCGTGATTCCGGCTGAATGAAATCAGGATTACTCTCATAGTAGGCTAACAAGCGATCCGCATATTTACTCATCCTAAAGAAGTAGCTTTGTTCCTTCAGCAGTTCAACGGGTCTACCGCAATCTGGACAGTTACCATCCTTCAGTTGACGTTCCAAGAAGTAAGTTTCGCAAGGCGTACAATACCAGCCCTCGTACTCACCTAAATAAATGTCTCCTTGATCTAGAAAACGCTGGAATATTTTCTCTACCGTCTGCTTATGTCGTTTCTCTGTTGTCCGAATAAAGTCATCATTAGAGATTTCTAGCTTCTCCCACAGCGACTTAATACCAACTACAATCTCATCAACGAATTGCTGTGGACTAACGCCCTTCTCCTCCGCCTTACGTTCAATCTTCTGACCATGCTCATCTGTTCCCGTCAAGTACATCACGTCGAACCCGCGAAGCCGCTTATAACGCGCCATAGCATCCCCTGCTACAGTTGTGTAAGCATGACCGATATGTAATTTGTCACTAGGATAATAAATGGGTGTTGTAATATAAAATGTTCGTTTGCTTTCCGTCATCATCAATACCCTCCGAATCATCATAAACGCACAAAAAGCCCTGTCCATATAGTAAACAAACTATATCGAACTCGGCTACTCCGTGTCAAGATTTTGAGTTGGTTTCATCTTTGTGTTGCCGCTTCGTATTGAGCGGGACATGATCAATACCACCCGGATGAAAGGGATGGCATTTACAAATTCGCTTAATCGTCAATAATGAGCCTTTCAAAGCTCCGTGTTGTTCTAGTGCTTCTAATGCATATTCTGAGCATGTCGGATAAAACCTACATGTCGGAGGCTTGAGTGGAGATATGATTTTGCGATAAACATAGATTGGAACCTTCAATGCTCTCTTCATCACGATTACCTCGTAGAAGCAATAGATGCTTCTTGATTGCAGTCCTTACAATAACCAAAAATTTCAAATTTATGCTTAACGACTTGGAAATCAGTAGGTATTCCATCCATCTGAGGCATTGGACAATATTCCACAGGAATCGTCCTTTCACAAGATAAACAAATAAGATGATGATGGTGATCATGTCCACCACAGTGTGCCTTAAAGCGTATCCCATCCTCAAATACAATCTGCTCGAGTACATCCATCTCATGTAATATTCTTAAATTGCGGTATACGGTATCAAAGCTAAGTCCTGTGTAGGTTGCCTCCATATATTCATATACATCCTTAGGAGCAAGATAACCTTCAGCATCAGCGAAGAGTTTAGCAATGGTTCGACGCTGCTCCGTGATCCTAAGACCCTGAGTCGCCATAATATGAATGATTTCCTCACTGTTCACAGAATGCGCCTCCTTGAGATGAATATAATAATAATAAACTATGAAACCTATTATAGTACAAGTCGATACTAACCATAACATTTAATTCAGTTCACCGACAAATTATTCGTGATTAATAGCCCCAGACGTTGTCCGGAGCTTAAGGAAAACAGAAACTAGGTAAATTGGGGAAACTGAGATTTATAATCGTTGAATTGTTGCTGTGTTGTACTCACTTCTGCTGAATCGGCTGCTTTCATCTTATACCAGCCTTTCTGGAACATAAGATTAAAGGAAGCCCATTGATTATTATGAGATTGAATGAGAAGCTGCTGAACATCCTGTCGAAGCTTCGGATTCTGCATCTCAGACAAGCCTGTACTATACCCGCTGGCTAGATACTTCTCCATACTCAGGATATCATTTATAAAATCACGATCGTTCATCTCAGGACCTTTTACCTGTGGTAATTGTCCTGCTTGGGGCATCGCAATTTCAGTTGCCAATTGGTCCATCTCCTCTCTGTACGATTCATTAATACGTCAATGCAGGTAACTGAGAAGGGTATTATAATGTTGAATGTGCGTCTTTCCGATCTCTTTAATCTGCGTTTGGATGTCTGGATCCTTACATGATTGAAGGGCATGTTGACATTTCTTCATCGCTAACAGCTCCCATGACATATAATCCTTCAAGTAATGGAGCTCCTTATCACTTAACAAGTTGCGATCTGAGGTCATAGTAGAATTGGCTTGTTGTTGCATCCTCAAAACCCCTTTAGTATATAGTCTAAAAAGAAGAAGCAGACCCTACAGGGTCCGCTTGTAGAGCGATCGTACCGTACTTATCTTAAACCGAATTGTTGCTGAACATTGTTTGGTTGAGTTGAATCAGCTCTAAGGTTACTATCGTGCCCTGGCTGATTGCCTTGATAATTGGCGGCGTGGAACGATTCTGGCGATTGGTTTTGAGTGCCCCATTGATTCTGATTTTGGGTTCCAAATTGGTTCTGATTACTGAATTGGTTTACATTCTGACGTCCAAGCTGGTTCTGGGTTCCAAGTTGGTTCTGAGTTCCAAATTGGTTCTGATTGCCGAATTGACTTTGAGTAGGGTTCACTGAATCCGATCTCAGATAGCTATCATGTCCGGCTTGATTGCCTCGGTAATTCGCGGTGTAGAATTGTTGATTAGACTGACCCATCTGCCCTTGACCTTGACCTTGACCTTGACCTTGACCTTGACCTTGACCTTGACCTTGAC
>JBBDIY010000038.1:0-28462 GCA_040880185.1 Paenibacillaceae bacterium
TGGTTTCTTTGATTTCTACCGGATAGTTTGGATTTTATTTTAGTTTTGATTTCTCAGGAAATCCAAACTTTTGGATTTGTGGAGAAAGGAGACTTACATAGAGAAATATTCCTGAATCCAACCATCCTTGATCTTATTGGATCAGTTAAAGATAAGAGAGTTTTGGATGCTGGCTGTGGTGAAGGTTATTTGAGCAGAATGTTGGCAAAGTTAGGTGCAAGGGTAATCGGTGTTGATTACTCTGAAAACATGATAAAAATAGCAAACGAAAGAACTCCTACGGAATTAGGCATACAGTTTGTTCATGGGAATTGTGAAGAGCTTAGCAGTTTTCAAGACGAGAGCTTTGATTTAATAGTTTCAAACATGGTAATTCATGATTTGCCAAATTATGATATGGCAATCAGTGAAATTTATCGACTATTAGTTGACAAGGGAGTTTTTATTTTTTCAATATTACATCCGTGCTTTATGACACCTGAAAGCGGTTGGGTTAAGTCGAATGATGGAGAGAAGCTATTTTGGAAAGTTGATAATTATTTTTATGAAGGAGCTTATGAACAAACTCTTCCAGCAGATAACAAAGACAAAATACTATACTTCCATAGAACATTAACAAATTACGTAAATACAATCATTAGAATGGGTTTTCTAATAGAAGACATTGTGGAACCAAAACCATCGGATGAAATGGTTGAGAAATATCCATCATTTAAGGAAGATTTTCGATGTAGTGATTTTATGGTTTTTAAACTCAGTAAGTAATGGATATTTTGATTGAGAATCGAGGAAGGCGCTGACATCCTATAACAATATGTTCACGCATCGGGGCATACGCCCCTCGGTTATGGCACTGGTCGGAAGAATCCGACCGAATAGCAGCATGACACATTCTTTCACCTAACCGCATCGCGGCCAGCAGAGATCGTGCTAGTGGCACGACTCTGGCAGCTTAAGGTGAAAGGACGTCGTGAACACGGAAACGTTATCTGAAACTACCCTAAAACCTTTGATTAAAAACCATAAAGTTCCCGATGGAGAGTGATCCCATCTCGAAGTCCTTGTTCATACATGAATTTCTCAGAGAGATTCTGAAGCAAATTCATTTTACTTTCAAATTCAAACAAGAGATCTGCTTGTTCATCCGGAAGATATTTCTTGATATAGTGGAAGATGGTAATGATAGAGGTGGACATTTCATTGTACCCCTCACATTCTGAAGGAAAGTGATGACTATGCGTAGTAGTAAGCTGAAAGATAAATCCATCAAAAGCTTCACGAAAATCATTCATAAATATCCCTCCAAGAGTGAATAATAATTTAACAATGGAAATTAAAATTTATTAAGTTAAATATAACTTAACGAAATTGAATAAATTTGTCAAGTCGATATCAAAAATTACTTTGAAATACCAAAGAAAGATATCTATAATTAAAGAAAAGTTCGAGTATGGAAGGATAATGAAATGATTAGTTACAAACCTTTACAAAAACTATTGATTGATAAAGAAATAAGAAAACAAGAGCTGATGAAGTTAGCTGGCATTTCATCAGCGACTATGGCTAAATTAAATACAAACGAATATGTATCATTGGAAGTAATCGACAAGATATGCAAAGCGATAAATTGTCAACCTGGTGACATCTTAGAGTACATACCTGAGTGACATCAGGTATTTTTAGTGGAATTGACTGTGGGAGGGTTCACGAATCGGCGGACCAGTCGCCTCGGTCTCGGTAAAAGAGTAGAAGAGTAGAAGAGTAGAAGAAGCTAATGCATGGACACTTCCGCACCACTTAAACAAAGGAGGTGACACATTGTGAGCATACCTAACAAAGATTTGGAAAAGATTATAAATAACCTAAATGAAGAAAATAAAATTGTAGCACAAAGTTTCTTGTCGTGGCTTCTTGAAAAGCAATTGCATGATGACTATCTGTCTTCTGATGACATAAAGGCATTAGTACAAGCACATAAAGAATTTGAAGCAGGGGATACGACTTCAATGGAGGAGTTGAAGCGTGAACTCGAACTATCGGGGCTCTGATGAACTTATGAGCATGCCCAACATTAGATCATGATTAAAGAAAATGACTATGTACCTTGCTTAGTTAAATCTGTCGTCGAGATTTGGCCTTCACACCTAGTTCCAGATATAGAGAAACGGGGTTTCATTAATGATCAACCATCCATGTGCCATCGAATAATAAGGTATCGTGGTTTAGTTAATCCTTTGGTTTATTCCCCTTCGAAGGTAACCATACAGATTTAATGCATTCTTACTATGCTAAATCATCATGTAATTGAGTCAGAAGCAAATTAGAGAAACGGCGTTTCGCTAAATTTACTCCCTATTGCACAATATTCGGTATCAGCCAAAGTTATTGCTTCGAAACGCTCGTCTGAGCGAAGTGCATATTCATATTAAAGAAATATGCTATATAATAAATGGATAGAGGATCAGATATTATTCTGATAACTCTATCCATTTACTATGAGATAAGCTCTAAAACAAATTCAATCGGCCAATACGCTCGACCGCTTCTTGCAGACGTTGTTCGGGGGCGAGCAGACCGAGGCGGACATATCCCTCGCCAGCTGTCCCGAAGCCGATGCCCGGTGCAACAACGACATTCGCTTCTGTAAGCAGCTTGTCAGCTAACGATGCCGAGCTCCAGCCTTTAGGCACAGGTAGCCAACAGAAGAAGCTACCAGATGGCGGCGAGGCACGCCAACCAATCTGCTCCAACCCTCTGAAGAGTACATCCCGACGTCCCTGATATGTAGCAACCAGCTGCTCCACACACTCCTGCGGTCCATTCAAGGCAGCGGCTGCGGCATGCTGGATTCCTCCGAACAAACTGCAATAATAATGATCTTGGATCAGGTTGATCAAGTGTATGATCTCAGGATTACCAAGTGCGTAACCAACGCGCCAGCCCGCCATGTTGTAGGATTTGGACATCGTATAAATTTCGATACCGACTTCCCTGGCTCCAGGTGTTTCTAGGAAACTTACTGGTCGTTTACCATCAAACCCAATTGCCCCATATGCAAAATCACTGATCACCGCAACGTTATGCTGATCCGCAAACCGCACTGTATCCTCATAGAAGGAAGAGGATGCAGTAGCACCTGTTGGATTGTTAGGGTAGTTAATAAACATTAATTTGGCTTGATCAGCAATAGCTTGCGGAATTGTTGAGTAGTCGGGCAGAAATCCATTGTCTTCAGATAGCTTCATCATATGCATGTTTGCACCTGCCAGAGCAACTCCTGACCAATAATCTGGATAGCCTGGATCAGGTACTAGGCATAGATCTCCACGATTGAGTAAGCATTGACTAATCTCAACTAAACCTGCTTTACCCCCGAATAGAATAGCCACTTCAGTTTCCGGATCGACATCGACCCCATAATCCTGTTTGTACCGATTTGCTATTGCTTCCTTGAGGAAACCAAAACCACTGAATGGTGGGTAGCGATGATAAGTTGGATTCTCAGAAGCCTCTTGTAGTGAACGAATAATATGAGCAGGTGTAGGCTGATCAGGATTGCCCTGACCTAGATTGATCACATCACGTCCCTCTGCTGCAGCTGCTTGTGCTTTTCCTGCAAGTGCTGCGAAAAATTGACTAGGAAGACCTTGTAATCGATCAGCAGGTACTATGTTTATTTTTGGTTTATAGGAATGACTATTCATCGATTCAATCAACTCCCGTGCGAATTTGACAATACAATTAATGTACCAGAATCACAAAACAATTGAAATGCCCATCACTTATCGGTAACATGAGGATTAGATCTTTATTTGTTGGATCGGTATGGGAGGGTTACTATGAGAATAGCTGTGTTCGGTGGAAGTGGTTTTATTGGTGGACACTTGATTCGTGAATTGGTCGAGCAGGGTGAGGAAGTTATCAACGTTTCTAGGTCTCTTAAAGCAAATATACAAGACCACGTTAAGAATGTAACATGGCATGATTTAGAGATTAATCCTGAGATATTAGACGGCTTTGATGCGTTCGTAAATTTGGCGGGTGAATCCATCAATCAAAGGTGGACTAAGGCAGCTAAGGAACGCATTCTTCAATCACGACTGGATGCAACGAATAGGATGGCAAGATTAGTTAGAACCTTGAACAATAAGCCTGAGGTCATCATTAATGGATCAGGCATGTCGATATATGGATATTCAGACACGGGAACATTCGATGAGAAGAGCCCAAGAAAGCTAACTGATTTCCTAGGTAGAACCGTAGATGAATGGGAGAAAGCTGTAAATCGCATTAAGGATGTGCGAATTGTTAAGCTTCGGATTGGATTGGTCCTAGGTAAAGATGGTGGAGCATTCCCATTAATGGTGTTACCTTACCGTCTGTTCGCTGGGGGTAAGATTGGCAGTGGACGACAAATTCATTCGTGGATACATATTAAGGATATGGTAGGTATTATTAAATACAGTATCCTGCACAAGGAAGTGAATGGGGCCATCAACTGCACAGCTCCGAAGCCAGTTACCAATCAAGAATTGGGTAGGACAATTGGCAAGGTATTAGGACGCCCGCATTGGTTCCCAGCTCCAGGCTTCATGTTCAAGCTTATATTGGGTGAGATGTCAGAGGTCATTCTAAAAGGACAACGTGTACTGCCAAAGCGAATACTCGAGTATGGCTATGTATTCTCTTATGCAACCCTAGAGCGTGCTTTGAAGCATATTCTTTTAAAAACAGATAAAGAAGTTTAAGGAGAATAAGATGAACAAACAACGACTTCATGTATGTTTGCTACAAATTGAGATTCAAATTGGACAGCCAGAGGAAAACTATCGGAAGGTGTCTGAACAACTTCATATAGCGATAAGTGGAACGGCAAAACCCGATGTGATTTTACTGCCAGAGATGTGGAACACTGGCTACGCATTAGAACACATTGTGCAATTAGCTGACCAATATGGGGTAAGGACGAAGAAGCTGATTGCTGATTTCTCCCGCAGGCATGAAGTTTATGTCATTGCCGGGTCTATAGCTGATATGGCTGATGGGGAAGTCCGGAATACAACGTATGTGTTCGATCGGACAGGTGCTGTTATTGCAGACTACTCCAAGATTCATCTATTCCGACTTATGAACGAAGAGAAGCATCTTGCTGCGGGGGATCATGTTGGGCTATTCGAGCTTGAAGGTGTAAGCGCTGGGATGATGATTTGCTATGATATTCGCTTTCCCGAATTAACTCGCAAGTTGGCGTTAGATGGAGTAAAGGTAGTCTTCATCCCAGCGGAATGGCCTAATCCTAGATTGCATCATTGGCGCACACTGTTGATGGCGAGGGCAATCGAGAATCAGATGTATATTGTTGCTTGTAACCGAGTGGGTACGAGTGAAGGCACCGAATTCTTCGGTCATTCGTTGATCATCGATCCTTGGGGTGAGATCATTGCTGAGGCAGGTGAGGAAGAGTCGCTCGTGACTGCAGTGCTCGATTTGGACCTCGTGGATCAAGTGCGTCAACGTATACCTGTATTTGAAGATCGACGACCACAGTTTTATGAATAGGCTGTGAAGTCCCCATTAGCTCCAAATGCCATCAGAGTAGGTTACTCTGGTGGTATTTATTTTCATCTAACTATCAAGTTATGAATCGAGCAGCAACTAGATTGTGGAATTAACCACCTTTCGGATGGCTATTCTTTACATGAGGTTCTCTTCAATTATAATTGCCACTCCTGGGGTGGTTAATTAACCATTCGAGACCACTGTAAACTGAATAACCCCTAATAGCCACCCCGAGAGTGGTTAATCCATACTAATCAGTAAAAGTAGGCTGTATAACCACTCCAAATAACGTTAATCAAACTTGATACTGAATTATTTTTAAGTAATGACTGCAGTACTTATATGGCATACATACGTCTAACAACTGGGGGGAGGGGAAAGACATCGAAGACGAACATTTGGTCGACCTAATATTAGCAGGTGACAGCGAAGCATTCCGTTTATTGATGGTACGACATGCGAATTATATTTATCAAACAGCATATGGTGTGCTCCGTCATGTTAAAGATGCCGAGGATGTCGCCCAAGAAGCGTTCGTACAAATCTTTCTTTCCCTTCCCAGGTATGAGAGAAAAGGTTTGAAGAGCTGGATGGCGCGGATTGCTGTCAATAAAGCGATTGATTATAAACGTAAGCTAATTAGACGGAATGAAACTTCCATGGATGAGGATGCGAATGCACCACCGATGATCATTCGAGATCAATATGCCAATACAGAGCAACAGATACTGAACAAGGAACAACAACAATTGGTTAAGCGTAATGTGAACAACCTCCCGGATAATTATCGTGAAGTGATTATTGCATACTATATCGAAGAGAAATCATATCAGCAAATTGCTCTTGAGCAAGGTGTAGTGCTAAAGACGGTTGCATCTAAGTTACACCGGGCTAAGAAGTGGATGAGGAAACATTGGAAGGAGGACGATAACGTATGACCCATTATAGGATACAACAGTGGCAAGCTTATATTCAGGGTGGCGAAGTCGACCGTGCTTCGATGGATGCTCACTTGCTGGAATGTGATGATTGCATGGAAATTTATTTGGTTTCTTTAGAAGAGCTACAAGAGGATTTACCTCAGCTTACGGACATAACACTCTTCGCGGATGTTGTGCTAGAGCATGTAAGATTATTACCAAAACGTAATATAAAACGATTGGACAAACGACGATGGTACACCAACACGTTATTCCATTACACGATTGCTGCAAGCTTGACACTCCTATTGGTCAGTTCTGGTTTGTTCAATCAAATGCTTGATCGAGTCTCACAATTATCACAGGATACCGAGCAAGCCGAGCAAATGAGTGTATCTGATCAACTAACGAATAAGGCTGGGAAATGGTTAGATGCTATTCCTACCAAGAAGAAAGAAGGGAAACCATGAGTAAAAGTAAAACGAGTGCCTTCTTCCTAGGATTCATACCTGGAATGGGACATATGTATTTGGGAAAATTTATCAGAGGGATTTTGTATCCACTTGCTTTCCTGTTTTTCTTTGCATTCACTTTGTTTTTCGCAGTTATTGAACAAGATGGTGAAGATGTTATCATTACTTTGTTAATATGTTTTGTGGTGTGGGTTGTAAGTATGATTGATCTCGTTGTAACAATTAATATGTATAAACCTCAGAATAATAATCAGAACTTGGCTACCGATCCGTCTATAAATAGTCTGATCGTACCGAATGACGCGAATTCTACCAAGACGATCATGCTCTCCTTGATCCCAGGACTCGGCCATATGCACTTGGGGTTAATGTATCGAGGCCTTACTTTTATCATAGGTTTCTTCGGCATTCTTACGATGATTTTCTTCATCGCTGTATTGACGGGAGAAGGTGGATTCCTAGTTTTCCTTGGGGCACTCCCCATCATATGGATATATAGCTTATTCGATGCTATACAGCTCTTACACCGTAAGAATCGTGGTGAGGTACTAGAAGATAAATCCATCATGGAGGAGCTTGATGAGCACCGGGAGCAAGGGAGGAAGAGCAAGATACTCGCAACATTCTTATCCGTATTCCCAGGAGCTGGACATATGTATCTCGGTTTGCAGAAACGCGGTTTACAGCTGATGATCGCTTTCCTGTTCTCCATCTATATTCTAGATGTGCTACATCTATCCTTATTCTTGTTCTTGATTCCGATCTTGTGGTTCTATAGCTTCTTCGATGCACTCCAGCAAATTTCCAAGCATGCTAGAGGGGAAGCTCATGATGTTCCGATTGTGGATTGGCTGATCAATCATCAGCGTTGGGTCGGGATTGCGCTATTGGCGCTTGGTGGATTTTATATTCTCGATCAGGTGGCTCTACCCATACTGTACGAATATTTTCCCGGATATCGCTTTAATTATCTGTACCAGAGATACTTCCAGACGACGGTTGTCTCCATTCTGTTAGTTGCGGGAGGAGTTTACTTGCTCAAGGGCAGTAAGAAGAATAAATCTAGGGGTGGTGAGCAGGAATGAAGCAGTGGCGTGTAGGTACCTTATCGATGGGCATTGCTCTTGTTATGTTAGGATTGATGCTCTTCTCGTCTCAGTGGAAGGGGCTCGCAGCACTAGATACATTCCTAACGTGGTGGCCGTTGGTCTTTGTTCTCTTAGGATTGGAATTGTTGATTTATCTCGCGGTATCTAGATTAAGTAATCCTGTAGTGAAATATGATATATTCAGTGTTATTTTCGTAGGATTGATCTGTACAGTTTGTATCGGTTTTGTTGTTCTAGCTTCCACAGGTTTGATGCAAGAAATTAGGCATGAGATCAGCTCCGTAGAGCGGACTGAAGACATTCCCAGTATTGACGAGAAGCTACAATCACAAGTAAAGAAAGTGGTTGTACAAAATCTGAATTGGTCTGAAATCCTAGTAGATCAATCGCTACAATCATCGGATCAAGCTGTTCATGTGTTCGGCACTTATCGTTACTCTTCCTCAGAAGGAGAAGATAAGTTAAAGCTTCCTGATTCCATGGTGACAGTTCGGACGATCGGGGATACGATGTATGTTAGTATTGAGCAGCCTCCAAGACTGCGGTAAAAGTCAAGTTTTTTTCACAAAAATATTTGAGGAGGTGATGCTTGAAATATAGCTGGGAGTACTTTATGTAGGCATCCCAAACAGACCTAGCTTTTCCAATAGGTAATAAATAGAATATTATGATTTTATTTGTAATTTTCCAGAAGGCTCCGTAACTGTTTTCTTGACATTGGCTCCGTTTTTTCTTACATTGGAGTGGAGTGAAGAGTGTTACTGGCTGACTGCGTGTTCCATTGGACGTTGAGTCCGATGTGTTCCATCCCTTTGTCGCGTAGACGACGTTGCGGCAGCCGTACCCTTCACTTTTTTGTGTTCTTTTTTAAGGGAAGGATCCGGAGCCGACGTAAGGTTATCCACATGAATCACAGTATCCACAGGTGAGATATCATTTTCTTGCATGTTATCCACAGTTTCAGACGGATTTGTCGGTTTTTCCACCTCCTTGTTCCGCTGTTTGCGTTCTTCCGGTGTCATGTAGAGTTGATTTGTGGATAACATGGCATGGATAAGACGCACCAGCTTTCGAGCTGTGAGCGACAGCGCTCGTTTGTGAGCATGGCGAGTGGCTTCTTTAAACTTCCGTTGGTAATAGTCCGTATATTCGTCATTATGGTTGACCATACTCTGGGCAGCGATGATTAACCCGCGCCGCAAGTAGACATTACCGGTTTTGGTCATAAACGTTTCTTCTGCACGGAAGTTGCCGGACTGTTTGGTCCTCCAAGTAAGACCGGCGTATTTGGCTAATTTGGCTTCGACTTCGAACCTGGAGATATCTCCAATTTCCGCAATGATGAGCGCGGCGGACACGGGTCCGATGCCAGGGATGGAGAGCAGGGGGTGCTTGATTCCCTTCATCGCCTTCTCGATCTGCTTCATGAGTCGATTCAAGTGCTTCTCCAAGAGATCGAGTTGCTGCAAGGTTTGCTTGATGAGCAGATGAACCGAATCCACAAGCCCTTGCGGTATAGTAAAGGAGTCTTTGACCATTTGAAGGACATCTTCGGCTTTCTGCTTGGGATCCCGGAAGTGATTCTTACTGAAGTCTTTCAATAGATTTTCCAGTTCGACAGGGGTGATCTCCACCATATCTTCAGCCGACTTATACTTCTTCATTAGTTGGCAAGCCGTGGCTCCATACCGATCAGAAAAAGGCTTGCAGCGGATCCATTCACTAAAGGTCAAATACAGGAAGGAACTCGCGTAATTCTTCAAATCGGTCTGCTGCTCAATCAGATGCACATAAAATCGAGTCAGCCGCTGCAAAGATAAGAATTGTTCGCTGTGAATGTGCTGAGGAGCAATGCCTCGTCCAAACCGCACACGGTCTGCAATGATCAATGCATCGACCTTATCGGTTTTATCCACATCCGGATAAGCGTTGCGAAAGCTTTCTACCAATTTCGGATTCATGGCTAGAAGCTGTGTGTTCCATTGCTGGATTCGCTCGTCGTGTTGTAACGCATGAAACAAGGGAAACCAGTAAAGTCCTGTGGCTTCCATCCCTAAAGATACCGAGGTCGCTTCTTGCTTGTGGATATGTACATCTAAATGATCGATAAGCAGCTCCATGCCGGGAACATTGTTGGTAAACCGTTTGGATTTGCCTATCGGATTTCCATCCCCGTCCATGGCATGGAAATGAAACTCTTTTAAACCAATGTCAATACCACCGTAGAGTTTGTTCACTCTACTCACCACCTTCATAAGGAATTGTAAGATTTCGGAAACATTGCAGGATATAGAAATCCCTGAACTCTGGCTAGGTCAACAACCTCGCTGATACATGAACTCGAAGGAACAAACTGCGCGTTAGAAGTACATGCCAGAGAAGGGGACGCATTCTTAAAGAGAAGTCACCGAAGTGCAACAAGGAGGAAGCGCGTTTCCCCTATACCCTATTGGATATTATTCATGAACTTCATGAATCCTGCAAGTTCAATTTAATTTTCAAAGAGCTTTGAAGCTAGATGGGGCCAGGGGTTAACCCCTGTTTTAACTCTAAATTCATTATAGTACGAGGAGGAATGGAATAAATTCTAATATGCCCACTATGAATGTGACCGTCGTCATTCCAGAGGGTATTACGACAGAGATTACAGGCAATCACAAGCTTATATAAAGCTTATAACGAGTTCATCTAGAACCTAGGGAGGTGTTCATCACCTCATTCAATGTGTCGATAAAGGCCTCAGCAGCTTTAGAGAGGTATCTCCCTTTACGATAAGCAATAACGAGTGTTCGGGTAGGACGAGGCTCAGCTAATGAGAAGTAGGTAGGTGCTGAGGATAGATCACCTGCCCGTGTCACCATATGCGGTACTAGGGCAATGCCCATTCCAGCAGCAACTAGAGATTGCACAGTCTCGATGTTGCTGCTTTCGAATACAATTCTAGGCTCAAATCCAGCTTCCCTGCACAAATCGATCGTAATTTGACGGAAGCCTTGCCCTTTCTTCAATAGAATAAATGGTTCATCCTTCAGCATACTCATATGGATGGTATTATGGGGATTGTTCGTATTGCTCGTGATCGCAAGGTGGTGTTGAGGTGGAACAGCTAGGCAAATTTCTTCTTCAATGAGTGTTTGGTGGATGAGTGCTGAGTGATCGATGGGCAGAGAGAGCAGACAAATATCGGTTTGACCACTAGCTGTTAATGCTTCTAAATTGGCTGTTGTTTCTTCAACAAGGACGATCTCGATTTCTGGGTATCTGGATTGGAAGACAGGAAGAACAAGAGGGAGAATATGTGACCCTGTAATGGGCAGACTACCAACAATTAACTTGCCTTTACGCATCTGTGAAATATCACCCATCTCACGCTTAAGCTGCTCGACATGATCGACGATCTTCTGCGCTTGCTCCATGAAGGCACTACCTGCATAGGTTAGCTCGACAGAATTTGTGTTACGTTGGAACAATAATACGCCGATTTCCTTCTCTAACTTAGATAATTGCTGACTTAGTGATGGCTGAGCAATATGCAATTTCTCGGCTGCTCGTGAGAAGTTCATTTCCTTGGCGATTTGCAACGCATATTGGAGTTGACGAAGTTCCATTGTTAATCCCGCCTATCTCAAGTAGTTTTGTTATAGGATAAAACTATTAGATCTATAGATATTATATCTTGGATCAATGAAGAAAGAAATGATAAGATAAAGCCAGTAAATAAGGGTGAGGTGGAATTGAGATGGGTAAAAAGACATTATACGAGAAAATATGGGAAAGTCATGTTATTGATCAAGAAGTGGGCAAGCCTGCAATCATCTATATTGACCTGCATCTTGTGCATGAGGTCACCTCTCCACAAGCATTCGAAGGACTTCGTCTTTCCGGTCGCTCCGTTCGTAGACCTGAATTAACATTCGCTACGATGGATCATAACGTACCTACGCAAGATCGCTTTAATATTAAGGATCCAATTTCTAAGCAACAAATTGAGACTTTAGAGCAGAATTGTCGGGAATTTGGCGTGAAGCTTTATGACTTGAATAGCGCCGATCAAGGTGTTGTCCATGTTATGGGACCTGAACTAGGACTTACACACCCAGGTAAGACAATCGTATGTGGGGATAGTCATACTTCAACCCACGGTGCATTCGGTGCATTGGCATTCGGTATTGGAACAAGTGAAGTAGAGCACGTTCTAGCTACACAATGCTTGCAGCAGGTTCATTCCAAGACCATGGAAGTACGTGTGAATGGTAAGCTTAAGCCGGGTGTGAAGGCGAAAGATCTTATTCTTGGTATTATCGCCAAGTTTGGTACAGACTTCGGTACAGGTTACGTCATCGAGTTTACTGGAGAAGCGATTCGTGGATTAACGATGGAGCAACGGATGACGGTTTGTAACATGTCCATCGAAGCGGGTGCGCGCGCAGGCATTATCGCGCCAGACGAAACCACATTCGAATACCTACGTGGACGCGAATATGTTCCACAAGGTGCCGCATTCGATCAAGCAGTAGAGCAATGGAAGAAGCTGACTACAGATAAGGGTGCTGTATATGACCGCACCGTTGAGATTGATGCAGCAGCGCTGGCTCCACAAGTAACGTGGGGTACTAGTCCAGGAATGGGTACAGATATCTTATCCCTAGTTCCAGATCCGAACAGCTTCGCTACTGAGAACGAACGCAAAGCTGCTGAGAAAGCAATCGAATATATGGGGTTAGTTCCTGGAACGCCAATGACAGAACTTACGATCGATCGTGTATTCATCGGTTCCTGTACGAATGGTAGAATCGAAGATTTACGTGTTGCAGCCGAAGTGGCCAAAGGCTACAAGGTAGCTTCACATGTGAATGCGATCGTTGTTCCAGGCTCAGGTCGTGTTAAGATTCAGGCTGAACAAGAAGGATTGGACAAGATATTCAGTGAGGCTGGCTTTGAATGGCGTGATGCTGGTTGTAGTATGTGTCTAGCTATGAATCCGGATGTACTAAGTCCAGGTGAACGTTGTGCTTCTACTTCAAATCGTAACTTCGAAGGACGTCAAGGTCGAGGTGGAAGAACACATCTAGTGTCCCCAGAGATGGCTGCAGCTGCTGCTATCATGGGTCACTTCGTAGATACACGCGATTGGAAATACAGAACAGAGGCCAAGGTTAACGGCTAATCGGAGAGGGGATATATCGATGCAAGCATTTAATAAGCATACAGGAATCGTGATTCCGGTAGATCGAGTGAACGTGGATACAGATGCGATTATACCTAAGCAGTTTCTGAAGAGAATTGAACGTACAGGCTTCGGACAATATCTATTCTTCGAATGGCGTTGGTTTGAGAGCGGAGAGGTTAATCACGATTTTGAGATGAATAAAGATCGCTACAAGGGTGGCTCTGTCCTGTTATCTCGTGCCAACTTTGGCTGTGGATCCTCTAGAGAGCATGCTCCGTGGGCCATCCAAGATTATGGATTTCAGGTTATTATTGCACCGTCATTCGCTGATATTTTCTATAACAATTGCTTCAAGAATGGGATTCTACCGATTAAGCTGTCAGAAGAGCAAGTTGAGCATTTCTTCCAGATGACGGCGAAGCATGAAGGGTATCAATTATCCATTGATTTGGAGACGAAAACCATTACGGATCAATACGGTCTATCGATTTCCTTCGATTTAGATGAACATCGTCGTCAGTTCTTACTTCAAGGGCTAGATGATATTGGTCTTACACTGAAGCACGAGAATAAGATTACCGCTTTCGAGCAGAAGCGACTTGCTGAAATCGTTATCTAATCGTTAATTAAGAATTATCCATAAAAGCCGTCCGATCAACAGATTTGCTGTTGGCAGGACGGCTTTTATTTTATAGCAGACTAGCAACTTTATGATTTCAATTACGTCTAAAAGAATGGTGGATCTTAGAACTGAATAGTTTTCTCTGTCAATTCATAGGTTGCTTTGCTAGAATATTAATAGAGTGTCTAGATCGCATCTCAGAGGTGGAAGCATGAAAAGATACTTATACACGACTCTATTCGTCATGTTTCTAGCATTAGCGTTACCAAATCTGTCTCAATTCAAGCTGACAGAGGATATTCCTAGCTATTCAGCATCGGAGGTAGAGTCCAATAATCACAATGTGAATGGGCTTGTGAAGCAACAACCCATACATAAGGGTATGTTCAAATTTTATTTTCCTCGCAATCGTTTTTCTAACCAACCTTTATTCTCTAGCATTAATAGCAAGGGAGTCAACGCTAACGAACCAATAGTTAAAGATGAATTCAAGATTATGATTGATGCAGGGCACGGAGGGCGTGATCCTGGTTCTCCAGGGGTTAGTAAGAAGGAGGAAAAGCTGTTTACTCTGTCTTTGGCGAATAAGGTATATGGTTTGCTTCAGCATGAGAGTAGCATTACTCCAATTCTGACTCGTAAGGATGATTCTTATATCACGACGGATGATAGAGTTGCTATAGCTAATCGTGATCATGTAGATCTATTCATTTCCTTACATGCTAATAGTTTTACCAACAAGAATACGAGGGGTATTGAAACGTATTATCACAACAGCATTAGTATATCTTTAGCTAATCTTCTTCACAGTAATCTCATTCAGGCTACAGGCTTTCCCGATCGTATGGTGCGACAGATGGATTATAAAGTCATTAAGGAAACAACGATGCCTGCGGTACTGCTAGAAATTGGATACTTGTCCAATCCTACCGAAGAGTCAATTATGATTTCTGAGGACATGCAGAATAAGGTCGCTGCATCCATTGTTAAGGGCATCAAGGAATATATGAAATCGGAATTATACTAATAGGTTGAGAGGAGATTTACAATGATAAAGGGATTGAAGCTGTCGATGAAACAAATGTTGATGATCGTATTCATAGTATGTCTGATTATGCCGCAAGCTGCGATGGCATTAGAAACTGAGGGTACGGCTACTTCACCTAATTGGCAATTCCCAGATGCCACAACACATTGGGCTAAGAAGCATATTTCGAAAATTGCACTATTAGGCTTTGCAGAAGGTGATAAGACGGGCAATTATGCTCCGAATAAGAATATATCACAGCAAGAAGTCATTATTATGCTCATCAATATGATGGGTAAGAAGGATCAGGTTAACTTGAATTCAGAGGCGAATCTATCCTTTGAGGTAGCAAGTTGGGCTAAGCCTTATGTGGTGCTTGCGCTAGGTGAGAAATTGATTAATATGCAAGAGGAGATCGCTAAGCACGATCTGAATTGGGGAACGAAGAATGCCACTCGTGAGTGGGTAACTAAGTTAATAGTAAGAGCGATAGGACAGGAAACTGAGGCTACTCAAGCCCAGAATGATGATACTGGTTTTACAGATGAAGATATGATTAGCGCTGGTTATGCAGGGTATATTAACGTAGCTCAAATCTATGACATTGTGAGTGGTTATAAAGACGGCACCTTTAATCCATCAGGTAAGATTACAAGAGCCGAGATGGCTGTTCTATTAGGTGAGGCTGAGAAACATCTTACCGTGCGTAACTCGAAGATTACGAATGGTGTAGTTCTTAGCTCGAATGCGAATTCGATTCAAATTCAAGAAAGCACGGGTACAATCAAAACCTTATCACTAGACGCTAATGCAAGCATTTATAATAAGGGAATTAATGATGCCATTCCTGTGTCGAGTATATCGATTGATGATTATGTGACAGTAATTGCTGATCAAGGTGTTGCTTATTACGTAGAAATTTCCGACGAACAAGTGAAGATGGAGTCCTTCGTCGGCACGATGGAATCGATCTCCCTAGGGGATCTGACGATCACTGTAGCAATAAATGGAGCTTCTCAGTCTTTCAAATATGTTGATGATGTTGCAGTCATGTCGAATAACGGCAGCGGGCTTTCTCTAACATCCTTAACCGTAGGTAGTACTTTAGAGCTTAAACGGAATAGTGATAACGTAAGTACAGATATCACACAAATCATTGTTAAGGCTGCACCTGTATTCAAGACCGTTGTTGGTACGGTAGGTAGTATTCAAACGGTAAATCAAGTTGTTGAGGTAAAGGAAACGAGTACAGGCAATACGGTTGCTTATCCAATTCCAGCAACGATCGAGATTACGAATGGTACTCGAACATTGACGAGCCTTAGTGAGCTTTATATTGGGGATGAAGTTACAATAGAGTTGAAGGATAGCATCGTGACTTCTTTCATTGTAACTAAATCAAGCGTTATTGTTGAGCAGGGTATTGTTGATTCAGTAGATGTTAAGAGTGAGAAGAATAAAATAATCTTTCAAGCTACTGATAATACGTTCAAAGGATATCTGGTATCTGCTGAGGTTCAAGTGTTAATAACAGGACTAGATGGAGCAGACCTAGAGGATATTCAGATTAAAGATGAAGTTACCATCGAGTTGAATGGTAATAATCTGGTCACTAAGATTACGGTCTTGAATCGTACGATTGAAACTAAGCTTGGGATGGAATACTATAGTTATGATTCTGATGCATTGGTAGTCTTACTGAAGAATGATAAAACCTCAGTACCAGTAGCCTATGTAATCAACGATAATACGACAATCGAAGCTGGTAGTTCAACGGTTATGCTATCAAACTTGAGTACTTACTTTACAAAAGGCAAGAGAGTTGATATTACTTACTCTGGTAATCGAATCATGAGTATGAAGATATCTAATAATTATGACGGTAAATTAGTAGATATCAACACGACTACAAAGACCATAAAGCTCAACTCCGATTATTATGGAGCTATATCATTAAATTATACAACGGTACCTTCTATAGAAATATTCGGAAAAACCAATGCTACACTATCTGATTTGCCAGTTGGGTCTATGGTTTCAGTCATTCTTGATGGCAACCAAGACAAAGCGACTCAAATCAAATTAATTCAAACTAAAATTTTCAAAGTGAAAACCAAATATTCGTATAAATTAGCGGTTACAGATGAGACATCAACTGCTTTAGACATTAGCTACTCAGCATCGATTCCGATTACTCATAACTCGAAATTAAATGCAACCTATGCCGATATCACTGACAATTCGTATATTGAAGCTACGATGGTAGGAGCGACTACGACAGCCATTTATATCCCAGCTGTTACAATTGGTAAACTGACGGCTGTTAATTCAAGCAATGGCTCACTGACCATCGAAGAATTCGGTAAGACATCAAAATCAATTAGCAATATAACGAGTGTTAGGGTTAACAAAAATTCGAATATAACGACCACACTAAATTCTACAACGATGAATGATCGTGTATCGGTTGTTATTGGAACGAACGGTGTTCATTGGATTACAATAATTGCCCCGATCAGCAGAAGTGTTATATCTTACACGGATGCTACTAAAACTTTAGTAATAACTAGAGTGCTCACTACAGAGAAGAATCAATTTGTGTTATCTGACCAAGCTTATATTCACAAAGGGACATCAGTTTTATCAGCAGCATCGTTTGTTGAAAAAGAGAAGATTGCAGTGTATATTCTAGATGATAAAATCGTCGAAATTGAGAAATTGTAGATTATCTTTGTAAATTCGACACAGAGCAAACACAATTATGTGTTTGCTCTGTATCTTTTTTCAGAGAATAGTTGATCTTACGGACAGGATTCGGTAAACTGTTGTTCGGAGCTATTCATTCGAATCACCCTGTTGACGGGGGGAGGAGGCTTAAGCAGCCTATGAAGAAACAGGTTCGATATATGCTGGATACGATGGCAGGCATGTTCCCTGATGCTCACTGTGAATTAAACCATTCTAATCCATTCGAATTAACCATAGCTGTCTTATTGTCAGCACAATGTACGGATGAAACCGTGAATAAGGTGACTACAGATTTGTTCCACAAATACAAGAAACCCGTGGACTACATAGCTGTTCCGCTGGAAGAACTGGAGCAGGATATTAGGCGGATCGGATTGTACCGTAATAAGGCGAAATTTATTCAAAGCTTATGTCGAATGTTAATCGGGGATTTCCACGGAGAGCTTCCTACTATGCACGAGGATCTCGTGAAGCTACCAGGTGTAGGTCGCAAGACAGCGAATGTCGTAGTATCCAATGCCTTTGGTGTACCTGCCATAGCAGTAGATACTCATGTTGAACGAGTTGCTAAACGATTGGGGCTGGCAGGACTAGCCGATTCCGTGTTGAAGGTTGAAGAGAAGTTGATGAAACAAATTCCTAGAGAAGAATGGACAATTACCCATCATCGTCTAATCTTCTTTGGTAGATACCATTGCAAGGCTCAGAATCCTCGATGTGAGGTGTGCCCCTTAGTCGATATTTGCTCAGAGGGCAAGCGAAGAATGAAAAAGAAGAATTCGGCAAAAATACTATAAAAAACAAAAAGGTTGGGATGAAATGAGATGCATTTCTGTATACACAAAGAATTTCGAAGTTTTCTCTGATATTTATGAGGCTATTATTGACACCCCGATGCTCGATAACGAGGAAAAGGAAATCGATGGCATCGTATTCAGTGATTCCGGTGATATTGATGATGAATATGTGAATCGTCTTAAGGAAAAGCCAGAAGTCGTTGTGATGAGAGTTAAAGATAAGAACATTACGATTTTGCAGCATGGCGAGGTTTTCGAAATCTTCTTTCCTGAGTTGAGCCTACAAAGCAAAGAATAGCGACTCGTATACGGATTAAGATCAGGATGTATTAGAGGCCGGGTATGACCGGTTTCTTTTTTTTTACGATATCCTTGAAATTCCAAGCGAACCATTGAGGGGTAGAGGCGATGTCTATTACAACAACATTACAGCAAGTTCAAGCCGCAATGGCGGATCGCGGGGATCATCTTCATGCTACCCAGATTGGGCAATTGCTTGATAAATTACATAGGAATAAAGCAGTTATCGCCATGTGTGGTCACTTCTCAGCAGGTAAATCAAGCTTAATTAACACGATGTGTGGGGCTACCGTACTTGCTTCTGGACCCATTCCGACAAGTGCGAATCTGGTTATGATTGAGAATGTGGAGCATAGTCCGCCTGAAGCGATTGTGCAGTATAAGACTGGAACAAAAGAAGTAATTCCGACACAGGTCGGCTTCCAATTAAACACACTTGTTAGTCACGATGGTTTTATTTCCAAGATCGATGGATTAAGTAAGAATGGGTTAGAGGTAGAGCGGATTGATATTCACTTATCTGTCCCCTTATTAGCAGATCAACTCATCCTGATGGACACACCTGGTGTTGATTCGACCGACGATGCCCATCGAATGGCCACGGAGTCAGCCTTGCATCTTGCCGATGTCGTGTTCTATGTGACGGATTACAACCATGTCCAATCTGAAGTGAACTTCAACTTCACGAAACGATTGAAGGACTGGGGTAAACCCGTCTATATTATCATTAATCAAGTGGATAAACATAATGAGCAGGAGCTTAGCTTTGAACGATTCGTAGCTGACGTTAAGAATGCCTTCGCAGATTGGGGCATTGTTGCGGACGGTTATTTGTTCATCTCGGTCAAGCAGCCAGAACATCCACGTAGTGAGTGGTATAAGCTTATGGAGCTATTCGAGCAACTTAAAGCTGGCTCTGAAGCGATTGTACAAGCAAGTGTCATCTTATCGTGTACCCACCTCGTGAAGGAGCATGTTGCTGCTGTCTATCCAGAGCATATACTTCCAGAACTAGATCGACTTTCACTTACGGAAGTCAAGCTTCTACTAGATCAGCTTCACGTTGCGATGGAGCAAGCTCATCAAGGACCACTAACGCTTAAACAGCAATTTCGCGATGAATTAACGAGACTCGTGAATAATGCTAATATTATGCCAGCGACAGCGAGAGACCTAGCAGGTGCCTACCTACAAAGCCGTAAACCTGGATTTCGCGTTGGGCTTTTATTCAGTGATACGAAGACGAAGGCGGAAGCCGCAGAACGACTGCGGCTATTCACTGAGATGGTTCAGGATCATACAGATAAACAGCTCGTCTGGCATCTGAATCATTTGCTGCAATCCTATAAGCAATTACCAGAAATTTCACCATTATTGCAGAAGCAACGCATCACGATACCAGATATTCAACCATATGTAACCTCAGAGTGGATTGCTTCACAAGTGAATATGGCTTCAGGATTTACGAATGAATATACGATGATATTCACTTCTCAACTAACGGAACATATGAAGTCTAGTTACCGTAAGCAAGCGACAGAGCTGTTCGAATATATCGCTGAGGCTCTAAGAGAGGACGCCAACCAGTCGGCTGTAACTATTCAAGCAAGAGTGGAAGAGTTAACCGTACAATTAACACAATTAACGGATGCTCATCTACTCGAAGAGGAGCGGAATGAATACCAGACCAGACTATTATCCGAACTTGAGCAAATAAATGATCAGACTATGATCTATCCGGATCCTGATAGGATCGTAGAAGGTGACCATTCTGAGCAGCTGACTCGTTCTATGCATGTCCATTCATCTCAAGGCTCAACCACGAGCCCGTCATTCTCGCTGTCAATCCTCGATACCGTGCAAACTGAAATCAAACAGAACCATGAGATGCCTGACAAATTCCAATATAGAACGATTATGGAGCAGATGGCTGAACGTTTGTCGCAATCGGCCGATCTTCTTGAACCCCTTCAATCAATAACTGGTATTCGTCGTTCATTACTCGAGAGGGCGAAGAAACTGAAGGAACATCAATTTACGATCGCGCTATTCGGTGCATTCAGTGCAGGTAAATCGTCCTTCGCCAATGCCTTGATGGGTCAGTCGATTCTTCCTGTCTCACCTAACCCCACGACGGCAGCTATTAATCGAATTGTCCCGGTTAGTGAACAGTGGCCCCATCTATCGGCTCGAATTAGAATGAAATCTATTGAGGCTGTGCTCGCGGATATCCGTTATTCATTCAATATGCTAGGTGACGAACAAAGCTTCGAATCGATTGAGCACGCAGTTAGTGCTATTCGATCCATCGCCATACATCGTGTAACAAGTAGGGGGAAGGCTCATCTATCGTTCTTACAAGCGATAGAGCGGGGGTGGCATGATATCCAGCTACGATTGGGGACTGAATGGATGGCCAATGAGGAAGAATACAGACAATATGTAGCGAATGAGAGCAAATCTTGTTTCGTTGAGCGAATAGATCTCCATTATAGCTCAACGTTTACAGATCAAGGCGTCATTCTAGTAGATACACCTGGTGCAGATAGCATACATGCTAGACATACCGGTGTTGCCTTCGATTATATTAAGAATGCAGATGCTATTCTTTTCGTGACTTATTATAATCATGCATTCTCTCAGTCAGATAAGCAGTTTCTACTACAATTAGGGCGGGTAAAGGATAGCTTTGAATTGGACAAAATGTTCTTTATTATCAACGCGGCAGATCTTGCTGATTCAATGAAGGAGTTAGAAGAGGTCATTGATCACGTGAGTCAGCAGTTACAGCTACACGGGATTCGGAATCCGCGGATATATCCAATCTCCAGTCGATTAGCGCTTGAGGCTCGTATCGAACATAATGCGGAAGCATTAGAGAGATCGGGTATGCAAGTGTTCGAGAATAGCTTCGCTACGTTTGCAGTTGAAGAATTAGCAGGTGTCGCTCTTCGTTCTGCAGAGCTTGAATTGGATAAGGCGATGCAAGCAGTGCGTCTTGGAATTAGGCAATCTCGTCTTAGCACCGAGCAGGTTCAACAGAACAATGAACACCGCAGATCGTTATTACCTATCATCCAGTCTGAGATAGAGTCTAACATCGAACAGCTTGTAGCTTCTCATATTCGTCAGGAGCTTGATGAGCTTCTATATTATGTGAAACAACGTTGTAGCTTTCGCTTCGGTGATTGGTATAACGATGCCTTCCATCCATCCGCTCTTAAGGAAGATGGACGGAATATGAGCATGGCTCTGAATGTGGCTTGGAGGCAATTGCAGCAATCAGCTTCGATTGAGGTGTCCCAAGAGGTGCTAGCTACATCACTTCGAATGGAAAATTATCTTCGCGTACAGCTAAGAAGCTGGGAGGCACGATTATTGCTCATAATTACTGAAAGAAATGAACAATTTATTGCCGAGGAATTTATCCTAGAATCATTCGTTACTCCTGAGGTTGGGGAATCAATCGCTCAGCCTGTCTTGGATGACAAGATATTCAGAAAGCATTTCAAGAGTGCGAAAGCGTTCTTCGAAGGTGACGGTAAAGGGCAACTTAGGGGTGTTCTACACAGTGTAATTGATGCTGCGATTAGTATGTATGTGCATGAGCATGAACAACAACTGGGAAGCTATTATGAGCAGTTATTCATCAAGGAAGCACATCGCGTTTCTGCTCAATTGCTTGAGCAACTCCGAATGTATAGTGATGGATTCACTCTTAATGACAATACTATCATTGATCTGATACACATAGAAACTAGACTTGCTCGCATACTGCACTAAATAGCCTAATTTGAATGAGAATGCTTCCTATTGTGAACAAATTGCGAACATGTCTCGATATTTCGCGGAATATCGTAAAATCCTCTCGTTGTACCTTATTCTGGATGGTGCTATAGTTTCTAAATGTGAAACTTGGGGGGATCAACATGGAGGTATTAAAGCAACTTAGGGCCTATTACTGGAAAGAGCGTTGGATGTTATTCGCCTCGATTACTTGTTTGATTATCTCAACGGCGATTGGGATCGTTTACCCGCTCTTAATGCGTTATCTGATTGACGATATTATAAAGCTAAAGAAGTACGATCAGGTGCTAAGTCTTGCTCTGATCGTATTTGGCGTTATTGTGATAAAAGCGATTTTCCAAGGCTTGCACGGCTTATCTGGTGGTCGATTAGGTAACCGCGTTGCTTATAATCTTCGTAATGCCCTCTATCGAAAGCTTCAGTACTTATCGTTCCAATATTACGATAAAGCCAAAACTGGCGATTTGATGTCACGATTAACTGCGGATATGGATGCAGTAAGACAATTCATTGGTTTTGGCTTTGCTCAATTCCTAAATTTATTCCTCATGGTCGGCTTTGGTGCTACCCTGATGTTTACGATTCATTGGCAGTTAACTTTAATTACATTGGCTACGATGCCTTTATTGGTATATACAGCGGTGCGTTTCGAAAGTCGCATTCATCCTCAATTTCAGATGATGCGTCAAGCAATGAGCAATCTAACGACAGCCGTTCAAGAGAACATTACGGGTGTTCGTACAGTGAAATCATTCGCAAGAGAGTCTTATGAAGTAGATAAGTTTATGGTTCGCAGTGACGAATACAAGAATAATCAGATCGGTGCCGCATACATATTCTCGCGTTATTTTCCGTTCATGGAAATTTTCTCATTGTTATGTATTGTATCCTTGCTATTCGTTGGTGGTTATCTGGTCATTGAGGATTCGATTACGATCGGAGATTTAGTCGCGTTCTTCAGCTTAATCTGGTTCGTTATCGGTCCCATGTGGGGAGTTGGCTTTCATATTAATCAATATACACAATCTAAGGCATCAGGTGAGAGAGTACTAGAGATATTGAACCATTATGTGCATGTCAAAGATCATGAGGACGCCATCGAGCTACCGAAGGATCAGATCAAGGGTCATGTGCAGTTCGATCATGTTCAATTCACCTATCCGGATTCATCTCCAACCATTGTTGACTTCTCGCTAGATGCCCCTCCAGGCGCTGTAATCGGTATTCTTGGAGGGACGGGGTCGGGTAAGTCTACGATCATTCAACTCTTGCTTAGAGCTTATAATGTGAAGGAAGGTTCGATTAAGCTTGATGGGCATGATATTCGTAGTGTTCAGTTAGAAAGCTTACGACAAGCGATTGGGCTTGTGTTCCAAGAAACCTTCCTATTCTCGTCTAGTATTCGGAATAATATCTCTTATGGTATGAAAGATGCCAGTATGGAACAGATCATTCGGGCAGCGAAATATGCACAAGCGCACGACTTTATTATGGAATTACCGCTTGGCTATGACACCATTGTCGGAGAGCGCGGGATGGGCTTATCGGGTGGGCAGAAGCAGCGTGTTGCGATAGCTCGTGCACTGATTAAGAATCCAAAAATTCTAATTATGGATGATTCCACTAGTGCGGTTGATATGGATACTGAGCATGAAATTCAGATCGGGTTAAAGGAAATCATGCAGGGTCGAACAACGTTCATCATCGCTCATCGGATCTCCTCGCTGAGGCATGCGGATGAGATCATCGTGCTTGACAATGGGAAGGTTATTCAACGAGGCAAGCACCAGCAATTGCTAGAGCAGGATGGTCTATATCGTGACACCTATGACAATCAATACGCGGATCAGACTGAGCAATTGGAGGTGCAATCTTGAGCACAGAGAAGAAGTCTACCCGGTTCGTCTATCAAGATGATGAAGTATTATTGAAGTCCTTCGATTGGGGGGTACTTCGTCGAATGGGCATTTACTTAAAGCCCTACAAGAATAAGATGATTCCTGTTATATTGCTTATGTTATATGGAGCCGCGACAAAGCTAGCCGTGCCCTTCCTCATAAGTTTAGCTATCGATAAAGTCATTGATCCAGACACAGGTGACGGGAATATCTCGTTTCTTGCTATCTATGCGGGAACGATCTTAGGCTTATATGTTATCCAGTTGTTCACGAATAGAGTTCGGATCCGAATTACGAATGTGATCGGTCAGCGGGTCATTAGTGATATTCGTAACGAGCTGTTCGCTCATATTCAGAAGCTGAGCTTTCGTTTCTTTGACAAGAGACCTGCAGGCTCAGTACTTGTTCGGATTACAAATGATGTGAATGCGTTACAGGATTTGTTCACGAACGGTGTTGTGAATATTCTGATTGATATCGTACTTCTGATCGGAATTGTGATTGTATTACTTACACTTAATTTCAAGTTAGGTTTAGCGATTATGTTCACAGTTCCACTTATGTTCATGATCTCAGGTACGTTACGTAAGAGAATCCGCAGAGCGTGGCAGGAAGTTCGCATTAGGCAATCACGGATCAATTCTCATCTGAACGAAAGTATTCAAGGCATTAAAGTGACACAAGCATATACACAGGAGAAAGAGAACATCGTCTACTTCAACGAGATGAATACGAGCAATCGACATGCTTGGGATATAGCATCGGGATTGAATCAGATTTTCACGCCGATATTGGAAATCACAGGAGGTATTGGTTACTTCATTCTGTTCTGGTATGGTGCATCTTTAGTGCAGAATGGTGAGATCAGTATAGGTTTGTTCGTAGCATTCGCGACCTATATATCGCAATTCTGGGAACCCATTAACCGGCTAGGTCAGATGTATTCACAGCTTTTAATTGCAATGGCTTCCGCAGAACGTATATTTGAATTCATGGATGAGCTTCCATCTGTTGTAGAGAAAGAGCACCCTCTTGAACTTCCGACGATCCACGGAGATATTAAGTTTAACCATATTGTGTTCGAGTATGAGAAGGCAAGACCTGCTCTGAAGGATATCAATTTGGCTGTGAGTGCAGGTCAATCGATTGCATTAGTTGGACATACAGGTTCTGGGAAGAGCACAATCATTAACCTGTTATGTCGTTTCTATGATCCTGTTGAGGGAAGCTGTGAAATTGACGGTCACGATCTTCGTGATGTATCGATCCAGAGTTTACGCTCGCAGGTCGGTATTGTGCTGCAGGATACTTTCATATTCTCAGGATCGATCCGCGACAATATCCGGTTCGGCAGACTGAATGCAACGAATGAAGAGGTGGAGGATGCAGCACGAGCTGTTCATGCGCATGACTTCATCTCCAGAATGGCGAGTGGCTACGAAACACAGGTCGAAGAGCGGGGTAATGTATTGTCGATGGGTCAACGTCAGTTGATTTCATTCGCTCGAGCGCTACTTGCAAATCCACGAATTCTGATCTTGGATGAAGCGACAGCTAGTATTGATACTGAAACCGAAGTGAAAATTCAGAGTGCGCTTAAGGTGCTATTGCAAGGGCGAACATCTTTCATTATTGCTCATCGCTTATCCACAATCCGTCATGCGGACCAGATCGTCGTTATGGACCACGGCAAGATTATGGAGCAGGGGACGCATCAAGGACTAATTGAGCATAATGGTATATATCATGGACTTATCGAAGCACAGTATCGGTTTCTGCAGGAAGTCGTTTAGATAGAATTTTATTATCTCTAGGCACCTGTCGCCCATCTTGTGAATAACTTATGAGAAAGTAATCACAAGAAACGGGGAGATTCGAGTATGCAGATCGCAGTAGTCAATCTGGGGGAATCGTTATCCCAAATTGCTAACCGTTATGGGGTAACGACTGACAGTATAATTCGTTTGAATGAATTGGATCAGCCTGATCGTCTTGTCCCCGGTCAAGCGCTGGTTATCCCGATCGTTGGCAGCTATTATACGGTTAGAGAAGGAGATTCATTCTATTCTATCGCAAGACAGCATGGAATCAGTCTTCAAAGCTTGATTCAGGTTAATTCGACTGTGGATCCTACTAAGCTACAGGTAGGTCAGGTGCTACGAATTCCTCCAGCCCCTAGAATCATTATTCAATCTAATGGTTATTTGCAACCATCCACGGCAGAGCGAGATCGAGCCATAGTTGAAGAGCATGCGGATTTACTAACCTACTTCAGTATATTCCAATATCGTGTACTACGAACGGGAGAGCTCGTGGCGCCAGATGATGCTGCAGCATTGCAAGCCATTCATGCTACAGATTCAAGGCCAATGATGGTTGTGGCCAATTTCGAAGAAGGTAATTTCTCACCTGAGATTTCTAGGGCTATCTTTACAGATGCTGCAGTTAAAGAAGCGATGATATCATCAATCATTCGAACGATGAAGGATAAAGGTTTCCGAGTGCTCAATATCGACTTTGAGAATATGTATGCAGACGATAGAGAGCTGTATAATCAATTCCTGCGGGAAATCTCAGCTCGACTTCACCAGGAAGGTTTTCTCATATCAACTGCACTTGCACCTAAGACAAGTGCAACGCAAGTGGGACAATGGTATGAGGCCCATGATTATAAAGCCCACGGCGAGATTGTGGATTTTGTAATCATTATGACTTACGAATGGGGCTGGTCGGGTGGTCCACCGATGGCTGTTGCTCCTATTCCACAGGTCAAGGCTGTGTTGGATTTCGCCGTAACCGTTATTCCACCGGCTAAGATCTTGATGGGTGCTCCACTCTACGGATACGATTGGACTCTTCCTTTCGTACAGGGAGGGGAATTTGCTCGTTCCTTGAGCCCACAGGCTGCCATAACACAAGCAAGGAATGTAGGAGCGGTCATTCGTTATGACCCTGTTTCTCAAGCGCCGAACTACAGCTACTACGATCTTGAGGGTAAAGAACACGTAGTCTGGTTCGAGGATGCACGTAGCGCACAAGCGAAATTCGATCTTATCAGAACGTATGGCTTACGTGGCATTAGCTACTGGGTGCTGGGTAACCCATTCCCACAAAATTGGGCACTGCTTGGGGATAACTTTCGGATTAGGAAAATATAAAGGCAGTTAGAATCTCTAGACATAATGATTAGGAAAAAACTTACCTATTGCCATAAGATAATGGACAACAGGTAAGTTTTTCTATGAGTCAATTATTGATTAAACGTGTTACTATAATGGGACTTATTGTTCAAGAACAATAATAGAACTGGTTTCGTTGTCCCACTCTACTGCAGCACCGAGCGCTTCCGCCAAGAAACTGATTGGGACGACTGTATGACCGTTCTCAACATTAGCCGGCACGTCCAACGGAAATTTCTCGCCATTGATCAGCGCTGTTACGCTACCTATAACCAATTTAACTTCGATATCACCTCGAGTGACAATGACCATTTTCTCTGCAGCATTCCAGGTTACCACTGCATCTAATTTCTCGGCAATCGCCCGGAACGGCACAAGCGCGCGTCCTTCCTTCACTACCGGAGGCACGTCAAAGGTTACTTCTTCCCCGTTAACGAATGTAACAATACCCTTCTTGCCTAATAGCTTGGCTAGTTTTTTATAACGCTTTACATCTGTAACATCATCCATCACAAACTGTTGTTCTGTCTGTAAAGCACCATCTAATCGGGTGATTTCAGCTGAGATCGTATCTTGCAACATCTGAATCTCAGTGTATAACGCTGCAACATCGGCAGCAGCTACTTCTCCTTCGGCAGAAAGAGTATTCAGTTCATTGATAATTGCGTTTAACTGGTTTAAATGAGCATTAAGCTTCCCACGATAACCATTAACGGAAGTGCCATCTTCGTCTTCATCTTCAGCTACTTCATCGTCTTCAGCTGCTTCATCGTCTTCAGTTGCTTCATCGTCTTCAGCTGCTTCATCGTCTTCAGCTGCTTCATCGTCTTCAACTGCTTCATCGTCTTCAGCT
>JBBDIY010000039.1:0-27799 GCA_040880185.1 Paenibacillaceae bacterium
TATGTTCAAATTCGCAATATTCATGCTGATCCAACCCTATCTGTTCTAGAATATTGGCTCGCATAACTCCATTTCACCTTATCCTATAAGGAAAAGCGACCACTTCGGCCACCTCGAAAACTTATACTTTCCTATACGTCAAAAAAGAGAAAGAACCCAGAAATCGGATCCTTTCTCTTTGCCATCATAATAGTTATCCTAATTTATTTCGAGCTCCAAAGTGCTACTCGATCTTGAACATATTTGGTATAGCCTTTTTCCATTTTGTCGACACCAGCTTTGTCTAGATCCTGCATATAAGCATCCCAGATCTTATCGAAATCTGCAGGTTTAGCTAGAATTGCTTCAGGGACTCTTTTCCAAGTAATATCTCTCATCTTAGTTCCTAGAATGGACACTTCGTCCTCACCTGGGATTGAGATATTCCAAGCAGCGCCGTAAGCTTTTTCACTGAATTCGTCCTCGTTCGGGAACAAATCCTTCCAAGTAGTCGCTTTATAGGCAGCAAGCGTTTCCTTCTCAACATCACTGTAACCAATAACCAATTGCTCAGGGAAATTCTTAGTGTAGTAATTTCCAACAGCATCCTTGGCACCATCGCCATAGTGAACCATTGTGTTCCAATAGAATCCAATACCTGATTCTTTTGTAAATGCTGTGTTGTCGTTATTAATGCGATCTTGTACTTCTTTAGGCACTACACGTTTACCGTTCTCCATAACATAGTGTTTACCTTCGATACCCCAGTTATTAAGGATTTGACCTTCGTCCGAAGCTAAGAAGTCTAGGAATTTAATAATACGAACAGGATCTTTAGCCGTACTGGATATTGCAACCCCGTAGCCCCCCATAAAGCCAGTAGGCCAGAACGAAGCTTCCTTGATGTCCTTCGACATCGTCACAGGATAGTGACCAAATGTTTGGTCTAATTTACCAGCAGTTTTCAAAGCTTGTTGGCTATCGTTATAATCCCAGTCTTGGTCAATGAGGCCAAGAACACGGCCAGTTGCCACTTTTGCTTTATATTGATCGTACTTCTGAACAAAGCTTTCTTTATCGAGCAATCCGATATCGTTCATGTGGTTCAACCAGCGGAAATATTCTTTTTCTTCTGGACGACGGAAATGATAAGTCGCTTCATGAGTTTCTTGATTGATGAAGTATTCACCGTCATCGGATCCACCTGTCGTTGCTACTGCCGGATTCGTTACGGAAATATACATGTGCCAGTCATCCGCATTAAGCGAAACACCAATATTTTTATTGCCATTCTCGTCTGTTGGATGCTTCTCCAAATATGCCTTTATCACTTTTTCATAATCCTGCACGGTACGAATTTCAGGGTAACCTGCTTCTTTTACTACACGGTGCTGAAGCTCGAAGCCTCCACCAGCAACAAATCTTTGTTCGTTAACAGCTGCCCAAGTAGGAATAGCATAAATGGATTGATCCTCATTGGTATATTTTGCGCGAGCAAGATTGTCACCGAGCACTTTTTTGATATTCGGAGCATACTTCTCAATAAGATCGGTTAGGTCGAGCACGGCACCAGCGTCAACTAACTTGCCGATATCTCCCTTAGCTGAAATAATATCCGGATATTCTCCACTTGCCGCGATTAACGCGACTTTCTGTGCAGGGTCGCCAACTGCGAACTCCGCATCCAAGGTAACACCTGTTCTCTTAGTAATTTCTTTACTTACATCATCTTGCATATTGTTCCAGTTAGGATTCGGATCTTCACCAAACAATGAAAAAGTAATGGGTGTTAGATCTTCTTCGGCCGATGCACTTGCTTCTGTGCTGCTGCTCTCACTTGCTTCAGCTTTCGGACTTTCTGAAGTTGAATTTTTCGCATTGTTGTTATTACTGCACCCAGCAATCAATCCCACAAGTAATGTAAGCGTTAGAAAAATGATCGCCTTGCTTTTTAATCTCGACATTCTTTGAACCCTCCTAGGTAATATAGTTTCTATTGTATAAACAGGTCGCCCTGCGAATACCGTGATCATAAATCATTAGCTCTTTACTGCACCTAATGTCATACCTTTAACGAAATAACCTTGAAGGAATGGATAGACGATTAGGATTGGAACAGTTACAACAATTGTGATGGCCATCTTAACGGACTCTGGAGAAACCTGGGCCATAACCGCGGTCATGTTCTTCCCTCGAAAGCTATCGACATTGGTTGTCGTACTTTGGATGACTTTCATTAACTCAAATTGCAACGTTGTTAAATGATCTTGAGAGCCATTATATAAATACGTATCAATCCAAGAATTCCATTGTCCTACTGCTAAGAAAAGAGCAATGGTAGCGAGTGCCGGCTTTGTTAGCGGAACAATGACTCGCCAATAAATCGTTAAATCGTTAGCTCCATCGAGCTTCGCGGATTCCTGTAATGCATAAGGGATACCGTCGATAAAGGAGCGGATTACAAACACATTAAATGCGCTGACAAGACCAGGCAGTACATAAACCGCGAAAGTTCCCATCATATTGAGATCTCTAATTAGAATATAGGAGGGAATCAATCCGCCGGATACATACATGGTAAGTGCGAGAAAGGTAGATATGAATTTACGCCCTTGAAAGTCAACTCTACTTAATGCAAACGCGAGCATAGATGCACTCACTAAACCTAGAAGGGTTCCAATAATTGTTCGGAGGATTGATATTTTGAGCCCCGTAACAAGACCTGAGAAAGCAAATATAGTCTCATAGTTTTTCAGTGTAAATTGTCGCGGAAAGATCGTAATGCCACCCCGAACGCTGTCGGTTGAATCATTTAACGAGATGGCTAGTACATTCAGAAACGGGTATAGGGTGATCAGAGTTGCAAAGGTAATTACTGTATAAATGATGATATCGAATAACCGATCTGACCAGGGCGCGCCTCTGGTTAATTTCTTAGTTCCCATTTGGCACCCTCCCTAAAAGATACTTTCTTTTGTGATCTTCTTGAATATGCCATTTGCCAAAAAGAGTAGAATGACACCTATAAGCGAGTTGAACATATTGATAGCGGTACCAAACGAATATCGACCCATACCTAAGCCATAATTAAGTGAATAAAGGTCTAACGTCTGAGAATAATCACGTACTAAATTGTTGCCGAGCAGGAATTGTTTTTCCCATCCAATGTTGATCAAATGACCAATTGAAATGATAAGTAGAATAATGATTGTGGTTCTGATCCCTGGAAGTGTAATGTGCCATACCTGCCTCAAGCGACTTGCTCCGTCTACTCTCGCAGCCTCATAAAGCTCAGGACCAATCCCTGATATTGCTGCTAGAAATATGATCGTGTTCCAGCCTGTCTCCTTCCAAATGTCGGAAGCGGTTACAATCCCCCAGAACAGCTTGCCCTCGCCCATGAATTGAATAGGCTCTTTGATTAAATGAAGTCCCACGAGCAAATCGTTTATGATTCCGTTGTCCGTTGAAAGCATCTTAGATATAATGCCTGCTGCAACTACCCATGATACAAAGTGGGGAAGATAAGAAATCGTTTGTACAAATCGTTTGAGTACTTGTACCCTTACTTCGTTTAACATTATTGCAAAGATAATAGGTACCGTGAAGCCAGCAATTAATCCCATGGCACTCATAGCAAGCGTATTTCTTAGTGCTTGATAGAACATGTCATCTTGAAACAATTGCTTGAAATAATCGAAGCCGACCCACTCTTGACTAAAAAATGATTTTCCCGGCTTGAATTTCTGGAAGGCCATCATCCAACCCCATAGGGGTAAATAACTGAAAACAAATGCCCAAACAACAAAAGGCAACGACATCATGTATAAGTATTTGTTGCGAAGAACTGTTGACCAGAAACGACCTTTTCGAGGGTTTTTTTTATAGGTTTGTGGAACTGTTACCGCTTTCATGTCATCCCTCCTGCTTCATGTATTTATCATATAGGAAATATACGATCTCCTACTACCCTAAGGATTTGGCATAAAATCATGTAAAAATTAGTTGTAAGCGTATTCAGAAATCTAAAAAAAAAATTACGCATGGGCAATCCTCAAGGGAATGTCCATGCGTTCAAAGGAAACTTTCTAACCCTTCTTCTTATAGCTACTTGGGGAAATGCCAACATACTTTCGGAATTTGGTGTGAAAATAATCAACGTTCGCGTAACCAACATGACTAGCCACTTGATACACTTTATAGCCTTGCTCCAGCAACAATTTGGCCTGCTCAATTCTCACTTTATCGAGATAGGTATTGAAGTGGTCACCCGTTACTTGCTTGAAGAGCTTGCCGAGATACGCACTATTATAATTAAATAATTCAGCGAGCTTCTCCAGCTTCAGGTTCTCGCCATAGTTCCGATGTATAAGGTCGATCATTCGTTTGATCTGCTTATCATTTCCAGTGTCGCCAATTGACTCTAAAATACTCTTAGCAATCGTATATAGTTTCTCCAGAAGTAAGTTATAGCGTTGTTCCTTATAGATATCCATGATTGCACTGCGAAATTCCAGACTTTGGCTCTCGGTCCGATGATGAGAGAATTTATCTAATACGGAGGAGAATAGCTGTGTGAACACGTTTTTGAATTCCTCTTCCGTAAATCCGTTACGGTGCATCCTCTCCGCGTTATCCTTGATCAGTTGCAGCACGGCATCGAGGTTCCCTACCTCCAGCGCCAAATAGATAGCATCAATTGCTTCTGTTAACAGGCTATCATTAGTGGTTTCGCTAACTCTTACCTGTTGAGGAGTAATGTTCGAGTCCACAGAAATAAGAATGTCGCTTTTATGGTAAAATCGATTTTTCATTAAATTCAACGTTTGCCGATAGGACAAGATAATGTCTGACCAACTGTGAACCGCTCCTCCGGATACAGCCGTGAAATCCATTGCCTGTGCCGAGCAAGCTTCAGATAAATCCTTATAAAGAATTCTTCGATTCCAATCGTCTCCGACTCCATTTTTGAGAAGAATACCGATATAGGGCTCCATCGCGAATACAATCCCGCGCTCGCGTTGATCGAATAAGGCCTCTAGCTTATGTTTTATAATCGTATGATGAGCGGAAAAGGCTTCGTTACGTGTTATAGGTTTAATTAGAACGACTTCATACGTTTCCCAATGCAAACTATCTCCCTGTGAAGATGAAGAGATGGACAGATTTTCTTCTTCTGTTAAGAGGGATTGAATAACCCTCTCCATCCCGGATTTTCGCTCATCCGCTTTTTCTCTTCTTCTCACTGATTCTTTGGTTAATTGCTCCCGCAGCTGATTGAGATAACCTATTAATTCATCTTCATCTACTGGCTTCAATAAGTATCCGTCGATCCGAAGTGAGATTGCTTGCTTAGCGTATTCGAAATCATCATAGCCGCTTAGGATCAAGATATGCATATTAAGCTCCAACCGTCTAAGGTTCTTCATTAACTCCAGCCCGTTCATTCCTGGCATCCGGATATCGGCAATAAGCAAATCAGGTGTCAGAATCTCACACTTCTGAAGCGCTTCATGGCCGTTCGCTGCTGTATCGATCACTCTAAAGCCCATTTCCTCCCATGGTATAAGCGTTCTCAGCCCTTCCCTTATCGTCGGCTCGTCATCTACTAGCAATACTCTATACATGCAGTTCTCCTCCAACCGGTATTGTGAAAGAAATATGTGTCCCTTTACCAGGCCCGCTCTCCAAAACAAGTCCATGCTCGTTACCATAGGATAAGATTAGTCGGAGATGTACATTGCGAAGTCCGATTCGATTTCGCTCATCATCTTCTTCGTTCATTGATTTGTATAGCTCCGCTATTTTCTCCGCCTTCATCCCCATCCCGTTGTCGAATACATCAATCTGGATGTTGTCACCAACAAGCTCCGCCTGAACGTAGACGATTCCACCCTCCATCTTGTTCTCCAGTCCATGAATGACGGCGTTCTCTACAAGAGGCTGAATAATTAAAGGCGGGATAGCTATTTTCTCCACTCTCGGATCGATACGGAGGGAATATTCCAATCGATCTTCATAGCGAAATTTCTGAATGTCTAAATAACACCGAACAATATCAATTTCATCACCAAGTATCGTTCTTCCTGAGCTGACCTCAAGATTTTTACGCATGAGCTTACCTAGTAAACGGACAACCTGCGAAATTTCCTTCTGGCCCTTCAGATGAGCCTTCATCCGGATTGATTCTAGTGCATTAAAGAGAAAATGGGGATTAATCTGACTTGCCATCATCTTCAGCTTGATTTCATTCTGTTTGGATTCAAGGAGAATTTTCTGACGATTCGACTCCTGAACCTCATCAACTAGTCCATTGATGCTTGAAACCATAGCGTTGAATTGTCTTGAGAGCAGACCGATCTCGTCTCTACCATCGATTTCAATCATGATATCGAGATTTCCCGTGGCGACCTTCGTAATATGCTTGCTTAAGCGAAGCATTCGATTAGACAAAATCGTAGATACCCCATAGATCAGGAAAATAGCAACAATCAAGCTAGCAGAAATGACGATTAATGCAAGGATATTCACCCGATTCGCATCTTTGACTATATTGTCAATGGAGAAAACCGAAATGATTCGCAGCGAATTCAAGCTGGATTCAGGGATAAGAGGTTCAATTAGAATACGGGAAGCCTTGCCATCAACTACCGTATCGAACGAGCCCCCCTGCTCTAGCATAACATCCTGATCAAAATCAATATCCTTTAGCGTTTTACCTACCCAAGCTGTACTCTTCGCAGCAACGATCGTATTGTTTCCATCCACAATCATCGTTTCGAACGCCTCTTGGTTGAGGATTGAATTCAGCATGTTCATATTCACGTTAAAAACGAGTATGCCGTTAGAGGATTTACCCACAAAGTTCACCTTACGAACCAAGCTCAAGTATTTGTGATTATCTCGCTCATCTTTGAGAAAGTACCAGCTAACCTTGCCATTTGCGCTATTCAGTGCTTCCTGATACCACTCTGACTCCACAATGTCCGGCTCAGGCTGAAAGAATTCCCAGTTGTCGAGCAGCGTTGGATTATCTACATAAAACCTAATATTGGAAATCTCTTTATACAACCTGAGATTTTCATTAAATACTTGATATTCCCTATAACCTTGAACGACTTCATACACCGTTTCATATCGACGATTAGATACAGTTTCCAGCCGAGAGTCGTTCGCCATCCGATAAGCGCTGTCAAACGTGATATTTATTAATTCTGCTGTACGAGCCTTGACGCGTTCTACATTCGTAGAATTTTGCTCTGTTGCATTGTTAAGCGCCATGTCTCGCAGCTCTTTCGTCAAGAAGAGACCAACGATTAGAACAGGAATGAATAAAACAACAATAAATGACAAGAACAGCTTTGTTTTTAACTTAAGGTTATTAAATGTACGTGAAAACAATCAGCATGACCACCTTCACAATCTTGTAAGTTCAAGTATAAGCACATTTCTTTTCATAGTCCATTGTAAATGAATTTATAAAGCACGCCCTACTCTATTCAGTGATGAATGGTTGTGGGGCGTGCTTATTTGCGATATTAAAATTTCTACAAATACTTCATCAAATTCCGTTCCACGTGCTCCAAGTGACGTTTCATTAACTTGGCTGAGCGATTGGCATCCCGCTCTACAACTGCTTCATAGATAGCCAGATGCTCTTTGTATAGCTTAGCCGCGACAGATTGGTTAGCGTAAATCTCCACTCTGCGAATTTCGCGAATGGCCATCTCCATCTGATTCACGATGGACTCGAAGAGCTGCAGCATAATGGTATTGTGTGTCGCTCTGGCGAGTGTCAGATGGAACAATAAATCTGTGCGTTCCCCTTCAAGCTCATTACCGATGGAACGTTTCATATCTTGAATCAGACTACTTAACACAACCAGATCCTCATCTGTTCTTCTCTTCGCAGCAATGGCTGCATTGGATACCTCCAACGATTTCCGAGCTTCGATTAATTCGATCAGTGTCGTCCGATTTATCCGCAAGGATTGAAGTGCAGGCAGTTCGAATTCCGATAGGGCATCGTGAATGACCCGACAGCCTCCACCTTGGCGAATTTCAATTAAGCCCATCGCCTTCAAAGCGCTTAACGCTTCGCGTGTTGTTGAACGTCCTACGCCGAACTGCTCGGACATTTCCTTGGTCGAAGGCAGCTTGTCTCCGACCTTCAACTTGCCATTTAGAATCTGATCTTTTAACTGCTCAGTGATTTCCTCATAATGATTTCGCTTGGATAGTCTAGTCACTTCCATTTAGACTTCACCGTTCGAAAGGTTACCTACGATCAACGCATACACTACACCTGGTCCATGAACGCCTATCGTCAAGTCATTCTCAATATCTGCCGAACGGCTTGGTCCAGAGATAAAGTGAATGCCTGCGGGCAAGCTTTCGCGTCCTGCTTGGTCAAAGTTAATCAACACTTCACCTAACCGTGTTCTCAATCGATCAATCGGGATAATAACAAATAATACAGTGGGGAGCAAGCTTACGGATCTGCCTTTGTCCTTGCTGGACAACACAGTCACCGAACCGGTATGCGCAACGGCATAGTCGGCCATCACTATACCAAAGTCAGCTTCTGCCGAACGTGCCTTCCAATTCTCCTCAGAATCGTTATTCCACACAGATACATGCGCATCCGTCAATACTTCTTCTAATTCGAAGGCAGTAAGCTCTGGTTCATTGTTCATAAGTACATATTTAGCACCCAATTCCCGCGCCTTGTCTACAATAAACGATTTGACCTGTGCCATCTCCTCCATATGTTCCACATGCCCACCTACACTACGGAAAATTTCTGTGAACTGGGTAACACGCTCTTCCAAGTCCCACTGAAATTCGTTCCAGAATTCCGGCGCGCCCTTAAAAGGATGATTCGGTTTCTCCATCACCTGCGGGCGCTTCATCCGATCTGCAATGTTATTTATAAAGCTTTCCTGCTTGCTCCGAGATTGTGCAGTTAGCTGTTGAAGCCATTCTTCATGTGTATTAGCCATGGCCATGACCTCCCCCTTTCTCCCTATCCTTCATGTGTTGTTCCATACGAGCACGTATAGTGGGATCCATCTCCTGCAATCCTGCACGGATTTCCTGCTCCATTGTCCCCCACTGATCACGGAAGGATTGATTAGGTAAACTTGGGGTAACTCGATATTTATTCCACATTTTAAGTGGACCCAGTTTAGCACGAATTTCGCCATTACGAACAACAAACCTTTGCCCCAGCTTTCCCATCTTCAAGGCAAGTTTATATCTTTTTGAATTGGACATCACTGCAGCGAAACCCTTCATCCCGATCGTCTCTAGATGATCGCTTCGTCCTTTTTCCACCTTTCGCCTGCGTAGGTAAACAAGCATCTCATGTAAGGGGATTTTCACTGGACAAGCTTCATAACAAGCTCCACAAAGACTAGAAGCATTAGCGATATCATCCCACTCCGCAACATTCTTGTTGATAGCAGGTGTTAACACCGCTCCGATTGGACCACTATATGCGCCGCCATAAGCATGCCCACCGATGTGCCGATAGACGGGACAGACATTCAGACAAGCACCGCAACGTATACAGTTGAGCAACTCTTGGAACTCAGGGTCGCCAAGTTGGATAGAACGTCCATTATCAACAATGATGATGTGCATTTCCTCCGGTCCATCCGCATCCTTCGTACGGCGAGGACCTGTAATACCCGACATGTATGCAGTCAACTTCTGACCCGTTGCCGCTCGCGGCAATAAGGTGGCCATTACCTCAAGGTCAGCCCAGCTAGGAATAATCCGCTCCATACCCATCAATGTAATCTGTGTACGTGGAACAGTCGTTACCATCCTGGCATTACCTTCGTTCTCGAAGAGTACCATCGAACCCGTCTCAGCTATGGCGAAATTGCAGCCCGTCATCCCAATGTCCGCCGCAAGAAACTTCTCCCGCAGCTTCCGGCGAACATATCCAGCAAGCACCGTTGTATCCGGCTCCAGCGTTTCTCCTGCGTCCTTGGATAACAATTCGGCAATTTGAACACGATTCAAGTGAATGGCCGGGATAATAATATGTGAAGGGCCTTCGTCCGCAAGCTGAATAATATATTCGCCCAAGTCTGTTTCAATCGCTTCTACACCTATCGAGTCCAATGCGTGATTAAGATGCAGCTCCTCGGTCAGCATCGATTTGGATTTCACAACCGTCTTCGCTTGACTACGCTCTGCAATATTCAGGGTAAGTTGTACAGCTTCTTCAGCGGTATAGGCAAAATGAACATGCACACCATTGGCACGAGCGTTCTCAGCGAATTGACTCAGATAGTAATCCAAATGAGCAATCGTATGCAAGCGAATTTGTCTGCCGCGTTCCCGCCACTCTTCCCAATTCCCAAGCGTTTCTGTCGCCTTCTGCTTGCCATCCCGTAGACGTTCTGTCGTAAATCGTACCGCTTTTCGCAAAAAATCATTGTTCAGCGCAATTCCAGCTCGATTCTTGACCGTATCGCCCTTCATTCCAGTTCCTGTTGTACTCATGCTTGTTGTTTCACCCCTTCATATAACAGCTCTGCCAGATGCATGACCCTGACCGGTTCATTACGATATCGCAAATTACCACCAATATTCAATAAGCAGGCCATGTCACAGCCAACTAACACTTCTGCTTCCGTTTCGATAACGTGGCTAGCTTTTTCCTCAACCATAGCACCGGAAATATCCCCCATCTTGATCGCAAACGTTCCCCCAAAACCACAGCAATCCTCAGCAAAAGGCAGCGGAATAAGTTCCATTCCTTGTACATGGCTCAGCAGCTCCATAGGTTCTTCCTTCGCACCAAGCAGTCGACTTCCATGACAAGACGGATGGTAGGTCACTTTATGTGGGAACACCGCTCCAACATCCGTTATACCTAACACACCTACGAGAAATTGCGTGAATTCATACGATTTATTCTTAAGCCTCTCAGCTTTGTCTAGCATTACAGAATCATTCTCGAACAACTTCGGATAATGATGAATCATACCTGTACATGAACCGGAAGGTGAAACCACGTAATCACTATCTTCGAACGCTTCAAGGATTGTCTTTGCTGTTTCGCGTGCCTCTTGCCAATAACCACTGTTGAAGGCAGGTTGCCCACAGCACGTTTGTACAGTAGGGAATTCAACCAAGACACCGTATCGAGCAAGCAGTCGCACCATCGCCTCGCCCACCCGCGGATATAATGCATCGCTTAAACAGGTAATAAACATAGATACTTTCATTCCACACCTCCAAGAAATATGAGAACAAGAACATATAATTCCATAAAATTATAATCCACAATCACAATGCGAATATTATAACACATAGTTGTCAGGTTGTCAGACATGTTTGAAATCGCCAAAACGGTCCTAGGGCTGTAATACACCCTGGACCTAGTATGGAAGATGTATAATCCATCTTGTACATTAGGAATCCGTAACCTACTATCGACTATCCCTTATGCAAATAACGGTTAGAGAAGTCGGAATCTAGTCCATGACCTTGAGAATATATCCCACCAGAGGACTGTATATGAACCATTTTTTTGTTTTGCAATAATCCAACAGGTCCGTGCTCCGTATATTTAAATGTCTTCCCAGCAGCCGCGATGTTATCAATATAATCCTTCATCTTGGAGGGAACACTGAAATTCCACATCGGGGTAACGAATATGTAATAATCCGCTTCTATAAACTGATCCACTACTTCATTCATCTCGCAGCGGGCGATGTAGCCAAAGCGTCCGCCGATGATGAGCATTACACATTGATGTCCTGTCAGCATGCAATCCCCCTTGGGAAGTTTGCGGGACATAATGCCGCTTCCGAATTGCTCGGTCTTGAGACACTCAACTATCAACAAAGCAAGTATGTGACTTGTCTTGATTTGGGCCAATCGGGAGCTTTGTTTACCAGTGGCTGGGATCGCATCTTGGACAAAAAAGGATTGGAGGCGAAAGAATTGAAGGAGAAGATAAATAAGGTCTGGATTTATCCTCCGAATTCGAGTAACAAGGAAGATCTTTTGCAGGCCGCTTCACCACCACAGTCTTGATCGTTAACACACAAAATCCCGTCCAGTCGGCCGTTGCCGACTTTGGCGGGATTTCTTCTATTCATATATCATTACGTTCAACGTTCACGAGGTGCAAAAACGCAGAGTCGTCTTCAACGAATATCTATAGTGGCCATCTTCTGGACAACCTGACGGTGTAAATCTGCGATTGTTTGTTACTCTAGCGTTTCCCTTAATCTTCGTTCGGCATCCATGAACACGCTATGAATGGAGCAAGGGGTATTCAGAAGTTCAGCTGGCACCTGGAAATCCTTATCCGTTGCCTTTTTCATCGTGAAGGGCTTGCTCAACAACTAAGCTGTATTTCAATTCCTACACCTTCTCAATACATTTCAGATACACTCAAAGTGACCTCACCAACGCAGGTAAATTCAGTATATTTTTTCGCACCAAAGATGTATAATTGTTATAACGATTGAACAGTATAATAAGGAGAATTCTAAATGGGTAAGGTGATTGAAATGGAACGGAAAGTAACGAAATTTGGTAATAGTCTTGGTATAACGATGACCGAAGCTTTAAAACAAATCGGACTTGAATTGGGCGATACTGTCCAGATCGATGTGAGAAATGCAGATGGAGAAATTGTTATTAAGAAAGCAAATAAAGTAGCATTACCTACTGGAATTAGCTCGGAGTTTGTAGAGACTCTTTCTCAAGTTATGGAGCAGTATGATGAGACATTGAAAGGTTTAAAGGACCGATAAATGAAAGATATCCGCTATTTAACCGTCCAAGAGGTCATTGCGATAATGTAGCTCTCATTCAAAAATATAGTCCTGGTGAACAAATCGGTGTAAAAAGCAGCAGTTTGTTGGAATCAGCCGTCCTTCGCCCTCAATCGTCCGCATTTTTCGAAGATGCCTATCCATCCATCTTCGAAAAAGCAGCAGCCCTATTTGAATCAATAGGACAAAATCATTCTTTTCAAAATGACAATAAAAGAACAGCATTCACCGCCTTGGTCATCTTTTTACAATACAATGGATCTCATTTCTATATGAATCAAAAAGCTGCTGAGGACTTTACAGTGGATATGGTAAATCACAAATATTCATTTCAAGATCTTTCACAAACGATTGAACATCATAGCAAGAATGCTACAGAAGAATAGCAAGCAATAACCCGACCTCTCGAGGTCGGGTTCTACATAATATATAGAAGTATTTACCAGAGATGGCGAACCGCCATCTCTGGTCATTGTGCAGCAAATCTCTCTACGGGAGTAGCAATTTAACAATAGAGTGTCAATGAATAAATCCTGCCAATAAGGAATTTAGCATGTAAATGCCATACCGTCTTATTTAGCGTTTCTCCTGATATGAAGATGTTTATCTCTCATATCCTTACTTGGATCATCTATTTTTTCCTGCTGGTCTTCAGAAGGGAGTTCGGTTAATTCCCATTCTGTGTTCCCCATCATCAGATCACTTGGAAATCGATCTCCATGCTTCATAAGCTCTTCCCGACCCCACTCGTTTGAATAGATGCCTTCAGCTTCCACTTTCTCGCCTGATACAGGGCTCATTTCTTTGTTTTCTGACAAAATTCATCAACTCCTGTTATTCGTCTGAGATCTTCATGACAATCCTCATCTTGGATATCATTAGAACCCTGCTGTTACTTTAACCATTTGTGCTAAACAGTATGTAACGTGCTTGCGAACAACCACCGCACGGATCTAAAAACCGTTAAATAAAAGTTGATATTCTGGGGAATCTTTTATGAAGAATGAAAGGTGGTGATTCTCATGAATTGTAACGTTGGAAAAACAGAGCAGGTAATTAGAGTAACCGCTGGTGCGATTATTATTCTAGGCGGATTGTATAAAAGAAACTGGTGGGGGATCGTTGGTTTAGCACCGATCATTACAGGCGCTACTCGTTATTGTCCACTAAATTCCGTTCTAGGAATAGACAATTGCAAGGTTCGTCAGCACACTGCCTTATAGTGCTCGAAGAAACATGCTCTCGGGCGACACCAAAAAAAAGAGAAAGGACCCACAAATCGGATCCTTTCTCTTTGCCATCATATCCTAATTTATTTCGAGTTCCAAAGTGATACACGATCTTGAACATATTTGGTATAACCCTTTTCCATTTTGTCGACACCAGCTTTGTCTAGATCCTGCATATAAGCATCCCAGATCTTATCGAAATCTGCAGGTTTAGCTAGAATCGCTTCAGGGATCCTTTTCCAAGTAATATCTTTCATCTTAGTTCCTAGAATGGACACTTCGCCATCACCTGGGATTGAGATATTCCAAGCAGCACCGTAAGCTTTTCCACTGAATTCGTCCTCGTTCGGGAACAAAAACCACCTTCACAATCTTGTAAGATCAAGTATAAGCACAAATCTTTTCATAGTCCATTGTATCCTGGATTCCCGCTGAAACATAACGATCCCATAATAAAAAGCGACAGAAACCCTTACAAACACTGATTTTTTGGTGTTTTTTTCTTGTCCCTCACCTCGTTATGTGTTATTATAAAACATAACGAGGTGAGGGGAATATGGCGACTATCGTCTATCAAAAGGACAACCGTTCTGGTATTACTTATGCCTATGAATCCGTTTCGTACTGGGACAAAGAAAAGAAGCAATCTCGCGCAAAACGCACGCTCGTTGGACGCGTCGATCCCCATTCGGGGGAAATCGTCCCGACTGACGGTAGAGGGCGGAAGGAACAATCCACTTCTACCGCTACAAAACGCGGTCCCGTCCCGTCTACACAGATGGCCAGGAAGTTTTATGGGGCGACTTATCTTTTCGATGCCATTGGAGAAAAGCTCGGTATCGTTCAAGATCTGAAGCAGTGCTTTCCGGAACTGGCGCAGCAGATTCTGTCTATCGTCTATTATCTGATTCTTGAGGACAACAATCCACTTTACCGCTTCGAGAAATTTGATCTTCTACATAAGCATCCTTACGGCAAAAACATTTCTTCCCAGCGCAGCAGTGATATCTTTGCCTCCATTACAGAGGAGGCGAAAAGCCGCTTCTTCCGACTGCAAGGAAAACGCCGCACAGACAAGGAATATTGGGCTTACGACATTACGTCCATTTCCAGCTATTCCGAAGGGCTGCGTCAGGTGCAATACGGTCGGAATAAAGAGGGCGATCCGCTGGCGCAACTGAATCTGGCGCTTGTGTTTGGCGAAACCTCCAATCTGCCGTTTTATTACCGCAAGCTGGCAGGGAACATTCCGGATGCCAAGACGCTCACCAACCTGCTATCTGATTTCGCTACGCTCGGTTTTTCTAAAGTGAAGCTGGTTATGGATCGTGGATTTTATAGCGAAGCTAACGTCAATGCGCTGTTCAAATCGCACTTGAAATTTCTGATCTCCGCCAAGATGTCACTGTCTTACATCCGTCATGAATTGGACAGCATTTATGATCGATTTCGCACATTTGAGAACTACAATGAAAAATACGAACTCTACTCCCACACCGTTCAGACAGAGTGGAACTATACCGAGCATCGTCCTTACAAAGGCGATACGCTCAATGAACCCAGACGCCTGTACATTCATTATTACTACAACATCGATAAAGCTGCCGAGGATGAAAAAGCCTTTGATCGCAAGTTAATCGGGTTGCTAAAGGAACTCGAGTCAGACCGACGAGTTCCGGAGCATGAGTCGCAATACAAGAAATACTTTGAGGTGAAAACCACGCCCAAACGTGGAGCTCGTGTAACGGTCAAGGAGGAAGCTGTTGCCAAAGCCAAGCGTTATTACGGTTATTTCGCTCTGGTGACGAATGAAACGATGGATGCCGTCACTGCGCTTGAGTTATATCGGAACAAGGACGTGGTCGAGAAAGCCTTTGGCAATTTAAAAGAACGCCTCAATATGCGTCGAACGTTGGTTTCTTCCGAACAAAGTCTGGATGGCAAGCTATTTGTTGAATTTGTAGCACTCATCTATCTTTCATACATCAAAAAGAAAATGCAGGATGTCGGTCTGTTTAAAACCTATACGATGCAAGGTGTTCTAGATAAGCTCGATGTCATTGAATGCTTTGAAACGCCCGGACAGGAACTGCGTGTGGGAGAGATTCTGGAGAAACAGAAGGAAATCTACTTCAGTCTGGGGATCGAACCGCCATCCTCTGTCCAATGACATAAAACAATTATCATGTATTTCCTTGATAAACTTGATAATACTATGTTAATGAGGATACTATTTTGTCAAAAACATTTGACATAAAAGTATTCTCATATTTTATTTTTGACATGAAAATAATATCATATCACGCGATAGAATTACCACTGATCGACGACCACCCAGAAATGTCACGCCGGTTTAAAGAATATATTGAGCAATTCAACATTGTTGAATAATTAACTCAGCAGGTTGCAGTAGCGATGTGGCATTAAGCTACCGGCAGAATAGTTGCAAAGGAACTTGTATGAAATTGGATGAAGGAAATATTAGAATAAGTTTGCGCATAAATTCACCAATATTCTAATAATCAATATTTTTATTTTGAAAATTGAAACCATATTCAATTGTTAAATGTCTAATGAATGGAAAAGGAATATAAAGGGGGGGTAACAATAGATATTGAGGAAATAATTAAACGGGCTCAAAGGGGTGATGATGATGCATTTCAACAACTTATATTAATCGAAACTCCTAAACTTTATAAAATCGCGTTTATCTATGTAAAGAATGAACCAGATGCCCTTGATATTTTGCAAGATGCTATATATAAAGCATATATTTCTATCCATAAATTAAAATTTCCAGATCATTTCACAACTTGGATTATTCGCATCCTAATAAATACTGCAATTGATCATTTAAAAAAAAGGCAGCACGTACTACCGCTTAATGAAGAAATTTTGATTAAAAGTTACTCGGAAAATAATAGTCAAATTGAGGATAGGGTAGTATTATCGAATGCGATAGATTTGCTTGAAGAGAAATACAAGTCTGTAATTATACTTAAGTATTTTAAGGATTTTTCTAATCAACAAATTGCTGAGGTTTTAGGGTACCCAATCGGCACCGTTAAGACATACCTTCATAGATCAATAAAAGAGTTGAAAACTTACTTTAAGGAGGGGTATTGTCATGAAAAAAATTAATTTTTTAGATGAATGGAAGAACGAAATGAACAATATTGAAGTACCTCATCAAAAAATAAGACAGCAGCTTCAAAATGCAATAAAAAGGGGAAGAAAAAACAGGGATAGGCATAGAAAATGGAGGAAAATTATAAATTCCATGGCTGTTTCAGTTATAGTATTAATCGTCATGATTAGTACCGCATTTGTATCACCAGCAGTGGCAAACGTTTTAGAACATATTCCTGGAATCAATATTGTAGTGGAAAAGATGACCACTACTATTTTTAACTACAAGACATTAAAAGCAACCTTTATTGAAAATGCAGGTGGAAAAGTCACAACAATTCACCTGTCACTTGATTACAACGAGCAACAAGCTATTAGCATTATGAGTGACAGCCAAGGAAATATTTATAAGCAATATTTAATAGAAAATAACCAATCGTTACAATACAACAAAGTTGAGAACACTTATTATCAGGCGCCTATTTTGAACGAGATTTCTAAAAAACCATCTAAAGTATCTCACGAAGTAAACGGAGGCCATATTAACTTATCAAACAATTCGTTGCCCATGCCATTGGGTAGAGTAAGTATCGCCATTCAACCAGAACAGTACGCATTAGATTTAATGCAAAAAGCTAAAGTTTCCATCAAAGGAGAAACATCGTATGTGGGACGCATTACCGATATTGTAGAGGTTAGAATTCCTAATGATATGGTAGATTCAATTGGGTCGGATAAAATTGAGTTTTATGTAGATCGCGAAACGGGCATTATTTTAAAAATGACTCAAATGCTGAAAGACAAAGTTATTTATGATTTGTATGCCACTGAATTTAAAATTAATGAGAAGTTTGAAAGTTCTATTTTTCAAATTAATGTACCTTATAATGCTGTCAGAATTGAGGATTTCTGAAGTAATTTCCTCTGCTAACGAAGAACAATAGTTCAATAAAGCTGTGGCAGTCTAAGACTTTATTTCCCTTGAACTACATCCGTTCACGACACAAAAGTGTCCTCATAGGATCGCTTTGGTGACACTTTTACTGCCTCGATCAATAGCAACGATCTCCTAATGAAGTAGGCTTTTGTGTCGGGACCTTTGATGTGCTACTATTGTGTCGCTGTACATCAATGTACATTTCAATATTTGTACAACGACACAATAGTACAACAATAATATTTGGGTGGCTTAGCTTTAAATTTTAATATTTAGAATATATCCTGGTCGAAGGGTAATTAATAAATCTGGCTCCGATGGATTTTCTTCGATTTTTGATCGAAGTCTACTAATTTGAATATAAATATTTTGTTCGCTATAACACGAATCGTTTAATTCATTCATTGTATTCATGAGATAGGTTACATCTAATAACTCATTTGGATTCGAGATAAAAATTGTTAATAATTTGAACTCCATCGAGGTGAGAAATACTTTCTCGCGACCTGATTGGTAAATGAAGTGTCCCAGTAAATCGACCTTAAGATCTTTAGATAGTTGTACTGTAGAATTACTTTTTGATAACATCATATTCCCCCTTAATCATCAGAATATAGAACTGCTACCTCATCTTACCATATTGTAAGGTTGATGATATTAATATTTTTGTAAAAATAAGATAATATAAATATTGTAACCAACTAGTTTTAAAGAAAAACAAACAGAGGTGAAATAATAAAATGCCTCTTTAAATTTTTCGAAAAATTTAATATATGGGCAAACCATCGGAAACGTTGGGACGCAAAGCCATGACCTACTGTATCTTCAATTGATACTACGGTTGACAGGTTGCCGTAGGGACAAGCAATCCTTTCGGATTGCTTTTTTTGATGTTAACAGGAAATCAATAGTTTCCTTGTTGAACATACATGTTTACTAGGGTAACCATAGTAAACACGGCCTGATCCATTACATCTTAGGTGTTAGGTGGTTTTAAGAGTATGGATTACTTTGGCCAAAAAGGGGATTGATTTGAAATGTAAATTACACTTGTTTGGGGAAAAGAAGTTATTCAAATCTATCTAGGGAGATGAAATTTAATGCGAAAAAAATTATGTTCTATAGGTATGGCGGCACTTTTATTAATAGCCATAACCGGTCAAGCATTTGCAACAGATTATACTTTGGATAATGATGACACCAAAGCTTGGGGTTCCACCGAAAACAATAATAGTAAGTTTAGTCTTGCTAGCTGTACTTATTGTTGGTTTAGTGATGTCCGTTATGCTACACCAGTTTCCACGGCTACTGGCTCGTATAGGTGGATATTCTTAACACAAAGCGCAGGTGCCCAAGCCTATTACATCTACTCTGATAATCGAAATACAAAATCTAAGAACACAGCTGCCAGTTACTATATAGGATCAACTTTCCAACGGACGATTGATCAATCACTTTCGACTGGAACGTGGTATTCGATTTGGTCTACGACTTATCAAGGAAGCGGTGTCTATACAACCGTAAAAGTGTCCAACGAAAGTACTGACACAACAAATACGATAGGTGCAGACGCAGCTCAAATGGTTGGTCCTTAAAGTGACCATTTAAAGTAATATAATAAAATTTACGAGGAGGATTTATTGATGAAAAAAATAAAAATAAATAAAAAGTTCATACTTATACTTGGTATTGTAGTTGCTATGACGCCGTTTACTGTATATGGAGCAAGTCAAATTTCGAAGAACTATTCTTATACTCCTCCGAAGTTGGAAGAAACGGCTGCGAAACCTCAACAGAGTGCTGATGTGCTCAGTCTTCGCGGAAAGATGAATCAAGCCATTACCAATTACGACACACTAGAAGTAAATTACACTCAAAACGATGGTGCGACAATTAGTAAAGCATATATCGTGGTTGACTACAAAACTAATCGCGCACTTGGTAAGATGGTGGCTGAAAATGGTTCGGTTGAAATGGAATACCTCATTAGAGATAGGAAATCGGTACAGTATAACAACACTGATAACACATTCATAGAAGCACCGACATTGGAAGAAAAACGGCAACAACCGTCCCAGCGCTCTTTCATCATGAACGGCAACAGAGCTGTTAATTTTACAAGTAATCCATTACCGCTTCCTCTTGGAAGAGCAGCTATTGCAATTGACCCTCAACAATATTCTTCAGGAGCATTAATGGAGGATTCAATTGTCACTTTGAAAGGTGAAGGAACTCACTTGAATAGAACTGTGGAAATAGTGGATATCCAACTATCACCGGTTCTAAGCGAAAATAGTAACTCTGATCAAATAGAACTATATGTTGATAAAAGTTCAGGAGTAATTTTGAAATTTACTCAATTTAGTGGAGATAAAACAATATATGAACTCGAGGCAACTGATTTCAAGACAAATCATATTGTTGACCAATCTCTCTTTATGCTGAATATTCCTCGAAATGCTGAAAGAATATCAGATTTTTAAATGACTGTTAAAAGTTGTATCTGCGAAAAAGTAACCCCCCATTAGGGGGGGTTTAATGAACTTGAAACCATATTCAACTTCCAAAAGTCTTATAAGGAATTGCAACTATTACTACAGCTACCGATCACTCCCACTATTACGATCAACAGAACGTTCTTGCTTTTCATTTATTATTTCCCTGTCTTGTAACCGTTCGTGAATCACTTGGATCAAATCTTTAGTGTCTACCTTAGATCGTACTGTTATATCAAATACTCTACCTGGTTCCGCTTTACGCCAATCCAGATGATAGCCTGCATCTTTTGCAAGCGTACTACTCCCTCGCGGATCAGAACGACTCTTACATAACGAAGCTATTTCATCTACCAATATAGATTCGCTGACACTTAAAACAGATGGATGTTGGAAATTGTAATAGTGTCTGCAAGGACACTTTGGAATATAAGTCACCAAACACACCCACATATTCAGAAAATATTTGATCTATTATAATACGGAATGAAGCTGTAATTTAATTTTAATGAGACATATATTTTGTCACGAATGATAATGCTATTATGTCATTGGACATCCTCGTTATGAGTTGGCGGGAATCCAGGTTGTATATGAATTCAATAGTTAATTGTGAGACAGACAATAACCCGACCTCATGAGGTCGGGTTCTACATAATTGGTGTATTCCCAGTATGATCCTTCGTGCCGGTCATGTCATTTCTTTTTTTCTAGCCCCATACATCTTCTCTACTCTGAAGTCACTATACATATTACTTGAAGACGTGGAGCAGGAATATGTGATCTCTTCGTATACATTATAAAGGGTTAGCCGGCAGCCATGCTTGGCACCTGTGTCAATACCGATCCTGTTGTCCCCAAACCACAACTCACCACGCGCGGCACCAAGCTTGAAGGTAGGAGTATGCCCGAAAATGACGGTGTGGTTCAGCTTCTTCTCCGTCTCACTCCAGAATTCCTCTCGAATTTCCGTCAAATCCATAGCGGATTGATGAAGCATTGGGACACCGGGCCGTATTCCAGCATGAACAAAAATGTAGTTGTCTTCCTCAATATATAACGGCAAGCCCCGAAGCCATTCCATAACTTCAATGCTCATGACGTGCTTCCGTAAGTCTACAGCTCTCATCAGTGCTGTCTCTTGATTCCCTGGAACCGCACATGCACCTTCATCCACAAGCTTCTTAACTGTCAGCAAGGTAGAGAATGTCTGCGGGTCGGAATCAATGTAGTCGCCAAGAAGAATCAATCGATCCACTGACGACCGGTATCCGGCTTCTCGGAGAAGAAAATCTAAACCATCTGTATGACCATGTATGTCCGAGATAACCAATAAACGAGGTTCCTTCTTATCATTGTGCATCGTATTAGTCCTCTTCGATCAAGTAGAGATATGCGAACTGTTTGGACAATGAAGCACATAATACAGTATGGGGTTCAAGCGGTTGATCATGAAGCAGATACATGCTAGTCCCGTCTGCTAATTCAACCTTACAGCGCCATCGTTTTCCTTCAAAAGTACAATACATCACCTTCATAACCAATTCGTTATGGACATTATTAAGCTGCGACAAGCCTTCGAAGTCTTCCGCTTCAGACAGAGATAGCTGCCTTGTAATGTTCAAATCCTCAGGCCGGAATAAGACCTCAGCTTGGCTCCCGTCGGTCCATGCCATGCCACTCTCTCCCACGTTTCCTTCCAGAATAGTGGAGCCTATTCTTAACGCCACACCGCTTGCGGTTCGAACGACTTCGCCTCTCACATGGTTAATGGCACCTAGTAAACTAGCTACCCAACGACTTGCCGGCTTCGAATAACATTCCTGCGGTGTACCGATCTGATCGATCTTTCCTCCCCGCAGTATCAACAGTCTATCCGCCATCGCGAACGCTTCATCGGGATCATGCGTGACATGGAAGACGCTCATGCCGAGCTGCCTGAACAAATAGGCCATCTCGGTACGCATCTCAATTCGAAGACGCATATCCAAATTGGATAGTGGTTCGTCCAAGAGCATCAAACGCGGTCTGGTTGCAAGTGCACGGGCAATCGCAACCCGTTGCTGCTGCCCGCCTGAGAGCTGTGGCGGCAGCCGTTTCTGCAAACCATCCAGATGCAGCATATTGATCAGCTCCAGCACTCGGCCTTGTATCGCATCCCGACCCATCTTCTGATGCTTCAATCCATAAGAGATATTGTCGAATACATTCATATGCGGCCACAGGGCATAATCCTGGAACACCATATTGACACCCCGCTTCTCAGGAGGCATCATCCTCTTCCGTGAAGCAATCGTCTCGCCGCTAAGTGTAATCTCTCCCCCATCGGGCTGAGTCAGTCCAGCAACCAATTGCAGCAGTGTCGATTTCCCACAACCCGAAGGTCCTAGCACACTAATAATTTCACCTTCATGCATATCAAAAGAAATACCTAAAAGTGCTTGGAACGAGCCGAAGCTTTTCGTAAGCTCCCTTATTTCTAATAGTGGCTTTGAGGTGCTCATATCGATACAGCCCTCCCTTTTCTTCTAAGTAACAGCTCAAGCAGAAGGATGATGATAATCACAATCCCACCCCCGACTACTGTGGCTGCAGAGGCATATCCGAAATTCAAATCCTCGAATGCTTTGTTGATCGTGACCGGCAACGTCATGTAATTCGGAGGAAACAAGATCGAATTCACAGCGAGGTCGAACACACTCGATCCGAATGCCGCGAGCGCTGCGGATAGAAGCGCTCCACGGACTAACGGCACCAGAATCAGTCTAAATCGGTTGATAAAGGAGTCTCCCTGTAGCTGCGCGGCATCGAGTAAGCTGCGCGGCACCTTAGCCATAGCGCCCACCATGATCCGTGTGATCACAGGAATAGCGCCTGCGATAGCCGCCAATACGAGTATGGCCGGTTTACCGTAGAGCAAGAGTCCCAGCGGTTCAAGCCACCTCTGATTCCATACGAAAATATATCCGATCCCAAGCACTACACCAGGTACAGCTAAGCTCACGAGAGAGAATACCTCAACCCAACGCTTGAAACGGAACGTGGAATAGGTCAGAACGTACGAGACCATCACACCTACTAGCAATCCAAGTATTGCCGCGGAGCCGGAAATCAGTAACGAACGTCTGAGTCCGATGAGTAGCTCCTGACGACCTTCGAATAATGCCGCATAATGGGATAATGTCAGATTGTCCAAGCTCAATCCAGCTGATTGTGTACGGAAAATCGACATCAACAGATTACCGCCGAGCGGAATACCGATGACAACTAGCAAAAATATAATATTTAATACCGTTAATAGTACACCATACTTACCTGCGGATTTTGGCACTGTTGGCACAGCTCGAGCTGATAAAAAATCGTAACGCGAGCTTCGCGTGGCGTAAAATTGTAGAAGCATAGCAAAAGAAATAAGCAGCACTAGGTAGAAGGACAATACACCCGCCATATCAAAACGGATGGGCGACGTATAAATGGCCGTGTAAATGGAGTATGGTAGCGTCGGAAAGCGATATATGGCTGCAATCGAGGCAGGAAGTCCAAAATCGCCGATCGTATCCATGAAAACAAGTGCCGCACCCGCCAAGAAAGCCGGCAATAGGAGCGGAGCTTGAATCGTACGCCAAACTCGAAGTGCTGAAACGCCGCACAGCCTTGCGGCATCCGATAACTGATCTACCTTCCACTCCATAGCTGCGTGCACGCTTAAGTAAGCAAGAGGAAATTTACTAAGCGTCATAACCATTATCAAGCCTGCAGGTTGGAATACAGCAGTCGGAACCCAATCCCAACCAAAAAGCTGGACAGCAAAGCCGTTCTTAGCCGCGAACATCACCCAGCCCTGTGATAGGATAAAGGAAGGTGTAATCAGCAGCATCCACACCGAGGCATCTAGCAGCTTGGCTGTTGGGAATCGCCAATTCGAGCGAATCATTGCAAGAATACCGCCTAGCAGTGTGCCAAGAATAGTTGTACTAACTGCCAGTACAATTGAATTCTCCAGAGACTTCTGCCACAACGGCCTTCTAAAAATTTCTAGTAGCAGGTTTAAATTCCCCAGCCGCCATTCGCCAAAGAATACCCCCGGCAGGATGACTTGGATAATCACCGCTGCCAGGGGAAACATCACTAGGATGGCTAGTATTAAACTAGTTGACCATCCTATTCGATTCTCATAATTTCGAAGCATAAGGATTATTGAACAGCCTTATCAGCGAACCATTGCTTAATTTCAGCTTCATGCTCGGATGCCCATGCTGCGTCGGCGGCAACCAGCTTGGCGTTCGGATTGCGGTCTGCTTTTGGTGTTACATCCTTTACAGATGGTTCGAAATAAGATTCTTCCCCATTATCAATTAGCAATTGCTGCGTTCTCGGATCTAGCAGAAACTCTACAAAAGCTTTGGCAGCATTGGGATTTTTGGTTTGCTTCTGAATAGCAGCTACACGAACAGAAGCAGGGGCCCCTTCCTCTGGCCAAATAATCTCGATCGGATCACCTTTGTTAACCATTTTGTAAGCATTGGATTCTTGCAAAGCAGCTACTTTAAGCTCGCCTGAGGTTAGAGCTGTTACTACGTTAGGGTTTTTCGGATATACATGCAATCCGTTGCTGAATAAAGAATCGTAGTAAGCTTTGCCTCCATCCATTTCCTGTTGATTGAAGAACCATGCAACATACGGGAATGCCGGTGCAGCAACAGCTGGGTCAGCCATACCGATCACATCTTTATATTCTGATTTGGAGAAATCGCTCCATGTTTTCGGTGCTTGCTCAGCAGTCAGCTCGTTCTTGTTGTAAACAATGATACCTGCTGCATGAGCTCCCGTTGGATAGTAGTATTGTTGCTCAGGTACATATTGCTTGTAAGCATCTGTCAAATTACTTATGTTATTCGGTGACCAGCCTTCTAGCAATTGTCCATCTTTACCAAGACCGTAGATAGAAGGCATTGCATCGATCCAGACGACATCCCAGTGAGGGTTGCCTTTCTCTGCTTGAATTCGCGACATAACCTCCGCGCCGTTACCAGGAACCAGTTCAACCTTATAACCAGTAGCTTCTTCGAACATAGGACCGATCATTTCATCAAAGTCATTCAAATACACCGTTAATGTACCTTCATCCTTTACTTCTACTTTCACTTCTTCTTTCACTTCTTCTTTCACTTCTACTGGCTTTGCTGCTGTATTCGCTGGTTGTTCGCCCGCAGCTGCAATTGAATTGTTGTTTACCGCATTGTTTGTTCCCCCGCATGCTGACACAATAATCATCATAACTACAGACATTAATATGAGTGCATTATACCGTGCTGAACCTTTTTTCATTTTCTTTCTCCCCTCAACACTTGGATTTGCTACCTTTATATCGTAACTGTGAATAATCAACAAAGTGTTAATTGAACGTGAATATATTATTAAGTTTATATATAGTTCTTTATTATTATATTCATTTTATCTATAATTTGCTGAGGGGGGATACTCATGAATATGCAGCAGCTTAAAATCGTAATCGAACTTGCTAACGGAAGAACATTACAAGAAATTGCAGGATTGCTCGACATAACTCAGCCTACCGTAAGCTTTCATCTGCGTAAGTTAGAAGACGAACTAGGTGTAAATCTCGTTCACAAGCATAATAGAAATTTACGGACTACAGAGGCTGCTGCAGAGTTAGTGCCATATGCGAGACGAATCATTGCTCTGAATGAGGAAGCGAAGATGCGAATGGATGAGCGACGTAAAGTGACACAGTTAAAGCTGCGCCTAGGAGCTAGTTATACACCCGCCACATTCTTTATCCCTCCTTATTTGCAGGAGTTCCAAACAATGAATCCTGCGATGCAATTATTGATTACGGTCAACCAAGCGAATAAAGTACTCCTTATGCTTAAGCAGTTTGAAGTCGATGCGGCGATCGTATCACTTCCAGACATCGAGGAAGAGGGTTTAATGATCCACCGGTTAATGGAGGACGAGTTGATGCTTGTATTCTCACCAGCACATCCATTAGCCAGGCTTGACGAGATTCAAGTTCAGGATCTAGTCAATCAAACCTTTCTTCTCCATGAATCAGGCTCCACATCACGGACATTAACAAATCAGTGGGCTAACCAAATCGGACTGCAGTTCGGACACATCATGGAGCTTGGTGCTATCGAAACTATAAAGGAAGTCGTGAAGTTCAATATAGGCGTTGGAGTATTGCCGAAGAGAAGTGTAATCCGCGAGACAGCAACAGGGGAACTGCTTATGCGGAGCTTACCCGAATACCGAAATCACCGCTACATTAGTCTAGTTTACCGCAGTGAAGACCTATTAGCACCGCAAGTCCGCAACTTCGTTCAATTCGCATTAAGCCGTATGAGTCGAGGTCAGAATCAGTAGCACCACATTATTTGTCCCTGCAATCTTAGGAGTACCCCGCTTCTTGAACAACATTAAATAAACGCCGATTTATGTAAATCTTCTCTTTGCCAACCTTCTGAGATTCAAGGAATCCAGCCTCTTCCAACTTTGCGAGATAACTTGATGCTGTCTTACGAGTAACTCTCAAGCCATTTTCTATGTAAGTAATTTTAGTGTAGAATTCATAAAATAGAAGATCAAGTAGTTCTCTGGAATATATCTTAGGACATTCCTTCTGAATATCTTCTGCAGTCTGTGCAACAACTGAATTAATCCTTTTAACCAAGACTAAAGTTTCTTCAGCAGTCTGCTCAATTCCTTCTAGTATATATAAGATCCAATCCTCCCAATTATCATCACGATGTACCTCCTGCAGTAACCTATAATATGCGTTCTTGTTTCGGATTATAAATTTACTTAAATAGAGAATAGGGCTGTCAAGCAGGTCTTTAAGGACTAAATATAATACATTAATGATTCTACCCGTTCTACCATTCCCATCATAAAACGGATAAATCGACTCAAATTGATAATGCATAACTGCTAGCTTTACTAAATTGTCAACTTGATCGTAATCTTCATTCATATATATATCTAAGTTGGACATCAGCAACAGAATCTCTTGTTCACCGCTAGGAGGAACGTATATGATTTCACCTGTTGTATGGTTTTTCAATACCGTTCCTGGAAGCTTTCGTATGCCTCCACGATTGTTCTCAATAATAGCCTGGATATCAATAATTGAATTAGTGGTTAGTAATCCAATGTCAACAGGTTAAGCAACCGACAATCGAGGTTTAGTGTTGTAACATA
>JBBDIY010000040.1:0-14490 GCA_040880185.1 Paenibacillaceae bacterium
TATTTCAAGCCCGCTTTATGAGTGTGTAAGCAACAATTTTCCTGAACACAGCCAACATAAAAAACTAAAGGTCTTACTTCGTAAACTATAGATCTTACAAAGTTGAAAAAGGACGCCTGACGGCGTCCTTAAGATTACAGATTCTATATGCTGAAGTTCCAATATCAGCTACTCTATTGTTGTTATGGGTTCCACTTCTGGTTGAAAGGGTATGCAGATATAGACAGCAGCTCCCCCGCTGATGGAACTGTTATTGAATGTAACGTGTGCTTCGCTGCCATACTTCAGCTTTAATCGTTGAATAACGTTCTGTATACCTACACTGCTCGTATCGGCATGCGGCAGGGGATTGCTCCAGCCTTCTCCATTCAGCTGTTTCAGAATCTTATCAGGGAATCCAATCCCATTATCTTCAACAGCTAATTCTAAATATGATTCAGATTGTTCGTTCATGATCCTTCCCGAAATTGTAATACGGAAAGGTTCTCTGCGATTAACAAAACCGTGGATAATCGCATTCTCTACGAATGGCTGCAAGCATAACGCAGGAAGGGTTAGAGACATCATACCCTCAGGAACAGTAATCTCACAGGAAAGCTTATTCGGGAATCGGAATTTCTGAATTTCAATATAACTCTCAATATGCTTCAATTCTTCATGCAATGTAATGGCGTCGCGATTCACACGCATAATGAAACGGAAGTAATCCGCTAGATGAAGCGACATCTTCTTGACAGAGTCATGGTCCTTCAACACGGCATTATTATATATAATATTCAAGCTATTCATATAGAAATGAGGGTTAATCTGGGCTTGCAGCTGCTTCAATTCCATCCGCTGTGCACGAAGCTGTTCCTCATACATGCCGATTCTCAGTGTCTTGATCTGCTCAGCCATATTGTTGAATGTATTGGCAAGGAATACAAACTCGACGGTTTCATTCGTTTGAAGACGAACATCCAGCATTCCGAGCGATATTTTCTTCATCCCACCAATTAAGGATTGCAGTGGACTGAAAATCATTTGCCGTATAAAGAACAGGTAGAGCGCGAAAATCAGCACTAACCCTACAATCATAAAGTAGGTCGCCTTCTGAAAGTACGGTAAGCCTTGAAGCATGTAGCTTTCGGGGATAACGACATTAATCGTCATATCGACAACTCCGCTCGAACGATTCATGACCATGTAAGTTTCATTATCTGCTTTATTCTTCACCGTCTGGTACGATTTGTTCTCAATAATCAAATCCTTCAACGGAACCTTTGGAGTCTCGTTCGCCAGGGATTCAGCTAACCTAATGCCGTCACGACGATAAATTCCACTATGTCCAATACCGCCATCATCCCATTGGATGGCTAGTAAATCCAGAATATCGCTAATCTTAATAATGGCACCTACATATAATCCTATTCGATTTGGAACAGGTGCAACCTTGACGAGGAAATCCGTTCCGGAGATAAGATCATCTTGCCATAATATCCACTTGCTCTGCATATTCTTACTGTCATTCTTTATGATGCCGTCTATATTCCTCTTTAATGCTTGCTTTGTTAGACCATAGTTTTCAGTTTCCGAGGTGCTTAACATCAGATCATTCTCATGATATATGAATACCGTGTTCATCAAACCAAAGAATAATACATCTCGATTGATGATATCCTGAATTCTTATCTTCGTTAACACATATTCATCACTTCCGTATGGATAGGACATTAACAAATTGAGATCCCAGTCCAGAGTTGCCATCTTAATCAAGTAATCATTGATCGCATACAAGTTGCGATCCGTCTCACTAACGAAGATATCCAATGTATTCTTATACGTCTCAGATACTTTATCGTGTACGGTGTTCTTAGCATACCAATTATTCACGATGAGGAATGCCACCACTGGAATCAGTACAACGAAGAAGCTAATAATGATTTGCGTCTTGATGGAACGTTTCACAGTGAGCCGCCCTCCTAAAAGTTTTGTGTAACATAGGACTTATCAAATAAGGGCATTCTAACAAACTACTCAGTATGCTGAGCTTACTATATATCCTGAAATTTCTTACGGTATTCCTGAGGCGTCACTCCTGTGGACTTCTTGAACATCTTGGCAAAGTAAGAAAAATTATCATACCCTATTGTGGAGGCGATATCACTGATTTTATTGTTCGTCTTCTCTAGCAGAAGCTTGGCTTTGTTCACACGTGCGTCAAGAATATAATCCGATAATGACTCTCCCGTTTCCTTCCGAAACAAGCGTGACAAGTAGGCAGAGTTAAGGAATACATGGGCCGCAATGTCCTCACGACTGAATTCCTCACAAAGATGATCCTCGATAAAATGCATGACTTTGCTGATGACAATAGAAACCTCTTTACCATGATCGGTCAGATGCGAGCAGGCGGTTTCCGCCATTAACACAGCCCACGTCTTCATGCGATCAATGGATTTCGATGCCTGAGTAAATTCGCGCCATTCCCCATTGGGGTACACAATTTCCATGCGCACAGACATTTTCTGAAACGTATTATAGATCATATGAACAAACCCATAGTAGAAAGATTCTAGATAAAGATGGTCGACCTGCTCTTCCTTCATGCTCGTAAAGCTATCTTCAATCCTGCTGATCCATTCATTCTTCTTGCCCATCTCCAATAGCACAGCCCAATCATCGAATACGGGTTTCCCAATCGCCGTCGATTCTTGTTTCTTATAAGCCTGCTCCAGATGAATGGAGTTACTGTGAGTTAGATTGTTGCGTTCCATCTCAATTAAGGTCTGAATCCCATCTCGCAGCGCTTGAACCTTCGTATCTCTACCAATGTAGCAGGAGATATGACAGTGCAAGTACATCTGGCACTTCTCGATGAATGATCGACAATTTTCCTCCAGTCGAACTAATGTATCCTCGGGCGGATCATATAGAATGGCGATAACAATACCACTCGTATCCTGAATCACCTGACCTTCAAAGCCCTTCAGTATAAATTCATTCGCCGCATTCTTGACGGCATATGTCATGATCTCTTCGTCTCTATGATTCAACGGCTCTTGCCATTGTTCTATACTAATGAGCACAGCTTGAACTAGACTATCCACATGGAGAGGAATATCATACAGTTCAAACCAACTGCCAATGGATTCGGCCCCTAACAGAATACGCTGCTGTAGCAGGTCCTGCCAGAAGCGCTCACAGAGGATAGGAAGCTGCTTATTCCATTGCTGATAGTAGTGCTGATACGTCTTGTTAAACTGTGCCTGCTCTTCGTTATGTTGGATTTTCTCTATAGCACGCATGAGCGTCGTCTTAAGTACTTCGTGATCTACAGGCTTTAATAGGTAGTCGAAGCTATCGAGCTTCAACGCATCCTGCGCATACTTGAAATCTGCATGTCCCGTGAGGAATACAGTCTCCGTCTGTGGCGATTCCTGTCTTACCCATTGCAGCAGAGCTATTCCGTTATCATTGGGCATATCAATATCAGACAAGAGTACATGGATCGGGTTAAGTCTGAAAATTTCTTTCGCTTCCTCCGCATCAATCGCCTCAAAGATATGTTGAATGGGCAAATCCGACCAATCTATCCCATGGACAATCCCTTTGATCGCAATCTCCTCGTCATCGACAATCAATAGATTATACAATGCACATAACCCCTTTTTTATGTCAAAATATAATCAAGATCGGCTGAACCATTCCACGCTCATCCATTATCCAACCTTTCTGTGGGGATTACAACATGAAAAAAAAACCCCAGCATTAGATGTCAGATGGCGGGGGTTGTCTAGAATACTAAATATGTTTATTTGAAACATTAATTCGATTAACCGCTTTTTGAAGTGCAATCTCAGCACGAACCAAGTCAGATTCGTCCTTACTCTTCAATCTACCTTCCGCACGTTCCTTCGCTCTCTGTGCACGCTCCAGATCAATTTCATCTGGAAGCTCAGCCAATTCAGCTAAGATAACAATCTTGTCCTTGCGCACTTCCATGAAGCCGCCATGGACTGCGATCAATTCCTCTTGATTACCGAACTTAACTTTCACTGGTGCAATCTTTAGCGGAGTCACAAGTGGAATATGGTTCGGTAGAATACCTAGCTCGCCTGCTATTCCTCGGACAACCACCATGTCTACATCTTTCTCGTAAACCTTGCGTTCCGGAGTAACAATTTCCAACTTAACGGTACTCAAGTGCGTTCACCCTCCTAGTTGGCCGATTAGAGCGTCTTCGCTTTCTCAACGGCCTCTTCAATCGATCCTACATTATGGAACGCTGGTTCCGGAAGTTCATCATGCTTACCATCAAGAATTTCCTTGAAGCTGCGTATTGTTTCTTTAACCGGCACATACTTACCTGGCAAGCCTGTGAACGGTTCAGCAACGTGAAGCGGCTGAGACAAGAACAGTTGTACACGTCTTGCACGAAGAACGATCAGCTTATCTTCATCTGACAATTCATCCATACCAAGAATGGCAATAATATCGAGCAGTTCTTTGTAGCGCTGTAGAATTTTCTTAACACCTTGTGCAACTTGATAATGCTCTTCGCCCAGAATTTCTGGAGCTAGAATACGAGAAGATGACGCCAGCGGATCAACCGCTGGGAAAATACCCATGGCTGCAATGTTACGGTCAAGGTTAGTTGTCGCATCCAGATGCGTAAACGCTGTTGCTGGAGCCGGATCTGTATAGTCATCGGCAGGAACATAGATCGCTTGAATCGATGTAACTGAACCTTTCTTCGTAGAGGTAATACGCTCTTGAAGCTGACCCATCTCAGTAGCTAGCGTCGGCTGGTAACCTACCGCTGAAGGCATACGTCCGAGTAGAGCAGACACTTCTGAACCTGCTTGCGTGAAGCGGAAGATGTTATCGATGAACAGTAGTACGTCCTTACCTTCTTCATCACGGAAGTATTCAGCCATAGTAAGACCCGTCAAGGCTACACGAAGACGAGCTCCTGGTGGTTCGTTCATCTGTCCGAACACCATCGCCGTTTTCGAGATAACGCCAGAGTCTTTCATCTCGTGATAAAGGTCATTACCTTCACGTGTTCGCTCACCTACACCTGCGAATACGGAGATACCGCCGTGCTCTTGTGCAATGTTGTGAATAAGTTCCTGCATCGTAACGGTTTTACCTACACCCGCACCACCGAATAGTCCGATCTTACCGCCCTTAACATAAGGTGCGATTAAATCAATAACTTTAATGCCGGTCTCGAGGATTTCCGAGGATGTAGAAAGCTCGTCGAATGCGGGTGCCAGACGATGGATCGGATGAGTGATCGAACGATCAGCTTCACCCGCATTGTCGATTGGTTCACCAAGTACGTTAAAAACGCGTCCAAGTGTACCTGGACCTACTGGAACTGTAATCGGCCGGCCTAAATCTACAGCCTCCGTACCACGAACAAGACCATCCGTGGATGACATAGCTACACAGCGTACCATGTTGTCTCCAAGATGGGTTGCAGTTTCTACGGTTATATTAATATCGCGCTCGCCTGAATTCTGCGCTTTTCTCTCAATCTTAATCGCGTTCAAGATATCGGGCAGTTGTCCTTGCTCAAATTCGATGTCAACAACCGGTCCTAGAACCTGAACTACGCGTCCTTTGCTCATGCTTGTACCTCCTTATGGTTATTGTTGTGCGTTTACGCCACCAACGATTTCGGCAATTTCCTGAGTGATCGCAGCTTGACGCGCGCGATTGTATGCCAATGTAAAGCTGGCAATCATCTTCGTCGCATTCTTCGTTGCGTTACCCATAGCCGTCATCCTAGCTCCAAACTCACTTGCCTTACTCTCAAGCATAGCGCTGAATACCAGCGTCTCTGCATATTTCGGTAATAGCACATTCAACACTTCTTCAGCCGACGGTTCATATTCATAGCTAGTTGATGTTGCTGTGAACTCGTCTTGACTGAGAGGAAGAATCCGCTTGATCACTGGCTCTTGAGTCATAGCATTCTTGTACTCGTTATAAGCCAGGTTCAGTTCATCATAATTACCTTTTTCAAACCCACGTACTCCCGCTGATGCAATACTCTTAATATCAGCGAAATTGGGTGCATCCGGAACACCCGTAATTTCTTCAGCAATCGCAATATTCCGTCTTCTGAAGAAATCTCGTCCCTTACGTCCGATCACTAATATCGCGTACTCGTCCGGAGAATTATGATTATCCTTAATCGCTGCCATAACCTTCCGAAGCACATTCGCATTATAGCCACCAGCTAATCCACGATCCGAAGTGATGACCAGATAGGCCGTTTTCTTCACCTCGCGGCTTTGCAGCATCGGATGCTTATTATTACCACCAGCAGCTATACTTGCGATCACTTCTTTGATCTTGTCTGAATAAGGTCTAGAAGCCGTTGCCGCTTTCTCGGATCTCTTCAGCTTTGATGCAGCGACCATTTCCATAGCCTTTGTAATTTGTTTCATATTCTGGACGCTCTTGATTTGGCGCTTAATATCGCGCATTCCCTTAGCCAAAAGTTGTCACCACCTTCATTGGCGGGCTTGCCTTAAGACAAACCCATTTCATGGCGAAGCTTGTATACATTTAAACCGAAGTTGCAAAGCCCTTCTTGAACGTCGCAATAGCTTCAATAAGCGCTTTTTCATTATCTGAAGTTAAATCTTTGGTATCACGAATGGAAGCAAAGATTTGACCATGATTCGAGTCTATGAAAGCTAGGAATTCGCCTTCAAAGCGACGAATATCCTGTACTGGAATTTCGTCCAGATGGCCTCTAGTAACGGTGTAGATGGAAATGACTTGCTTCTCAACAGACAGAGGCTGGTTAACGCCCTGCTTCAAGACTTCAAGTGTTCTCACACCACGATTCAGACGATTTTGAGTCGCTTTATCCAAGTCAGAACCGAACTGAGCGAATGCCGCAAGCTCTCGGTATTGTGCAAGGTCAAGCTTCAATGTACCAGCAACCTTCTTCATTGCCTTGATCTGAGCTGAACCCCCTACACGGGATACAGAGATACCGACATTAACTGCTGGACGTTGACCGGAATAGAATAGATCAGCTTCCAAGAAAATCTGGCCATCTGTAATGGAGATAACGTTCGTTGGGATGTACGCGGAAACGTCACCCGCTTGTGTCTCGATGAATGGCAATGCGGTCATAGAACCGCCACCTAATTCATCGTTCAATTTAGCTGCACGCTCGAGTAAACGGGAATGCAAGTAGAATACGTCACCTGGATATGCTTCGCGACCTGGAGGACGACGGAGCAACAAGGATAATTCGCGGTATGCTGCAGCTTGCTTGGACAAGTCATCATAGATGATGAGGACATGCTGTCCTTTGTACATAAAGTACTCACCCATGGAACAACCTGTATAAGGCGCCAAGTATTGTAGTGGAGCTGGCTCGGAAGCACTAGCGGAAACGACGATGGTGTAATCTAATGCACCTTGACGGCGAAGAGACTCAACAACACCACTAACCGTCGACTGCTTCTGACCAATAGCAACATAAATACAAATAACATCGTGGCCTTTTTGGTTAACAATCGTATCAATGGCAATCGTTGTCTTACCCGTTTGACGATCTCCAATGATCAATTCGCGTTGACCGCGGCCGATCGGGATCATCGAGTCAATCGCTTTAATTCCGGTTTGCATCGGCTCATGAACGGATTTACGCGCCATTACACCTGGTGCAGGGGATTCAATAGGGCGATTCTCTGTTGATGCAATTGGACCACTACCATCAATGGGTTGTCCAAGTGCGTTCACAACACGGCCAAGCATGGCTTCACCAACAGGTACTTCCATAATACGACCGGTACGTTTCACTTGATCGCCTTCACGAATTCCTGTGTAAGGTCCCATGATAACGATACCTACGTTATTCTCTTCAAGGTTAAGGGCCATTCCCATAACGCCGTTAGAGAATTCCAGAAGCTCGCCAGACATAACGTTTTCCAAGCCATGTGCACGAGCAATACCGTCACCAACCTGAATAACTGTACCTACATCAACTACTTGAATTTCCGATTTATATTGTTCAATTTGCTGTTTAATCAACGTGCTAATTTCTTCCGGTTTGATACTCAAGGAATGTCGCCTCCAATCTGAATGTAAATTCAGAATCTTATATTGCTGTAGAATTCACCAATGATTTGTGTAAATTGGCTAACTTGCTCTTCAGGCTTCCGTCATATAGACGATCACCGATGCGCACTTGAATGCCACCAAGCAAGCTCTTATCTATTTGTTGTTCCAGACGTATGCTCTTTCCAGACAACTTGCTAAAAAATGTCGTAATTTCTTCGACTTCCTTATCACTGAGTGGATATGGAGAGCTAACGACTGCTTTGGCATGACCTAATGATTCATTCGCAATCTTGACATACCCTTCGGATAAAGCAGGTATACTAGCTTCACGTCCGCGCTCCAGCAAGAGCTGTAACGTATTCACTACTGCATCGGAAAGACCGCCTTTAAAGCCGCTCTTAACAGCATCAATCTTTACAGAAACGGAAATGTTCGGATGATGTAGAAATTTCTCTATATCCGCGTCACCCTGAATGGTTGTGACAAGCGCCCTCAGCTGCTCTTCCACCTCACCGGTGATGTTCTGCTGGCTGGCAATCTCGAACAAAGCCTTCGCGTAACGCTTCGCTACGGTTTGGTGGCTGTTCATGATTGACCTCCTACTTCTTTCAAGTAGTGCTCAATCAATTGCTCCTGAGATTTCTCATCGACTTGTTTTTCGATAATTTTCGAAGCGATCATAACTGACATTGCGCTAACTTGACTGCGCAGTGCAGCAATAGCCTTGTTCTTCTCGATCTCGATATCTTTAACCGCTTCATCCTTCAGACGTACGGTTTCATTACGAGCTTTAGCAATCATTTCATCCGCTTGACGAGAGCTAGTTGTTCTAGCTTGCTCGATAATATCAAACGCATCTTTACGTGCTTGATTTAAAGCTTCTTTCTGTTCTGCAAAGAGCTTCTCAGCATCCAAACGGCTCGTTTCAGCTGTCTTTAACTCACCTATTACATGGTCGCGACGCTTCTGCATGAGACTCATCAAGGGGCCGAAAGCATATTTGCTTAGCAACCCATATAGAATTAAGAACGAAACAATTTGTATTAGAAAATTTTCCCATAAAAATTCCATTGCTGAATGCAACTCCTTTCTTAAAGCTGGAACAAACGTTCAATATATAAGCCGAGTCTGTAAAATTTATTCCGCTAGACCGTAGAACATAAACGCTAATACAAGTGAAATAATCGGTAATGCTTCTACGAGGGCAACCCCGATAAACATTGTTGTTTGTAGTGTTCCTCTTAATTCTGGCTGGCGGGCAATACCTTCAACTGTTCGACCAACGATTAAACCGTTACCAATACCTGCACCAAGTGCTCCTAATCCGAATACAATTCCTGCTGCTACTAATGCTAATGCTCCCATTCTAAATTTCCTCCTCAAATTTTATGGCTGTCATGACAGCCTCGTTCTATTTAATGATCTTCATGCACAATCGTTTGTGACATGTAAACCATGGTCAACATTACAAATACGAATGACTGAATGGCTCCAATGAATAAACTGAAACCCTGCCACACGACTAAAGCTGGTATTCCGATTATACCTAAACCAAGTATGACGCCAATCATCACTTCGCCCGCAAAAATATTACCGAATAGCCGCAAGCCAAGCGATAGTGGCTTGGAAACTTCTTTAATCAGATTAAGCGGTAAGAAGGCTGGGTACGGCTCAATGTAATGCTTCCAATAATGCCTAGTGTTCTTACGCATACCTTGGTAATGGGTTAGGAATACGACCATTAATGCAAGTCCCATTGTGGTAGCAGCATTCGCTGTTGGAGACTTAAACCAAGCTACGTGAACATGAGGTTCTTCGCCCTTGGACTCCGCTTTCGTTGCTACATCATTCCAAGTTTCATCTTGGATAAAGATTGTATCTTCATGTAGCTCCGTTACGAATTGCAAGGGTATACCGAGTAAGTTCGCGACAAAGATAAACATAATCAACGTCATCCCGAGTGTAAGAAACCTGCGACCTATTTCGAGTTTCATCGAAGTGCCGATAATGTTCTCGACAAACTCGACCGTCCATTCCATAAAGTTCTGCATAGCAGACGGTTTGTCCATCGACAAATTACGCACAGCTAGCCGAGCCAATATGAATACGATGATACTAGAGAGAACAATCATAGATACGATGGCAAGATCAAGTCTGAAGCCACCGATCTCAATAATAGGTGAAATATGGTCCATATTTTGTTATCACCCCTTTCTCTAATAGGTTACGCAGGATTACCTCTGTGATTCAAGAAGTAAGCTACCGCGAGTATTACAATTGGTACCACAATTAATCCGGCGCTAAGTGCCGCTAAAGAAAGGTGTAGAGATTTCGATGCAATCAACGCCGCAAGGAGTGCGACGCAAGCTCGGAAGAAAAAACCGATCGGAGCTTTTTTGGGTAATTGTGAATTCGTAATTGAACCGGTCATCCGATGCACACGCCATGATAGATGGGATACATTGATCATTCCAGCGATCACGCCGACAATTAGCCCGCCGATCATATCAGCGTATTGTGGTAAGACTGCCCAAGCAAGACAAGAGATGGATAGAACGAGCAGGAATATTCTTGTAACGGTTTTCACAAGCGTAGACAGATTATTCATGGTCAGTCCCCCGTGTATTGTCGTATCATAGGTATGATACACATGATTCCAACGGCCAGACCTACTATCACACCAGCCAATACCGTAAATATGCCGCCCCACATTCCACTAATGTACTTCCCTAGCAAGAATCCTCCACTAACACAAGCAGCTAATGTGACCCCGACAACGCCCATTAATCCAATTGCTTTCCAAGGATCGTCATCCGGTCTTTTTTCCTGTTTCATTAGGGCTTATCACTCCTAATAATCCTCGTATATTGTATCGAAGTAATGTGAGGTTTGTCAATTTATTAAATACCAAACATTTCGTGAACATTCCTCTAAAATTCTTTTAAAATCAAGGGTTCTCAGGCACAACCTTTAAGATTGACCCGGTAGGAAGGGAAGGGGCCGTGGATAGCTATTATCATAATGATGGATTATCGCTTCAACAATACGTTCGGATGCTCGACCATCTCCATATGGATTCGAAGCTTGGCTCATTTTATTATACAAAATAGGGTCTGAAAGAAGTGCACGCGCTCTCTTATAAATAAGCTCTGCATCCGTGCCAACAAGCTCAAGCACACCCGCATCAATACCTTCAGGTCGCTCTGTCGTATCACGTAGAACCAGTGCAGGAATACCAAAGCTTGGCGCTTCCTCCTGAAGCCCACCCGAATCAGTCAAGATCAGATGCGTGTGAGGGTAGAAGTTGTACAAATCGGTTACATCGAGTGGATCGGCAAGGCGAATACGCGGATGATCACCGAGCAGCTCATGTGCAGGTTGTTTAACCGCTGGGTTCGGATGAACCGGAAATACGACAACGACTTCCGGAAATTCCTCAACGATTCTGCGTACTGCGCGGAATATCGCACGATGCGGCTCCCCAATTGATTCTCTGCGGTGCGCTGTGAGTAGAATCAGCTTTCGACCTTGTACCCAATCTAGGATCGGATGTGTATAATCGGTTTTAATGAGGTACGGCATAACATCTGCAATCGTATTCCCTGTTACATAGATCGAGGATTCTTGTTTATTCTCCCGTCGAAGATTATCAGCAGACCACTGTGTAGGGGCAAAATGTAGATCAGCCAATACACCAGCTAGCTGACGATTCATCTCCTCTGGGAACGGGGAGCTCTTGTTCCAAGTACGTAAACCAGCCTCCACATGACCAACCTGAATGTGTTGAAGGAAGGCAGCATAGCTAGCGAGAAATGTTGTTGATGTATCGCCGTGTACAAGAATGAGGTCTGGCTTCTCATTGGCAAAGACGGATTCAAGCCCTTGAATGACACGAACTGATAATTCAGTTAAGGTTTGATTCTGTTTCATTAAATTCAGATCGTGATCTGGTTCAAGACCGAACACATCTAACACTTGATCGAGCATCTCTCGATGCTGAGCAGTTACGCATAGTTTCGAATCAATACGCTCCGGATGCTTGGCTAATTCAAGGACGAGTGGAGCCATCTTGATCGCTTCAGGTCTCGTTCCGAATATGGTCATTACTTTAATCTTTCGCATGATTGTGCCTCCTAATCAGTTCCATATAACCTATCCCCTGCGTCCCCGAGCCCGGGAACGATATATCCATGATCGTTCAGCTTCTCATCAATAGCGGCTACGTAGATGTCGACTTCCGGATGCTTGTCTGAGACAGCGGCAATCCCTTCGGGTGCTGCAATCAGGCACATGAGTCGAATCTGGGTACAGCCTTTCTCCTTAAGCAGCCTAATCGCTTCATTCGCAGACCCACCAGTGGCGAGCATAGGGTCGATTATTATGAACTCGCGGTTTGGTGCATCAATAGGCAGCTTTATGTAATAACAAGCAGGTTGTAGCGTCTCTGGGTTGCGTGCAAGACCGATATGACCAATCTTGGCGGCTGGAAGTAACTTGAGAATACCATCAACCATGCCTAATCCTGCACGAAGGATGGGTACTATTCCGATCATCCTGCCTGATATCACATAGCCAGTTGTCGTCGTTACAGGTGTAGTTACTTCAATCGGTTCAAGCTTGATATGACGAGTAACCTCATAAGCCATCAATGTGGCAACTTCATCTACGAGCGCCCTGAAGTCCCCGGCATTCGTTCGCTGATCTCGAATATATGTAAGCTTGTGTTGAATTAATGGATGATCGCAAACAACTACTGTACCCATGAATGGTCATGACTCCTATACGGTAAGATTTAATCGTCCGAATATGTAAATTGCCCAATTTAGTATACCACAAACCGTAAATAAAAGACTCGAACGATTTGATAGGATGCGGCAAAAATATGTGCTGCTTCTTTTCCTTTAGAGTTGTATCCCCTTCACTCAGAAAAAACTCCCTCAAAGAGAATGAAATCATCTCGGGGGAGTTCGTCGATCCACTATTCTGCTGAGCGAAGGGGATAGAGGTTCGAATGAGTAGAAACTATGAGTTAAACGTAGTGTAAACCTTCATATAACGGGAATTTGGTCGTTAATTCTTTGACCATCGCCCGTGCTTTGTCATGTGCAGCGGTGTCTGTTGGGTTCTTCAAGGTTAGCGCAATGATCTTGGCAATCTGTTTCATCGCGTCAGCATCCATACCGCGAGTCGTTGCTGCTGGTGTACCGATACGTATACCGCTTGTTACGAATGGACTGGTCGGATCGAACGGGATCGCATTCTTGTTCACGGTAATGCGTACTTCATCGAGCAGGTGCTCGGCTTCCTTGCCCGATATGTTCAAGTTACGGGTATCCATCAGCATCAGGTGGGTATCTGTACCACCGGAAACCAGGTTCAAGCCTTCAGCCGTTAATGCCTGGGCAAGCACTTGAGCATTGCTCGCGACGTTCTGGGCATAGGTTTTGAAGGAAGGCTGCAAGGCTTCTCCAAGTGCTACGGCTTTCGAAGCGATCACGTGCATCAATGGTCCGCCTTGCGAGCCAGGGAATACGGCTTTGTCGATCGCGGCAGCCCAACTCTTGCGACAGAGAATGAGTCCACCACGCGGGCCGCGTAAGGTTTTGTGCGTAGTTGTTGTTACGAAATGCGCATAAGGTACAGGACTTTCATGCAATCCAGCCGCTACTAAACCAGCTATATGCGCCATATCGACCATGAATAAAGCTCCTACATCATTGGCAATTTCACTCAATGTTTTGAAATCAATCTTACGTGGATACGCGCTTGCACCCGCTACAATGATACGAGGCTTATGCTTGAAAGCCAGCTTTCGAACCTCATCATAGTTAATCATTGATGTTTGCTCGTCTACACCATAAGCGACGAAATTATAAAAAATACCTGAAGCATTAACTGGACTACCATGTGTAAGATGTCCACCATGGGCCAAGTTCATGCCAAGCACGGTATCTCCTGGATTAATCGCGGCTAGATACACAGCCATATTCGCTTGAGCGCCGGAATGCGGTTGAACGTTGGCGTGCTCTGCACCGAACAGTTGCTTCGCCCGATTGCGAGCCAAATCTTCTACAACATCAACATGCTCGCAACCACCATAGTATCTTTTGCCTGGGTAGCCTTCTGCATATTTGTTCGTTAATACGGTACCCATTGCTTCCATAACTGCTTCACTAACGATGTTCTCTGAGGCGATCAGCTCAATATTGTCCTGCTGACGGTTGAGCTCCAATTGCATGGCTTGGATGACTTCTGGGTCTTGCTTGCGTAAATGTTCCATGATAATTCCTCCTGTAAATTAAACTGTCGTGACAAACAAGGGAGTTTAATTGGAAGTCGATCCGTATCGAGAAAGCCCTCCTGTAAATTAAACTGTCGTGACAAACAAGGGAGTTTAATTGGAAGTCGATC
>JBBDIY010000040.1:14590-26688 GCA_040880185.1 Paenibacillaceae bacterium
CGTATCGAGAAAGCCCTCCTGTAAATTAAACTGTCGTGACTAACATGTGTGTTTAATGGCTTCCAACTCATAAATGGCGCGAATTCCGCCGATAAATTTCGGTCGTGTGTATGCCATATTGACGTTGGCCTCCCCGATCCTTCTAAGCGTTGGTCGAACAGGAACGGCAACCGGACGAAGATGCATCCCAATCAGCGTATCGCCTATATCGATACCTGCATGAGCTTGGATCTTCTCGACCAGACACGGTTGTTCCATCGCGCGGTAAGCGTGAGAAGCCATAGCACCACCAGCTTTGGGGGCGGGAATCGCCGCTACCTCTTCGAGTGCATATTGGAGTAGCATTCGACGATCCACAACTAACGCACGATTCAGGTGCTCGCAGCATTGATATGCGACGTAGAAGTCTGTATCCTTGCGCACTCGCTCGACACCTTCATAGATCTGCTCAGCAACATGCTTAGCGCCTGCTGTTCCGATTCGTTGACCGATGACCTCGCTTGTGCTTGTACCGATCACGATAATGTGTCCAGCAGTGATGCTCCCTCGTTGAACCAGCTCCCGTAATACCGTCTCCACTTGATCCGCTATCACCTTGTTCGCTGTCATGATTGGTTCTCGATGGCCGTTATTTTATTAATCCGATTCTGATGTCGTTCGTTACCTGAGAAGTCCGTATCTAGCCAAATCTGGATAATATCCATCGCTACACCTGGACCGATCACGCGCTCACCCATCGCTAATACATTCGTATCATTATGCTCTCTTGTCGCCTTTGCCGTGAATGCATCGTGAACAAGTGCACAGCGGATGCCCTTATACTTATTCGCAGTAATACTCATGCCGATGCCTGTACCGCATATGAGAATACCGCGGTCCACCTTCCCCGATGACACCATCTCACAGACAGGGACGGAGTAATCTGGATAATCGACAGAACCCGCACAATTGCAGCCTACATCAACAAGCGTATGCCCGAGTGACTCGATGAATGGGGCAACGACATCTTTCAGCCGATAGCCCGCATGGTCTGCACCAATCGCAATTCTCATGGAATGATCGCCTCCTATAGTTCGCATATGACAGTTTGTTCATGAATAAGTTTACCCGATAACAGCTACTATTAAAAATTGGTGAACAAGAAAAAGAGCAGTCTGCATCTGCGATGCATCAATGCTCTTCTGCCCAGGCGACCGGCCGTGTAACTCGATGCTCCACTGTGGTTATACCCACGAGTCGCCAGTAACATCGAGCCTTGACTTTCAATATTATTAGAATAGCTTATTCCCTTGTGATTGTAAAGACGTTTAAAGCTTACCGTTCATCCGCTCAATGGTTCGTTTAACTGAAGTCTCAATCTCCGATGCACAATCTCGATATACGGCCAAATGACGGCCAAAGGGGTCGAGTATATCCATAGCCGGCAGTTCTTGCTCCAGCTCCACAAGCTGTTGCTTCTCTGCTTCTGTAATGGGCTGTTGTAAGGCTTGCTTAATCTGTAGCTCCGAGATCAACTGCTCTCTAGCTTCAAGCTTCGCTCTGGTTATCGCATCACTCCAGGCAAATTCCTTCAATGTGAAGGTTTTATCTATCGTGCTCGGAAACTGTTGGATCAATTCTTTCTTGTGACTCGTCGTCATCGTTAATATGAGATCAGACCACTCCGTCAGCTCTGCCGACAATTCGCGAGAGGTTGCTGCAGGAATCGCACCTTTGTCACGTAAGATGACTGCCGCATTCGTGGAAATTTGCATACCATCTACTGCGGATATACCAGCAGACCGGACTTCAACATTGAGTCCACTCTCTTCAGCGAACAAACGAAAAAAACCTTCAGCCATCGGGCTTCGGCAAGTATTCCCAGTGCATACGAATAGAACGCGTTTCATGATCATACTCCTCCTGAAAGTTTTCGAACCATTTTCATTTATCTTTATTATACGGCAAAATGAATCATATTAGTATGCGAAGCTATCAGAAGAGAAATTTGAGACCAAAAATGAGCAAAATCACGCCACCGAAGGCTTCCCCATACTCACCCATCCACTTGCCCACTCTACGACCTAGTAACAACCCCATAACAGACATGACTCCACCAAATATACCAAAGAGAATAACCGTCGTGGCAATTTCTGAGGAGAATAAACCGAGGGAGATACCTACCGAGAACGAGTCGATACTGACGGATAAAGCGAATAATAGTGCCCCCCAGACCGTTAATATGTCAAAATAAGGCGTTCTTCCACTGCTCATTGCGCTATAAATCATATGACACCCGAGTAACACCAGAAGACCTCCGCCCGTTGCGACGGCAACTCCGCCCAGTATGGTGCTGACATAATGTCCAGTGAACATGCCCATCAATGGCATTAATATATGAAAAATGGCGATTACCATACTAATATATACGATATGTAGAAGGCGAATTCCCCTCATGCCTAGTCCAATTCCTAACGAGAACGCATCCATCCCCAAGGCAATCGCCATGATCACGATTGTAGTGAGCTGCCCCCATTGAGCTGTCGCAGTGACCATGTCCAAATCCCTCCGTTATCCACATCTTATGCGGACAACCTTGAGATTAGACTAGAGGGCTGCCGAATCTTAGGAGCGGTTGTTCTACGGGAGGTAGACCTGTTCACCTGCCGCCTTTCGTAGCCGGTTCATGATCGCCTGGCCAAGCCCTTCTTCTGGGAAGGCTTCGGCCAGGATGTAGGTTGCGCCGAGCTCGTCGAATCGGCGCAATGCGGCATAGAGCCCGCGGGCAGCGTCCGCCGGCTCTTGCCAGCTACCGCACGGGACGACGACGTCCGCGCGGTATCCGGTGGCGTGACGACCGAAGGTCAGCACGCCCGTGGTCTCGCCAAGAGCGCCGACTCGGTCGAGCTCTTGGTGGATGTAGCGCGCCACGCGCTCGGTGTCCTGGTCCGCGCTGTGGACCAGGATCAAGCGCCCTTGCGGCGCGTAGTGCGTGTACTTCATCCCAGGCGAGCGGGGGATGCTATTGTACAGCACCGGACTCGCCAAGTCCATGCTGCTCAGATTCCCGCCTGATCGACTAACCGGGTTATCGCTGCTAGGGCTCTCAATGGTCGTGTTGATCGTCGACGCTTCATCGACGACTGTCGCCCCCGGCGCTGCTGCACGCAGTGCGTGGGCGGTCACACCGCCAGGACGCAGCACATGAATGTGCCTGCCGTCCGCGGTAACCTGTATGACCGTTGATTCCAACCCGATGCCCGTCGCTCCACCGTCGAGCACACCGGCAATCCGGCCTTCCATATCCGTCATCACGTGCTCTGCACATGTGGGACTAGGTCGGCCGGACCGGTTCGCGCTCGGCGCCGCGATCGGGCAGCCCGCTGCGGTAATGAGCCGCAGCGCAAGCGGGTGGTCGGGCATACGCACCGCCACCGTGGACAAACCCGCGGTCACCCGCGGTGAGACCGCACCCGGACGAGCCGGCAGCACCAACGCCAATGGACCCGGCCACAGCCGCTCCATTAACCGTCGTTCCGTCTCGTTATAACCCAATACCAGCTCGTCCAGCTGCGCCAGCTCGCTAATATGGACAATAAGTGGATTGTCCGCAGGACGACCTTTGGCGGCGAAGATTTTCTCCACCCCCGCTGTCGAACGGGCATCCGCCCCTAATCCATATACGGTTTCCGTAGGGAATGCAATGACCTCGCCTTGTCGAATGAGAGCCGCCGCCTCATCAATAGTCTCATTATCCCCAACTCGCCAATATTCCGTATCCATGCGTGAACGACCATCCTCGTGACAATTAGTTATGACTGCTTATTCTATCATAACACAACAATGACCTCCCACATCATCCCAGAACACTGTCAACACCTACTCCGCCTAATCATAATAACGTCCATAACCTGTATATATTCTACTCCTTATGAGTTGTATCCCCTTCACTCAGCAAAGTGAGTTTTAGCTCATACTACTCTAGCGTGAAACTCGATCTATTACCGGAATGCAGCAATATTAAGGTTGAGCTAGCTGTGAGAAGTCAGCTTGTTTCTGAGCGAAGGGGATACAACCCTAAAGCATTCGATACCCTACCCTACCCTCACCACTCATCTCCGCTTCTCCACACACTCATCTTCTCTACTCTGCTCACTCTCTCTTCTCCACACACTCATCTTCTCTACTCACTCATTCCAATCAAGAGAATAAACCCTTGATAAATCCACCGAATTTCTTCGTCTTCTCCCAAACAAAGAATTTAACTTCAACATCGTCGCCATCCTGCACAGGTGCTTGATACACACGAGTTGCAGTAGAATTTTCGGTCAATTCAATCCCATCCGCAGCAGTGACCTTAATCGCACTTCCGAAGCATAAGGGCGGGAACAGCACGCACCACCAGTTCTGACCCTGACCTGCACCCAATGTTACTCTCAACGCCTCATACTCACCCGCAGGATAGGTGACGTTCCCGAATATTTTGGCTGGAAAATGAACTTTACCTAACTCCACCTGATACCCATATGTATAATCGTACTTAGCAAGCAGCCCGCCAACCAACGCGCTCAACTCCGGCAGATGATTATTCACTTCGTTCCGCGCATCCTCTATGTTCTTGCTATTCAGACTCCATGAATTTACGTTGGCTGTGATGGCGTCACGGATCGCTTTCTTCATCCATTGATCTTCAACTCTATCAGAATTTGCTAGTATTCGAATTCGAATGGATTGCTCTGGAATGGTAGCGTTCATCAGTGCGGCGCTTGCTAGATTAGATTCCCAGCTCATGATTAGCATAATAAGTGCAAAGGCTATGTATAAGTAGACTCTCGCTTGTTTTCTTGTTCCCATTATAAAAAGCTCCTTCCCTCTCTACCCACAGTGTGGACAAGAAGGGAGGAAGCTATACTTGCGAATCTAGTGAAAATTAGGTTAATTAATACTTCTTCAATATGTCATGATGTCCAATTAGGTGAAGCACAAACATATCTGAATTTTGTTCAAAAATAATCCGAATATCTTTATTTACATAGATCTCCCAATAATCCGTACCCTGTACGCGATGCATACGTAGGGAAGAATATTTAGGATTCTCGGACAGTAATCGGATGGCTTTACGTGCTTGCTTCTGCTCATTCTCGGATAGCTCGAAGAATTCTACCTTGAACGTGCTAGTCAGAATGACACTAGGCATCGGGTCCTCCTAGCTCCTTCATTAATTCAGCTATATCGTTAAACTCTTTAAATCTTCCCTCATCCATATCTTCCTTGCTGCTTTGAAGCTTTTGCTGCCACTCCTCGGTCCAGAAATACTCCTGACTTTTAGTATGCCAGCCTACAGGGGTTATGACAATACTCCCATCATCCTTGCTCTCTATTCGAACGTAATCCCCCTCTTTCAAGTTCATTTCCTTAGAAATGGTGGAGAGGCTTATTAACATTCGTTTCTGTACTTGTTGAACGGTTTCCATATATATGTCCACCTTTCTCTTTTGAGTCTTTACTGTATTTACAGTTTAACTGAATTGTCGTTTTGTATCAAGGTTGCATCCAATCACATGTCGCTCAATTCCAGCGTAATCTAGGATGATCTCAATCTGCTTCCACCAACCGCATTTCTCCATGAGGGCGGCAACATCTTGCGCTTGACCGAAGCCAACTTCAAATCCGACTAATCTCGGGATGATCGGTAGCCGCCGCATCTGCTCTAGCATGGTGCGATAGCAATACAGACCATCTTCACCACCATCGAGCGATAGCATCGGTTCATGCTCGCGCACCTCACGCTGGAGTTCAGGAATGTCTGTTGATGGGATGTAGGGTGGATTGGATACGAGGATATCTACTCGCAATCCAAGCTTAATGATAGGCTCAAGTAAGTCACCTTGGTGGAAAATCACTCTACCCGTTACGCCATTCTTCGCCACGTTACGTGAGGCTACTTCAATCGCTCGCGGGGATAGATCAACTGCAACAAGCTGCCAGCTTGGGTTGAATACAGCTAAGCTGATTGAGATAGCTCCGCTACCTGTTCCAATATCGACAACAAGCGGTCCTGGTCTTTCGGGTCGGTCTGCGGGTCGGTCTGCGGGTTGGTCATCCTGTCCTGCTCCTTCAACCGCCCACATCTCTCGCCCACGCTTCATGATCGCTTCCACCAGCAATTCTGTCTCCGGTCGTGGAATAAGCACAGCTGGGTTCACTTCGAACGGGAGTCCGTAGAATTCCTGCTCGCCAAGTATGTATTGAACGGGTTCACCCGCTCCACGTCTGCGTAGTAACTCTACCCATTCCACAGCTCGCGCCACTGGAAAAAGCTCGCGCCACTCTAACAGCAACCTTGACCGATCCCAGCCCAACATATGCTGCATAAGCAGCTCTGCATCACTTCGGCCATCCGCCACACCCTGCACTTCCAAAAAAGAAGAAGCCTCAACTAAGGCTTCCCGTATCGTCAATGATGAGCTTACTTCAGCTAAATCCACATTCCTATGTGTTATCTTATTATTACTGGTTAGATCCTCGTTATTGTTAATCTCGTTACTCATCCGTGCACTTCCGCTCCCTGCTCCATCATATCGGTATGAGCAGCCATCGTTAGGGATTGTATGATTTCTTCCATATCGCCATTCAGGACACTCTCTAGCTTGTGCAACGTCAATCCGATGCGATGATCGGTAACACGGCTCTGAGGGAAATTGTACGTACGAATTCGCTCGCTTCGGTCGCCTGTACCTACCTTGATCTTCCGTTCACCGGCGTACTTCGCTTCCTCTTCCATCATCAGCTTCTCAGAAATCCGTGCGCGCAATACCTTGAGCGCCAACTCTTTATTCGAGTTTTGTGATTTACCATCCTGACAGGTCGCAATGATTCCTGTAGGTACGTGAGTTACACGGACCGCAGATTTGGTCGTATTAACGGATTGTCCGCCCGCTCCACTCGAACAGAAGGTGTCGACACGAATATCGGAATCTTTGATTTCGATTTCGAGCTCTTCTACTTCAGGTAGAACAACGACGGTTGATGTCGAGGTATGGATACGCCCGCCCGACTCCGTAGTCGGGATGCGTTGTACGCGATGCGCACCGCTCTCGAACTTGAGCTTGCTGTAGGCACCTTTGCCCTTGACCATGAAGATAACTTCCTTGAATCCACCCAGATCACTCACATTGGATTCCATAACCTCCGTGCGCCAGCCTTGTGTATCCGCGAATTTCATATACATGCGGTATAGGTCACCAGCGAATAGAGCCGCTTCGTCGCCGCCAGCTGCACCTCGAATCTCCACGATGACGTTCTTATCATCGTTCGGATCCTTCGGCATCATCAGAACATTGAGCTGCTCCTCTAATTCATCCTTGCGTACGGTCAGTTCATCGATCTCCATCTTGACCATCTCACGCATGTCATTGTCGAGCTTCTCATTCTGCATAGCCTTAGCTTCGTTCAATTGCTCCATTGTATCTTTGTATGCCATATAAGCTTCATAGGTATCCTGCAGGTCAGACTGCTCCTTGGAATATTCGCGCAGTCGCTTCGCATCATTATTCACGTCTGGATCGCATAGCATCTCACTGAGCTTGTCATAACGGTCAGCTATCGATTGTAATCGGTCTAACATATGCCCACCTTGCCTTCTTTTTACTTATGGGTCGGCTTACATATTACTTCCCACTTTTACTGGCAAAATACCCAACGCTTTTAAGGGTTTTTGCTAGTGAATTAGTGGAAGTTATATGTAAACGATCCCTTTCCAACATTCTGAGTACTCTCTATTATACATTAAAACGGAAATGCATGACATCCCCATCCTGCACCACGTATTCCTTGCCTTCCAAGCGGAACCAGCCTTTTTCCTTAGCTGCACTCATCGAGCCCGCTGTAACCAGATGGTCGTATCCGACGACCTCGGCACGAATAAAGCCTTTTTCGAAATCAGTATGGATGACTGCCGCTGCTTGCGGTGCCTTCGTCCCCTTGCGAATCGTCCAGGCACGAACCTCTTGCACACCTGCTGTGAAGTAGGTGTATAAACCCAGCAGCTTATAGGCCGCGCGAATTAATCGGTTTAAGCCGGATTCCGAGAGCCCCAGCTCTTGTAGGAACATCTCTTTGTCCTCGCCTTCAAGCTCGGCGATTTCTTCCTCTACACGTGCACTAATGGGAACAACCTCCGCTCCCGTCTTCGTTGCATATTCCCTAACCATCTGTACGTAAGGATTATTATCGGAGTTACCCGCTTCACCCTCGCTTACATTAGCCGCGTAAAGTACAGGCTTCATGGTCAACAGGTGCAGGTCACGAAGAATGAGTGCTTCTTCCTCATTCAATTCAATGCTACGAGCAGGCTTATCCTCGTATAGGATTTCCTTGACCCGTTCTAAACAAGCTACTTCTTCTGCAACCTTCTTGTCGCCAGTTTTGAGATTTTTGCGGGATCGCTCTATTTTGCGTTCGACGGTATCGATGTCTGTTAGTATGAGTTCTAGGTTGATCGTCTCAATATCACTGATCGGATCGATCTTACCGGACACATGTGTAATGTTCTCGTCTTGGAAGCAGCGCACGACATGTACGATCGCATCCACCTCGCGAATATGCTGCAGGAACTTATTGCCTAGTCCCTCACCTTGGCTAGCACCCTTAACCAGCCCAGCAATGTCGACAAATTCGAATGCGGTTGGCACGGTTTGCTTCGGTACAACGAGCTCTGTCAATTTATTAAGCCGCTCATCTGGCACTTCAACAATACCGACATTCGGATCAATGGTGCAGAAAGGATAATTGGCCGCCTCCGCGCCCGCCTGCGTGATTGCGTTGAATAATGTTGATTTTCCTACATTCGGTAACCCTACGATGCCACAAGAAAGACCCATTTCGTATAATCTCCTTAATCAATTAAAATTCTGTATTCCCGAACAAGCGAATGATTCAGATGTTCTTAATTATATACACTGATCGGCAATATTAAAAGCCCCCACGAGGAGAACTGCGTTTCATAAGCTGACGATGGCTAATCCATCTCGTATATCGTACCCGAACGACTCCCATACAGCTCAGCGCATACCTTACCCGCATAGGAGTCCGTCATCCCTGATATATAATCAGCTACAAGCCTTTCCCAAGGCCATCTACTCTTATGATGCTCGTACGTCTCGATCCAATCTGGCGGGAGGATCAGCCTGCCTGTCTCATAATCCTTGAAGCTCTCCCATAGGCGCTTAATGATGATTTCGCTGCTTGTCTGTAATCGCTGTACCCGGAAGTCCTTAATTAATGTCACCCATGCCAGCTTCTTAACGATCTCCATCGTACGAAGCAGTTCGAGGTCCTCTTGACCATCACTGACGAAGGTTACCCGCTTCCAGGCCTTTATTGGATCGTCAATAATGCCGACCTTGCTGGCAAATTTACTAACCCAGCGGGCTTTCATTTCACGCCGTGTACGTGACGATTCATGGTCACATTCGGCATAGATCGTCTCCCATTGCGTTAGATAATTTTCCAGCACCATCTCGACCATGGCCTTCATATCCACTTGATCCCAACCGACATCACCGTTGCTGTGGTCATTCACAATCTCTTGCATAACATGTTCGACTAACCAATCATCCTCGAAAAAGGTGCGGTTCATCTGTATTTTGCCTGCACGAATACCGTCTTCAATATCATGCGTCGAATACGCAATGTCATCACACAAATCCATTAACTGTGCTTCCAATGTTGCACAACCACTCGGCATCCCCCATGCATCACGCAGGTAATGGATACCTTCCCATTCCGTCGCATAAACTCCCTTAACGGCTCCTTGTTCACCTAGACAATATGGATATTTATTAATGGCTAATAGTACTGCTGCCGTAAGGTCAAGACCGCTCCCACTTCCGGCGCGTTTCTCCAAGAACATCAGAACTCGGTAATTCTGAGCATTCCCCTCGAAGGACAATCCATGCTCCTGCTGCAATAATCGGTTCAGCACCTCTTCGCCTCTATGCCCGAATGGAGGGTGTCCCATATCATGAGCTAGTGAAGCACATTCCACCACCTCAGAGTTCATCATGAGCCCTGAGTGCTCCTTCTTGGCTAGGAAAGCGCTGCTCTTACTCAAGCGCCTTGCCACTTCCCTGGCAATTTGCGAAACCTCTAGCGAATGGGTCAATCGGGTTCTATAGTAATCCCCTGTGCCAGCGCCGAATACTTGGGACTTCCCTTGCAAGCGACGGAATGCCGGGGATTGAATTAATCGTGCATAATCCTTCTCATACTCGGCCCGATCCTCGCTGGAGAGCGCGTTCTCCGTGTCGAATAATCTAAGCTTGCGTAGATTCATATCATTCACCCTTAATCTTTATCTCTTGATACACAGTTCTAGCTGTAGTTATTTTACCCTATCTAAATTATGCACTTTACTCAGTTATATTGCTCGCCCTGCACCCAAAGTGAGCGTGAAATTTAGATGGGAGGCTTCACAACACATAATTAGTTAACGAGGTTTCACTAATTATCAACTGGGCTTACGGCAACACACAATAAGGTATCGAGGTTTCGTTAATCCTTGGATGTATTCCCCATTGAGGCCAACAACACGGAATTAATGCATTCTCATTGTGCTAAATCAGATGACAATCAAGACAAAAGACAATTAGAGAAACGGCGTTTTACTAAATCATCCTCATACTGGTGAATACTGCTGAATATCTGTTAACAGCGGAAGTTTCCTCGTTATAGCTATTGTCGAGAAGAAGCAACGTGTTGAGATAGGTAGTTCATCTGAGCTAACCGCATAAACATTGTACCCTATTTATGTTTGAACTTCCGTTAATTCAAACGCTTTGTGCTTAATCCGCGAATTCTCTACTGCTTCACCGAGTATGTCAGCTACTTCGATACTATTCTTGAGGTTTCTTAATGTATACATTGGTGATGTCGTATCTGTCGTTTGTAAGGTGATGTCGCCCATCTTTAGAATTCTCTCCATTAGGCTACGTTTCAAGGATATATCCCTTATGCGGAATAATCGAATTTCCTCGCGCTTTTTCGTGAACACACCTTTCTCAACAATCAGACGTGTATCCGTAATCTTATATTGAGTAAAGCTCGGTATCCCGTAATTGAATGGCTTGCCTTCCCAAAGAACCTTCTCATCTCTCACATGATCCACCTCTTTCTGAAAAATACAGTGTGACAAGCCTAAAGTTTTGCAGAGTAAAACTACTTCGGAAGCATATACTTGCTTTTTTTCAGCCCAGAACTCTGGTGGCTCCTTTCACATTATATGCACAGATCATTGTGATCCATTCACAATTCTCAAGCTACATCCGAATACATCCAAAGATCGTGAGAAACATCCACAGCTTGTCAACATTCTGAACGTTCGATACAATAACTATACCCACTTATCCACAGACTTGTCCACAACATGTTAACAACGAATGCTTGTTCTGTTGATATTCTATACGTTTTATGCTAAATAAGATGCTTGAAGTGAAAAATGAGGTACTTAAAGTGATAATGAGGTGCGTTTGTGAATAATGGTGTGAATAACGACGTGAACAGTGATTTGAATAGTGATATGAAAAGCGATACTGAACATGAGCTTTGGATGCGAAAGGCGATCGTTGAGGCTCGAAAAGCTGAAGCCATTACTGAGGTTCCGATTGGTGCCGTCATTGTTTATGAGGGGCAGATTGTTGGACGCGGACATAATCTAAGAGAGACAAGCTATGATCCAACCGCACATGCGGAGATGATTGCTATTCGCGAGGCGAGTAAGCGACTTGGGGCTTGGCGATTATCTGGTTGTACACTCTATGTGACGTTAGAGCCGTGCCCAATGTGTGCCGGTGCGATCGTGCAATCGCGGATCGACCGGGTTGTATATGGAACAATCGATCCGAAGGCCGGCTGCGCAGGAACACTCATGAATTTGCTGCAAGAGGATCGATTCAATCATCGAACTGACATCGTGGAGGGCGTGCTGCAAGAGGAATGCGCGGAGCTACTTACGAGTTTCTTCCGTAGGCTACGGGGTAAGTAAAAATTAGCCACTTATTAAGTGAATATGGAGTAATTGTGAGTGGTTTGCGGAAGAAACTTCCGTTAACCCCCAGAAA